>JABDJC010000058.1 GCA_013003395.1 Acidimicrobiia bacterium
CGCGGCGCTCCAGATCGACGACTGGTTTGAGCGCTACAACGAAGCCGACGAACTGTGGGAGTTCACTCCCCGCCTGGTTCACCACGATGCGTCCGAAGACAACCTCGTGCTCCGGGCAGGCACCCTCGTTGCGGTCATCGACTGGGAGCATGCGGCGTGGTCTGACCCTGCAATCGACTTCTCGGCGCAGCAGAACAGCGGCCCCGTTTACATGGACTGGGTGATGGACGCCTATCAGGCACTCGGGGGGTCACTCGACGGGAACGAACGGCATCGCGTCGAGCGGGGGACGCCAATCGGCCCGATGCACACCATCACCCTCGGCTACCGCACCGGCGACGACGCCCTTATACGACGCAAGCTCGTCGAATTGAGAAGGCTTGGTGTGCTCGGTCCACGTTGACGTAAAGGAGCGGTCTGGGCATACTGCCCGACGTGCAGGCGAACCCAACCATCATTACTTAGGCGCTACCGCCCCCGAGGCGGTGCCTGCGCCGCATCCACCCTCCGCCATCGGAGGGTTTTTCATTGGAGAGACCCATGGAACGCAACCCAACGGTCGAGATCTACGACACCACCCTGCGAGACGGCACGCAGCAGGAGGGCATTTCTCTCACGGCCAACGACAAGCTCAAGGTTGCGCGCCTGCTCGACGAGCTTGGTGTCGACTACGTGGAAGGCGGATGGCCGGGGGCCAACCCGAAGGACGATGAGTTCTTTCATCGAGCGAAGTCCGAGCTGTCCCTCTCGAATGCCACGCTCGTTGCGTTCGGGTCGACAAGGCGCAAAGACGCCCTTCCGTCGGACGACGAGCAGCTCGCCGCCCTCTTGGCCGCTGAGACCGACGTCATATGCCTCGTAGGCAAGTCGTGGGACTACCACGTGGAGCACGCGCTCAAGACCAGCTTGGATGAGGCGGTCGCCATGGTCGCCGACTCCGTCGCATATCTCCGCTCCAAGAACCGTCGAGTGTTCTTCGATGCCGAACACTTCTTCGACGGGTACCGAGCCAACCCCGACTTCGCACTCGCAGTCCTCCAGGGAGCCAAGGATGCAGGCGCCGAACGGCTCGTGTTGTGCGACACCAACGGCGGCTTCCTCAGTCACGACGTCGAACGAGTGCTCGGCGAAGTCGGCGAAGCTCTCCACGATCCGAAGCTCGGTTGCCACTTTCACAACGACAGCGGAATGGCTGTCGGCAACTCGCTGACGGCCGTGCGTGCCGGCGCAGTGCAGGTACAAGGGTGCGTCAACGGTTACGGCGAGCGGACCGGAAACGCCGACCTCTGTTCGGTCATCCCGAACCTGTCACTGAAGATGAATGTCGGTGTGAGTCCTGCCGACCACCTCGATCACCTCACTCGAGTCTCACATCACATCGCCGAGATAATCAACCTCACTCTCGACCCACACCTACCGTTTGTCGGGTCTTCGGCGTTCACCCACAAAGCGGGATTGCACACGTCGGCGCTGGCCCGCCGCTCCGACACGTACGAGCACATGGATCCGACCCGAGTGGGCAACGCCACGCGGGTCGTGGTCTCGGAACTCGCCGGGCGGTCGACGGTGTTGGCCAAAGCCAAGGATCAAGGTCTCGCCCTCGATGGCGACGCCGCGCAGCGCGTGGTCGACATGATCAAGGAACTCGAGCATGAGGGCTATCAGTTCGAAGCTGCTGATGGTTCGTTCGAACTCTTGCTGCGTCGCGCTGCCGGTTGGACGCAGGACTTCTTCGAGCTCGAGTCGTACCGGGTGTTCATCGAACATCGCACCGGCGGAGAGGTTCTCGCAGAAGCAACGGTGCGTGCCGTCGTGAACGGAGAACGAGTCGTGACGACTCGCGAAGGCGACGGGCCGGTTTCGGCGCTCGACCGTGCGCTGCGAGACACCTTGCTCGACTCCTTTCCACAGCTCTCCAAGTTCAAATTGACCGACTTTCGAGTCCGGGATCTGGACTCCTCAGATGGCAGCTCGGCGAGGGTCAGGGTGCTCGTCGAGCACGCCTCGGCTGATGAGTCGTGGGGCACCGTGGGAGTGCACGTCAACATCATCGACGCCGCATGGGAAGCCATTGTCGACGGTTTCATCGTTGGCCTCCTTCGAACCACATGAAAAAAAATTGTGGATAAGTCTGATAGAAGTCGCCGATTGGATTGTCTAACCACTGAGGCAGACTTTCCACTACGAGGACAGCAAGATGCTTGGCTATGCCAGACACCTGTGGTTGACGGCGAACGCAACGGATCTCGATCGTGACGAGGCATCAAGGCGCTCACGCCCAAGCCCGTGCCGCGATCGCAACAAGCCCCGCCTATCCGCAAGCGTTGCAACACCTGACCACGGAAATCGCAACCGGGCTCGAATTCTCTGAACTGGCCGTCTTCAAGACGCTTCTGAAGAAATTCTTCTCGAGCGAGGACTGGACCGACGAGGACGCAGCCGCACTGGCCGATCTCGTGGGTCACGGCGAAGGGCAGTGGCGTCACGAGCTCGACGCTGGGTTCATCCTCGAGCACGGATTCGTCGAGGGTCGGTATCGGCTTTCGGTATCCGGTGAGGTAGATGCAAGCTCACCATCGATCTTCGACCGAGTGTTTGCCGGTCCGATCCGGCCTGAGGCCACGCCGCACCCGCGCAAAGTGAAGTTCGTTCTGGGCGGCGAGCCTCGACCAGGCATCTGGTACAAAGCCGGCGAACCGACACCTGATGACGAACGGGTGCAACGCCTGTTCGCCGAAGGCGACGTCACCGATGTGATGGTCGCCGGCGACTTCGTGACGGTCGGTCTAGCTCGCTCTTCGTCGTGGGAGGATCGACTCGAGCCGCTTCTTGCCTTGGTCGCTGAGTTGTTCGAACATCAACCCGAAACCGGGCCGGCAGCTCAGACCCGCGACGAGATGCTCGACGAAGCCGGCCGACTACGCCTCGTCGCCGAAGAACTCCACCTCCTCGATCCTGACGATGCCAAGGCGAGGGGCCGACTGCAGGAGGCTCTGTCTGCCAACGACGCGCGCACCAGGCGAATCGCCGTGGCGGTCCTAGCGCAATCGACCGATCGTTCGATCGTCGGAGAATCGATCCGGAAGGGTGCGGCCGACGAGAGCAAGATCGTCCGCCGGACGGCCATCGACAGCGGGGCCGACAGCGACGATGCCGATCTCGTCGACGTGTTCCTGAACGCACTGAACGATCCGGACGCGTGGATCCGATGGAAAGCCACTCGTGCCCTGCGCGAGTTCGAGTATCACGACAAGGCGATCTTCGAGCGATTGCTCGAAGACGAGGACTTTCAGGTGCGGATGGAAGCCGAAACGGCGCTGCGCCGCTGAGGTCTCAGATCCACGTCTCGGCGCGAAACCTGTCGACGTGGACGTCGTACTCGTGGCTGAGCATGCTCCAGATCGTGTGATCGAGCCACTCGTCTCCAACTCGCACCTCGTCGCGCAGCGTTCCTTCCAGAACGAAGCCGAGCTTCTCGGCCACCCTTTCGGACGCCCGATTCCCGACCGCGATACGAAGGACGATTCGGTGCATCGTGAGCTCCTCGAATCCCACTCGCAGCATCCCTGCAACCGCCTCGGTCATGAAACCTTTGCTCGCCTCGTCTGATCTGAGCCAGTAGCCGATCTCGCCCACTGCACCTTGTCGCGACGTCCACCAGATGGAGACGTTTCCGAGGTGGCGATCCGGGTCGCTCGGCTGACGGATTGCGAAGTCGTAGGCGCGATGCTCGTTCCACGCGTTCACCGATTCGCGGACGTATCGGATGGCGTCGATCCTGGTGTATCCGCCGACGGCCCATGGCAGCCACTTGCGAAGATCGGGCAAGCTCGCCTGGATGGACTCGACCATCGGATCGGCATCTCTACGTCGAAACGGCCGAAGAACGAGGCGAGGAGTGCGACGTTCGTAGGTGGGGAGCATGCGCGGCATCAGGCGAGATTATCGCGCCGTATCCTCGTCCGGGTGTCTGACGTATGGAAACGACTCGAAGCCTTGCCCGAGGTGAGCAATCCCGGCGACGCAAAGGCCGCGGTGTTGCTGCCGCTGTATGACGACGATCAGGGCAACACGCGAATCATTCTGACCAAACGACCCGACTTCATGCGCACCCACCCCGGAGACATCGTCTTTCCCGGTGGGCGCATCGAAGTGGGCGAACACCCCGCAGAGACAGCCACGCGGGAGGCATGGGAGGAGATTCGGCTGCCCGTCGAGTCCGTGACGATCATCGGCGGGCTGAGCGCCATGACTACACGAGATCCTTCGAACTGGATCATCCCTGTGGTTGGCCGGGTCGAGCGGCCAGACGAGCTGGTTCCCGACGAACGCGAAGTCGAGTCGATCATCGAACCGGAGCTGAGCGAACTGTTCGACGAGGAGCGCTGGGTCACCCGCGACTTCATGGGCTACGACCTGTGGTTCTTCGAGTTCGACGAAGGAGTGATGTGGGGAGCCACGGCGTTCATCTTCCGTGAATTCCTCACCTACGTGCGGTGATCAGGTCGAGATTGCGCTCTCACGAGCCAAGCGGGCAGCCCGAAATGACCGGATCGCGAGCACGAGGAAGACGACACAGGCTCCGATCAGTACCAGCTGGCTGGCCAACGCCCAACCACTCGCTCCCCTCGCCACGAGCGAGCCGACCGACGCGAGCACACCGATGAGGGCGAGCACCGAAGCACCGTGCATCGCGTGGTGAGCAACGTCCGGCTTTGCCTTCGCCAGGAGTCCGAGGGCCAAGAAGATGACGCCGAACATCGAGGGGATCAGCGAGGTGATGCTCGACGAATCGGATTGCAGCGTCACGATCACGCCGAAGAGGGTGAGGAACGAGCCGATGGCAATGGTCACTGACGTCATGGTTGTGTCATCTCCAGGTGCGGGGTGCGCCGTGATGGTAGGACACGGTGGGAGGTAGTGAACCGACGGAGGTCGTTGTTTCCGACTTCGAGGGATCGGGTAGCGACGACACATGTATGAACGGCTGATGGAACTCGACCGCCACATCTCGAAGGTCGTTCGCCACCGCATGCCCGATGGCGCCGTGCCGGCGGTGAAGGCGGTGACAGAGCTCGGCGGGACGCCGCTTGTGGCGACGGTGGGGACCATCGTCGCGGTGGCGGCTTCGGCGCGGGACCGTTCGATGCGGCCGGCCCTACGGATGCTGCTCGTGGTCGGTGGTCAGAACCTCGTCTACAACGGCGCCAAGAAGCTGTTCGGTAGAGACCGACCCGATGGGCCGTACCGGGCACCCTGGACCGGTAGCTCGTTCCCAAGTGGTCACACGGCTACGGCGGCCTCTGCGTGGTCCGAAATGGCGGCGATCGCCGTTCCGCAATCGGCAGCCGCTCGGGGTCTGGCAAAGGCAGCCGGACCCGTGGTCGGCGCCACCCGTGTACTACTCGGCGTTCACTGGTTCACCGACGTGATCGCAGGCCTGCTGCTCGGCTGGGGATGGCGAGACCTGGTGCTTCGGGTGTTGAGTAACTGAGCGGGTCTAGGCCAAGGCAACTCACGATGATCGAGTGTGCTTCCATTCGCCCTGAGCGCGGTTCCAAGCACACTCGACGGTTGGTCTTGCGCCGCCGCGCTATCGAGTGTGCTTCCGTTCGCCCTGAGCGCGGTTCCAAGCACACTCGACGGTTGCAACGCGAAAGAGCGGCCCCTGATGGGACCGCTCTTCCGTTGGCATGTGTTCGCTCTTGGCGAACCGTCGATCGGTTTCTGCGTCTGTTCGACGCCGAAACCGATCTCCAATGCATCTTCGGAAGCAGAGCTTCCTCAGATACTGTTTCTACATCATGCCTTCCATGCCGCCGCCGTGGCCGTGGCCTCCGCCTGCGGGCTCGTCTTCCTTCTGCTCAGCGATCAGCGCCTCCGTCGTGATGAGGAGAGCTGCAACCGAGGCTGCGTTCTGCAGCGTGGAGCGAGTGACCTTGGCAGGATCGATGATCCCGGCCTTCAACAGGTCCTCGTACTTGCCAGTGGCTGCGTTGAAGCCGAAGCTCAAGTCCTCGTTCTCGAGAACCTTGGAGACGACCACGCCGCCCTCATAGCCGGCGTTCACAGCGATCTGACGCAGCGGAGACTCGAGAGCGTTACGGACGACCATGCGGCCGGCCTTCACGTCGTCGGAACCTCCACGGAGCTTCTCTACTGCACTCTGGGCCTTGAGCAGAGCCACACCGCCGCCGGGGACGATGCCCTCGTCGACAGCTGCACGGGTCGCCTGGATGGCGTCCTCGATACGGTGCTTCTTCTCTTTGAGCTCCACTTCGGTGGCTGCTCCGACCTTGATGACGGCAACGCCACCAGCCAGCTTGGCGAGACGCTCCTGCAGCTTCTCACGGTCCCAGTCGGAATCGGTGTTCTCGATTTCGCGACGGATCTGGCTCACTCGTGCGTCAACGTCGGCCTTGGTGCCGTCGCCTTCGACGATGGTCGTGTTGTCCTTGGACACGACGACCTTGCGTGCCTTACCGAGCAGGTCGAGCGTTGCACCGTCGAGCTTGAGGCCAACCTCTTCGCTGATGACGGTTCCGCCGGTCAGGATTGCGATGTCCTGAAGCATTGCCTTGCGGCGCTCACCGAATCCAGGAGCCTTCACGGCAACTGATGGGAACGTGCCACGGATCTTGTTCACGACGAGCGTCGCGAGGGCTTCACCCTCAACGTCTTCGGCGATGATCAAGAGCGGCTTGCCTGCCTGCATGATCTTCTCGAGCACTGGGAGCAGGTCATGCACCGCAGTGATCTTGGAGTTCACCACGAGCACGTAAGCATCGTCGAGAACGGCTTCCTGACGATCAGCATCGGTGATGAAGTACGGGGAGATGTAGCCCTTGTCGAACTGCATACCTTCGGTGAAGTCGAGCTCCACTCCGAACGTCTGGCTGTCTTCGACGGTGATGACACCCTCGTTGCCAACCTTCGCCAATGCGTTCGCAATGACGCCACCGACCGTGTTGTCAGCTGCAGAGTTCGCAGCGACATACGCGATCTGATCCTTGTCGGTCGAATCGACCGGCTTCGCACCTTCGAGAATTGTCTCGACGACCTTGGCAACGGCCTCTTCGATGCCGCGCTTCATCTCCATTGGATTGGAGCCAGCTGCGACCATCCGCAGACCGTCGGACACCATCGCCTGAGCGAGCACGGTGGCCGTCGTCGTTCCATCACCGGCGACCGTGTTGGTCTTGTCGGCGACTTCCTTTGCGAGCTGTGCACCCATGTTCTCCCATGGATCTTCGAGCTCTACTTCCTTGGCGATCGTTACACCGTCGTTCGTGATGGTGGGCGCGCCCCACTTCTTCTCGAGCACGACGTTGCGGCCCTTGGGCCCGAGCGTCACCTTGACGATGTTCGCCAACTTGTCGACACCGGCCTGCAGTGAGCGCCGGGCGTCTTCGTTGAACCTGAGTTCTTTAGCTGCCATTCAGTTTCCTCCTAGCCCAGCACCGCAAGGACGTCACGAGCTGACAGGACCAAATAGTCCTCACCCTTGACCTTCACTTCGGTACCGCCGTACTTTGAATACACGACCAAGTCGCCAACAGCGACATCCATCGGTACCCGTTCGCCGTCCTTGTAATCACCTGGTCCAACTGCAACTACTTCGCCTTCTTGGGGCTTTTCCTTGGCTGTATCAGGGATCACAAGACCGCTTGGGGTACGGGCGTCGTCGTTGTCCTTTGGCTTGACCACAATGCGGTCGCCCAATGGTTTGAGATTCATGACCCTCCCTTCAAGGGATCTTCTGCCGTTAGCAGTCCGCGAGGGACGCCGCTAGCAGTCTGTCTTCGAGAGTGACAACAGTAGCAGTCTCCTGCCGGGAGTGCTAAACAGCTGTGGCGGCCAGATACCGAGCGAAATCGCGTGTATCCACGGAGCCGACGAACCTGCCGTCGACGACGACAGCGAACCAGTCACCCGTCTCGAACATGGCGAACAAGCGGTCAGCCGGGGTCGTGCCGTCGATGACCGTCTCGGGACCAAGCGGCACCATCACTTGGGAGACCGGAATCGAGTCGTCGAGCGATTCCGAGGGAACGTGGAACCCCGTCAGATCGGCGAGTCCCTTGACCCGCCCGTCGAGCACAACAGGAATCGCTGCCTGCGTGCGGGCACCAATCGACTGTCGTCGCACCTCCCCGACCGGAAGTCGCCCGTCCACCGGAGCAACGGTCGGAGACATGACATGCGCGACGGTCACGCCGCGCAGCGACTCGACCACCTTCGTTTGCGTCATTGTGCCGGCAGCCGCCCGATACAGGAACCAACCAATGGCCACGTACCAGATGCCGCCGACGTCTCCTCTGACGGCAAACAGCACCCCGCCGGTGACCATGAGCAAGGTCGACACGACCTTGCCGACTATCACTGCGGCACTTGTTGCGCGGAGTCGGTCTCCCGAGAATCGCCAGATAGCGGCGCGGAGCACCCGTCCACCGTCCAAGGGGAAACCTGGCACGAGATTGAACAATCCCAAGGCGATGTTGACGTACGCCAGCAATCCCAACAACCGAACCAGCAAGGGCATACCGGCCGGCGCCAACCAGGTGAGACCGACGAGCACGCCTCCGAGGATCACCGATACGAGCGGACCACCGACGGCAATCACGAACTCGTCTTTCGCCGTCACCGCTTCGGATTCGATTTCGGATACGCCGCCGAAGATGAACAGCCGGATGCGGCGGACTCCGATGCCGCGGCGCTTTGCGAGCACGGAGTGGCTCAGTTCGTGGGCCAAAACACTCGCAAAGAACAGAATGGCGCCCGAGGCTGCTCCGATCAGTGCAACTTCAACGCTGATGTTGGCGACGGCGTCTCTGAAGTCCACAAACAGGGTCCAGGTGATCAGCGCCGCAACGATCGGCCACGAGTAATCGATGACGAGTGGAATCCCGAGTACCCGTCCCAGCGACCAGCCACTACGCCGAAACATCAGCCCAAGGTGAGGCTGGTGTCGATGTCGCTCCCCCAGCTACTCACGTTCCCTCGTTTGAGGTGGAATGACCCGGCGGCGGCGATCATCGCGCCGTTGTCCGTGCAGTAGGCAGGAGAAGGCAGCAACAATCGAACACCGCGCTTGTCTGCTTGATTGGCGAGTTCTTCGCGCAGGCGACGGTTCGCGAGCACGCCGCCACCGCCGGCAACCACTGTCACTCCGGTGGCATCCACTGCATTGAACGTCTTGGCCACGAGGACGTCGACGATGGCCTCCTGGATCGATGCAGCCACGTCGGCGAGTGGTGGCACCGAGCCGCTGTCCTTCGCCTTCTCGAGCTGCGTGACCACGGACGTCTTGAGGCCGGAAAATGAGAAGTCGTAAGGACGGTCTTGCAGAGCGCGAGGAAACGCGAAAGCCGTCGGATCGCCACCTTCGGATGCTTTGTCGATTGCCGGACCGCCGGGATATCCGAGACCGATGAATCTGGCCAGCTTGTCGAATGCTTCTCCCGCCGCATCGTCGATGGTGCGACCCATCACCTCGTACGAACCCCATTCGGTCAAGTGAACGATCTGGCTGTGCCCTCCCGACGCCAGAACGACTATCGCCGGCGGCTCGAAGTCTGCGTGCTCCAAACGAGGAGCGAAGAGATGGCCTTCCATGTGATCGACGCCGATGAAGGGCTTGCCGAGCGACCAGGCCAGGGCCTTGCCGTATGCAAACCCGACCAGCAGCGCTCCCGACAGGCCAGGACCGCGTGTTGCTGCGACCGCATCCAATTCCTCAGGGTGTACTCCGGCTTTGGCAAGTGCCGCATGGGCGAGCGGTCGAATGGCCTCGATGTGGGCTCTGGCAGCCACCTCGGGCACGACGCCACCGAAACGGGAGTGCTCCTCGGTCTGCGTTCCGAGGACGTTCGAGCGCACCGTTGTGCCCTGGACAACGGCAACGCCGGTCTCGTCACAACTGGTCTCGATTCCGAGAATGATCGGTTCAGCCATTGAGACCCTCCTCGATGGAGCGCAGGCGGTCGGCGTACTCCTCGGAATCGATGTCGTTGGCCCACATGATGACGGCATCTTCGTCGCGGTAGTAGTTCTTGCGCAGACCGACCTTCGACATCCCGAACCGGTCGTACAACCGCTGCGCGGCGTCGTTCGACGCCCGCACTTCGAGCGTGAGGTTGCGGGCACCTCGATGCAAGGCCTCGGCGATCAACGCGAGCATCAGGCGGGTTCCGTATCGACCTCGCCGCGCAGTTGGTGACACTGCCATCGTCGTCACGTGGGCGTCGTCCTCGACGAACAACATGCCGGCATATCCGACCACCGCTCCCTCCTCGTCGACCACCACGTAAGCCCGGTCGGTGCGATCGATTTCACTCTCGAACACATTGGGAGACCAGGGTTGGCTGTAGATCTGTTCCTCGAGCGCGGTGACCACGGGAAGATCGGTTCGGGTCATCGGTCGAATCACGATGGCCACAGCCCTTCTTCTCGGAACTCGCGCCAGTTGATCTGAGCGTCGGGTTCCCGCAGATACAGCGGTCGCACTTCCTCGGTGCTGGCGAACTCTTCCTGGCGTGCCTTCAGGTACCCGATCTCGAGGAGCACATCGGCTGCCGGGTATCGAGGTCGACCGATCTTCACTCGGCTCAGACCTCGCATCATCCCGTCCGGGAGCGCCGGCACATCGCCTACGACCAACGTCTCTTCGGAGTCGGCGTCGAGGAGGTTGCGGAAGTCCTCACACTTGACCAACTCGGTGGCGCCGTCTCTCACGACACCACCTGGCACCGGCCGATAAGGGGCTGTAGCCACTTCACCACGTCGCACATCGACGATCGGCCAGATGCGGCGCCGACCGGTTGCGGCGCGCAGCGCCAGGGTCGTGAGCGAACCAACCGTGACCACATGGGCGCCAACGGCAGCGGCTACAGCCTGTGCTGTTGAAACGCCGGCCCGCAGACCCGTGAACGGACCAGGCCCTACGTCGACCACCACGACGTCGATGTCTTTCGGCTTCCATCCGGCTTGCGAGAAGCAATAGTCGATGGCCGAGACGAGGAAACCAACGTGTCCTTTCGAATCGACTCGCAACGTCATGGCGACGAGGTCGTTGTCCTCGCCGATGGCGACCGATGAAGCCGGGGTTGAAGTCTCTATCGCGAGGATCTTCATGCGGCCAACGGTCCGAGGTCTCGGGAACGCCACGAACCAGATGGTCGAATGCTCAGGACGCGCTGACCGTCGTCTTTGACTTCGAAATCGACGGTCAGGAAGTCTTCTGGGAGCGCCTGAGCCACAACCCCACCCCACTCGATGACGAGGACGCCTTCTGCTGCGTCGCTCAACAGGTCGAGGTCCTCGAATTCTCCTGTCGATGACAATCGATAGACGTCGGCGTGAATCAGAGGCAGAAACCCTCGATACGAGCGAACGAGTACGAAACTCGGACTCACGACCGGTTCATCGACCCCGAGACCGTCGCCAATACCTGACGTGAAGAGCGTCTTGCCGCAGCCAAGCCGCCCGGTGAGCAGGACGACGTCGCCTGGCTTGAGGAGGCCCGCGAGTCGGCGTCCGACCGCGAAAGTCTCTTGTTCTGTGGTGCTGGTGATTTCGATCATCAGTCCGATGTGGCCTTGGTCGGTTCCACTGAGTCTAAGAGCCGTCTGACCTCCCAAAAGTCGGCCTGCATGAGGTCCTTGACCTTGGCTCCTCCGCGCAGCGCGGCCGCCGGGTGATAGGTGGGAACCAGCCATCTCGCCCACCACTCGTAAGAGCGGCCGCGAACCTTCGTGATGCCTTCCTCCGTCGGTAGCAGCAGCTTTGTTGCGAAATTGCCGAGCGTGACCACCACAGTGGGATCAACGAGGGGAACCTGGTCGCGAAGGTACGGTTTGCAGGCCTCGATCTCTTCAGGCTTCGGATCCCGGTTCTTCGGCGGACGACACTTGACCACGTTCGTGATGTACACGTTCTTACGAT
Organism: Acidimicrobiia bacterium; assembly: GCA_013003395.1. Taxonomy (GTDB): domain Bacteria; phylum Actinomycetota; class Acidimicrobiia; order Spongiisociales; family UBA5794; genus JABDJC01. The sequence continues at coordinate 11,944 of JABDJC010000058.1, forward strand.
CCAAACCGATCATCTCGAGCAGTTCGTCGAGAAGGTCTCCCGACCGCCCGACGAACGGGAGCCCTTGCTCGTCCTCATTCTGCCCTGGCGCCTCGCCGACGATCATGAGCGACGAATTCGGATGGCCAGACGCAAAGACCACCTGGGTCCTCGACTCGGCCAGCGCACACTTCGTGCAGCCGGAGGCTTCAGTTGCCAGCGCGGCAAGCTCGATGAGTCGTTTGGAATCCACGCAGACACGATAGTGAGACGGTCAGTCGTGCACTGTTGCCCGACGCGCAGGGGGGATCAGCGTACAGGGACGCCCTTCGATCGCCGCGTCCTGAGCTCTACGAACGCGATCGACCTTCACCCGTTGTGCCCCCTCCCAACCTCCCCCAAACGTCTCCTACGTCGACGGGGGAGGAGAAAAGCATCCATCCCCTCCCCACGAGCGCAGCGGGCGCTTCTTCGTCCCCTGGCGAGCGCACCGAGAACCTCTGTCCCCCTCGCGAGCACAGCGAGTGTTGGGGGGACGCGGCCGCCAGGCCGCCGGGGGGCATCACCGTAAGAAGAACGCCCCTCGCTCGCCGCGTACTGAGCTCTACAAACGCGATCGACCTTCATCCGTTGTGCCCCCTCCCAGCCTCCCCCAACCGTCTCCTTCGTCGACGGGGGAGGAGACCGGCATCCGTACCCTGACCACGGCAGCAAGAGAGTCTTCTGTCCCCCCTCGCGTGCGCAGCGGGGACCTCTGTCCCCCTCGCGAGCACAGCGAGTGTTGGGGGGACGCGGCCTCCTAGGCCGCAGGGGGGCATCACTGTGCGAGAACGTCCCAGCGTGTTTCTTGTCACACCCATTGGGTAGAAATACTCGTATGGAAACGTTCACGGCACAGCTCGAAATACTCGCCGAAGCCGGATTCGACTTCGAAGTCGTGGATCGCTGCCCCGACGTGAACTGCGAGTCATGCGCTCCCACCACCACCTGGTCGGAAGCGGCCTGAGCCATTGCGTCGAGGGCGGAGCTGAAGCCCCGCCCTCGATCAACAGTCGGCCTGCCGACGACTCGTCAGTCGTGTGGGATGCCGGCAACCACGTGGGCAGATCCCGGCGCAGTGCCGTTGAATGCCAAGCCGACCGACGTGATCAGGAAGTCCGTCAGTCCATCCCCATCGACGTCGCCCAGTCCGAGAGCGTCAACCCCGAAGTTGTCGTTCGCAACGGTCGCAGTGATAGTCCGCAAGGTCGAACCGTCAGCACCCGAGTACACGTAGGCCTTTCCTGCGAACGGAGCTCCGTCACTTGACGTGTACGCCGCAACGATGACATCGCCATGACCGTCGCCGTTGACGTCACCAACCCCTCGACCTGGTCCGAAACCGTCACCGGGCTTTTCGGCCCGCACGACGAGCAGCTTCCGGCCGGTGGCTCCCGAGAACACGTACGCGGCACCACTCCCCGCGCGCTGTTGACGCCCCGAGTTGTAGTCGCCGACGAACACGTCTCCGACGCCGTCAGCGTCGACATCACCTGCGCCGGACGCGAAGAACAGTCCGAAGTTCTGCGCATCGTCTCTCGGGCGCAGCACATGAATCGTCGAGCCGTCGACCCCGGAGACCACATAGGCCAGACCTCGGCCCTCGAACTCGCCCGGAGCGGCCACGGACAGATCTGGCACTCCGTCAGCGTTGACGTCTCCGACCAACCCGGCTCCGCCACCCAGGTTGCCGAAGTCCTCGTCGCCGTACCGCGCCCACAGCAGCGAGCCATCTGCACCGGAGTAGGCAAACAACGCGCCGCCGTCCTCGGCAGCCGTGTCGTCCTGCATGGCGCCAACCGCGAAGTCGCCATAGCCATCGCCATTCAGGTCACCAGCCGCAGAAACCGACGATCCAAAGAAGTTCCGTTCGCTCGGCTCGACTTCGAGCAGCACGGAATGGTCGGCGCCCGAAATGACCACCGCCCGACCCAACGGCGGCTCAGGCGCAAACCCACTGCCTGGTGCGCCGAGGATGTAGTCCGGAACGCCATCGGCGTCGACGTCGCCTGCACCCGCGGTGCTGTAGCCGAGGAGCTCGAAGTCCTCACCATCGATTGTGTTCAGCAGGCTGCCGTTGGCACCCGAGTACACGTACGCTCGTCCGGCTGCCGGACCGCCAGTGCCATCGACGATCGCCGGAACGAGGATGTCGTCCACCCCGTCTCCCGTGATGTCGCTGATGTTGGCCGCTACCCAGCCAAACAGATCACCGTCGGATTCTCCGACGAGTGAGTAGATGAGTTCCGCGTCGTCCTCTACGAATGGTGGGCTCGCTACGAGCGTCCCGGCTGTCACCAAGACCACCACCATCGCAAGAACCACGCTGCGAGTGAGCATCACGCGCATGAGGTTGCCTCCTTGTTATGTGGAGTGACAGCCTCGTCGCGGTCCGATGGTCAGACTTTCACCATCTTGCTCAAATCTTTGGACGACAGCTGCCTCACCTGGCGAGGAGCGAACCCGAAGTGAGTGGTGAATCTCCTCGTGAGATGGCTGTGTGAGCTGAACCCGACTTGATGCGCGATGGTCGCGATGTCCCAATCGGACTCGAGGAGAAGGCCAACTGCGGCGCGCAGCCGCAGCGCAGAGATGTGTCGATGGATGGTGGTGCCTTCAAGAGCACCGAACAATCTGGTGAGATGAAACGGCGAGCTGCCCACAGCCGAAGCGATCATTGCCAGGTCCAATCGATCTCGGAAATTCCGCGCCAAGAACTCCTTGGTGTCGCGTACGAGGAGCACGTGGTTCTCGACGGTCCTGGGGGTGGTGGCCGTCGGCGAGTGCGCCTCGGCCGGATCGGCGGCGAACAGATCCGCAAGCAGCCGGAGGCTCGTCTCTTCGACAACGAAAGGGTCGGGGTGGGCGTTCGCCATCAGATAGTGCACCAGAAGTTGATGCCGGAGAAAGAGCCCGGAACTCACGCGAGTGTGGCTTGATGCGAATCGGTAGGGCTCACCGTTGGAGATGTTGGCGAGCCAATCGGCGTTGATGGAATACCACGCGCAATGGTCCCCTCGACCGTCGACCGGATGCCGGCGGTACTCCTGCCGAGGGTTGTACAGCATGGCGATGCTGGGATCGGCAACCACAGGGGCAGCACCTTCCTGTTCGATCATCACTGCCGACCAAGGAAACGCTACGAGGTGCGTCTCGACGCGACCTCCCGGAAAGCGTTCGTGGCGCGGCGGACAGCGAAACGTTCCGACCTGCACGGTCGAACTCGGGAACAGGACGCGCTCGACGTCATCCATGATTGCCTCACCGACCGCGTCCGTCGGAGAATGCGGCCTTGCCCAGAGCCTACGCGTTCTCCGTTGTGCTTCGGGGCGACGGTCGCGCATTCATGTCACACCCAGCCGATAGAAAGAGTCCATGGAATGCACAGCACTGAACGACATGATCGATTGGTTCGCCGAGCTTGGTGAAGACCTCATCGCAACAGCGTGTCCTGACATGACCTGTCAGGTCTGCTTCGAGGTTCCTTCCGATTTGCTCGTCGCCGCCTGAGAACACCCTGCACGCAGTCGCCACCTGGTGAGCCTGCGACAGGAGCGCCTCAGACGATCGCCGGCGGCGCCTCCACCTGTGGAGCATCGACCTCGGCAAAGACGATCTGTCCCTTGCCTGCTCGCTTCGCCTCGTAGAGCGCTTCATCTGCAGCGTCGAGCGCTGCTTCGAGCGACAAGTTGACGACCGTCGCGGCGCCGATCGAGCAGTTGAGGTGGTGTCCTGCAACCGAATGCTCTGCGATGCGCTCCAAAATTCGTTCGAGCACCACGCGAGGCTCAGGCCCCAGAAGCATCAGCGCAAACTCGTCACCTCCGATTCGAGCGGCAATGTCGCTGCGTCGGATCGAAGTGAAGACGACGTGGCCCGCTGCGCGAATCGCCTCGTCGCCTGCCGCGTGACCAGCAGTGTCGTTGATCTTCTTGAGTCCGTCGAGATCGATCATCACGAAGGTGATCGCCTCTCCTGAACGCTGGGTGCGTGCGAGCTCTCGTTCGGCCGCGACTCGAAGCGCTCGACGATTCGGCAAACCAGTCAGCGCGTCGAAGTTCGCCAAGTCCGTTTCGCGTCGCAATGCGGCCTGGAGGTTCATCAGCAATCCGGTGATGCTCAAGAAGAACGCCGCGCGAATGACAGCGTTCCACATCGGGATGATCAGCGCTCCTCCTGGACGAGTGAAAGCGTCAACCGAGAACCAGATGGTGGCTGCGATCACTGAACCAAAAACCCACGTTCGTCCGCCGAACCGCCACGTCATCAACGCGAGAGGCAATACGTAGAAGAACGAGAACGACACTTGCGACCCGGTGAAGATGTCGGCGCCGACGACAGCAAACAGCAATCCGAGGGCAACGAGGACCACACGCCGGCGACTGGCCTGCTCCGCATAGATACGGGCAGCGGTGGTGAAACTCATCGGATCTCATCGACAGATGGACGGCTTCGCATGAGCGGTGTCTGACCATCGGGCAAACGTCCTCAAAGCTGTCGATGGCTACTCGGAAAGCGTCTTGGCGAGAGCCTCTCTGATCCAACTGATCTGTCGCTGAACGTTCTCGAACGAGCCGCCGCCTGGCGACATCCTGCGGCGCACAGACGCCTCGACATCGAGCAACGCCACGTCGGTGGGGATGAATCGGCCGTCAGCAGCCACCAATTCGGATTCCGTGGCCGAAGCCAGGTCACGCCCTTCAGCGACGAGTGTGGAGACCAGGCCACCCACCGCTTCGTGTGCCTCCCGAAACGGAACACCTCGCAAGACCAAGGCCTCTGCAAGATCCAAGGCAGTCACCCATGACGAAGGAGGCGGCGGCGAAAACCGCGCACCCGACATCAGGGCACCCAATGCCCCGAGCGATCCTGCCAGCGTGTCGTCGATGTGAAACACAGCGCGCTTGTCTTCCTGGAGGTCCCGGTTGTACGTCATTGGCAAGCCTTTTTGCATCACCATCACGGTCGTGAGATCGCCAATTGCGGCGGCAGTCCTGCCGCGCACCAACTCCGCAATGTCAGGATTCTTCTTGTGGGGAAGTGCAGATGATCCGGTCGTGTGCGCATCCTCGAAGGTCACCCATCCGAATTCGGTGGTCGCCCAGAGAATCAGCTCCTCAGCGAGCCGGGACAGATGCACCATCGCCTGCGCCGCACAGAACGCGTATTCGGATACGAAATCGCGAGATCCGACCGCATCCATCGAGTTGACGAAGTGCCACGACCAACCCAACGCCTGTGTGGAGGTCAGCGGATCGATCGGAAGGCTCGATCCCCCCGAAGCACCGGCACCGAGCGGAGACACCTCGATACGCCCTACCGCTCCCGACATCCGTTCGGCGTCGCGGCGCAACATCTCGGCATAGGCCAACAAGTGATGCGCCAGAGGCACAGCCTGTGCCTGCTGTAGATGGGTATAGGAGGGCACGATGGTGTCGCCGACCTCCTCTGCCTTGTCGACCAGCATCCCGGCGAATCGTGCGAGACCTTTGATCTGCTCGCGCCCGGATCGCGACAGGTAGAGGCGAAGATCCAGACATACTTGATCGTTGCGCGAGCGTCCTGTGTGGAGCTTTCCCGCCACCGGGCCGACGATCTCACCGAGTCGGCGCTCGACGGCCGAGTGCACGTCCTCGTCGGACTCGAGCCAGCCGAAACGACCATCGCTCGCCTCCCTGGCGATTTCGGTCAAACCTTGCTGCAGGGCCGCACCCTCGTCCGGCGACAGGAGTTCCCTCGCAACCAACATCGCCACGTGCGCCTGAGACCCGCGAATGTCGTCGGGAAGCAAACGGCGATCCGACGTGTCCACGGTGTATGCCCACAACACCTCGTCGGGCGCGCTGTCGAACCGCCCTCCCCACAATGTCATCTGGCTACCTCCGTAAGGTGGTCATTCACCTTCGCCGAGTCGCTTCTCTGCGAAGGTTCGCAGACGAAGCGACTGAAGCCGAATGAAGCCTTGGGCATCGGATTGGTCGTAGACGTCATCGGCCTCGAATGTCGATATCGCTGCGTCGTACAGGGCGTGCCCATCCGAGCGACGACCCTCGACGATTGCCTGCCCCTTGTACAGACGGATCCGCGCATCTCCGTTGACTCGGCGCTGCACATCATCCATGAACGCCTGCAATGCCTCGCGCTCGGGCGAGAACCAGAAACCGTTGTACACCATCTCGGCATACCGCGACACGAGTTCGTCTCGTAGGTGGGCGACCTCGCGATCCAGTGTGAGGGACTCAACAGCGCGATGCGCGTGATAAAGCACCGTTGCGCCAGGCGACTCGTAAACGCCTCGGCTTTTCATGCCGACGAAGCGATTCTCGACGATGTCAACGCGACCGACTCCATGGCGACCGCCCACATCGTTCAACATGGTCAGAAGGTCTACCGGCGACAGCTCGATGCCGTTGACCGCCACTGGTGTGCCTTCACGGAACGTCACGACGACGGTCTCGGACTCGTTGGGCGCGTCCTCCGGCTCGGCCGTCATCCGGAACATACCGCGCGGAGGCGAAGTCCACGGATCCTCGAGCACGCCACCTTCGTACGAGATGTGCATGAGATTGGCGTCCATCGAGAACGGCTTTTCCGGTGTGACCGGTACCGCAATTCCATGAGCCTGGGCGTACGCAACGCAGTCGGCGCGCCCCTTGAGATCCCACTCGCGCCAGGGGGCGACCACCTTGATGTCGGGCTTGAGTGCGTACGCGGAGAGCTCGAAGCGCACCTGATCATTGCCTTTGCCGGTGGCACCGTGAGCGATGGCGTCAGCGCCCGTCGCTTCTGCTGCTCTCACGAGACCTTTGGCAATCACCGGTCGTGCCAATGACGTGCCCAACAAGTAGTAGCCCTCGTAGACCGCATTGGCGCGTAGGGCAGGGAACACGAAATCTCGTACGAACTCGTCTCTGAGATCTTCAGTGATGGCCTCGACGGCGCCTGTCGAGAGGGCCTTCTCGCGTGCCTCCTCAACCTCCTCGCCCTGGCCAACGTCCGCCGTGTACGCCACCACCTCGGCGTTGTACGTCTCTTGGAGCCAACGCAGGATCACGGCGGTGTCCAGGCCTCCCGAGTACGCGAGAACGATCTTCTTCATGACTGGCCTCCGAGTTTTTCCAAGACGTCCACCAAACCTGTACCTCCGACCTCCTCGGTCGCAACCACCAGCACCGTATCGTCGCCGGCGACGGTGCCAACCACTTCCGCAAGGCCCGAGGCGTCGATTGCCGAAGCAACGACCTGGGCTGCGGCAGGAGGCGTCCGCAAGACCGCAAGGTTGCCCGATGCCGCCATCGACTCCACAAAGCTGTTGAGGGTGCTCACCAGTTCCTTTTCGGCCGCATCCGAGGAGCGAACCGGCAATGCGTAATGCGAGGAGCTGTTGTTCGCCACCTTCACTGCACCCAGGGCGTCGAGATCACGCGAGACCGTCGCCTGGGTCACTTGGTGACCGTGCGCAGCCAGTTGTTCGACCAGCTGTTGCTGACTACCGATGCGCTCTTGAGTGAGCAGCTTGCGCACGATTCGACGCCTGGCGCTGAAGTTGCCGGTCATTCAGGAACCCTTGGTGATCATCGTGCCGATACCTTCTGGAGTGAATATCTCCAACAACAGCGCATGCTGCACCCGTCCGTCGAGAATGTGACCGTGCTCGACTCCACCTTCGAGAGCGGCGATACACGAGACGAGTTTGGGAAGCATGCCTGCGGAGATCGAGCCGGAAGCCAACAGATCTTCGAGTTCTGCAATGGTCGTTCGAGAGATCAGGCTGTCGTCATCTCCCAGATCGCGATACAAGCCCTCGACGTCCGTGAGATACACGAGTTTTGCTGCGCCGATGGCCTCTGCCAATGCGCCAGCGGCGGTGTCCGCATTGAGGTTGTACACCTTGCCGTCTTGACCGTGCGCCAACGGTGCGACAACAGGCACGTAGCCCTGATCGAGCAACGTGTTGATGATGTGCGGATTGACCGCAGTCACCTCGCCGACAAAACCGAGATCCTCGCTGAGGGGTTTGGCGATGAACAGGTTGCCGTCGAGGCCATTGACGCCGCTGGCGACAGATCCATGTGCGTTCACCAGCCGCACGATGTCAGGATTGATCTCTCCCGCGAGGGTGGACTGCACGATTCGAATGGTTTCGGCGTTCGAAACCCGCAGACCATCCTTCCAAACCGGCTCGATGCCCATCTGGCCCATGGCTCTCGAGATCTGCGGACCGCCGCCGTGCACGATCACCGGTCTGATTCCGACGTAGTGCAGCATGGCGACGTCATCGGCGAACGTCGCCCGCAGATCGTCGTCCACCATGGCCGATCCGCCGTATTTGATGACGATCGTCTTACCGCGGAACGCCTTGATGTACGGCAGCGCGGCACTGAATATCTTCGCCTTGCCCATCGTGCTGGCGATGCGGAGCTTCGCTGGATTTGGCGCGGAGTGTCCGAGACTCATCAGGGCATCCATCCAGCCAGCGGAAGACCGGAGTCCTCGGGGTTGCCGAGCATCAGGTTGGCACACTGTATCGCCTGGCCCGCGGCGCCCTTCATGAGGTTGTCGATCACCGACACCACCACCACTGAAGAGGTGTGCGAGTCCACCACGGCGTGAATCAGACAGCGATTCGAGCCAACCACCCAACGGGTCGCAGGCGGCGCATCCACGACTTCGACGAACGGTTCATTGCCGTAGGCGGCATGCAGCACTTCGAGCACCTCCGAGGTATCTCGCGAGGTCTTGGCGTGGCACGTTGCCAGGAGTCCGCGTTGCATCGGAACGAGATGCGGGGTGAAACTCAATGAGCTGGTTCCGCCGGTCATGTCATCGAGAACCTGCTCCATTTCGGGTCGATGGCGATGCGTCCCGACGGCATACGCGGACACGCTCTCGTCGATCGAGCCGAACAGCAACTCGCTCTTCACTCCGCGCCCGGCTCCGGAGATCCCCGACACGGCGTTCACCACGATTCCTTCGAGTTCGATGACGCCTGCGGCTGCAAGCGGAGCGAGGGCCAGGGAAGCAGCGGTTGGATAGCAGCCTGGAGCAGCGACGCGAGAGGCGCCGATGATCCGGTCGCGAAACAGCTCAGGGAGCCCGTACACCCATCCCGAGAGCTGCTCTGGAAGTGGATGATCGGCGCCGTAGGCCTCTCGATAGCGCTGCGGGGTGTCCATGCGGAAGTCGCTGCCCAGGTCGACCACCGCAACGCCCATCTCAGCCAACTCGCTGGCGAGGAGCGCCGACGCTCCGTGCGGTAGGGCCAAGAACGCGAGGTCCATCCCTTGTGCTCGGTCGGGATTCAGCGATCCGAGTTCCCGGTTCCCCCCTGGCAGATGGGGATGAACCTCGCGCAGCTCGGAGCCGGAACGCGAATGCGCACCGAGGTAGCCGATTTCCATGGAAGGATGCGCGTCGACGAGACGGACGAGTTCGCCGCCTGCGTATCCTGATGCTCCGAATATGGCTATTCGATTTCCCACGGCCGTGTTCACCTCCGACTCGACGGAACTATACGCATATGCGCATATTCTGGCGAATTCGTAGCCCTGTCCTGCGAGTAGATTCCCCGCATGCGTCGGATTTCATCAATCTTCGTGCTGGTCGTGGCCAGCGTGCTGTTGGATGCCAGAGCTGCCTCAGCCCACGGCATCGGAGGCAGGGCAGACCTACCTGTCCCGTTGAGCTTCTTTCTCATCGGCGCCGGCGTCGCCCTCGTGATCTCGTTCGTGGCGTTGGCGGTGCTGTGGCCAGAACCACGTTTTCAATCCCCGCTTGGAGCGCGACCGATCTCGGCGCCATGGCTGTCTCCGCTTCGAGGTCTCTTGCGCGCGGGCGGACTTGTAGTCCTCGGGCTGGTCATCGTCGCCGGATTGGCGGACGGCAATGAACGCGCGCTGAACATCGGTCCGTTGCTGGTGTGGATCGTGTTTTGGCTGGTCATCCCGTTTGCGTCAGCCCTCGTCGGCAACTTGTGGACGTCGGTGAATCCCTGGGACACGCTTGCGCGCGGCATGGACATCGGGACCACCGAACGGACCGATCTGATCGCTCGGTACGGGGTGTGGCCGGCAGCCGCAGCCTTCTTCGCGTTCACGTGGCTCGAGCTCGTCTATCCGGATTCAGGCGACCCACGTGTGCTGACGGTGGCAGCCGTCGTCTACAGCGTGTACGTCCTCGTGGTCATGCGATTGATGGGCCGTGTGACCGGTGGGACCGTCGGCGAGGCGTTCACGGTCTACATGAGGTTGTTGAGTGCAATCTCACCGTTTGGGACGGTCGACGGGAAGCTCGTGTGGCGAGGGTGGCTGCGAGCACTGCCGACGCTCCCACAATGGAAAGGTCTGTGGGCGTTTGTGGTGCTCATGGTGGCGACGGTCAGCTACGACGGGTTGTCTGGCAGCGAGGTCTGGTTCGAACTGACCAACGCCGGACGAGACGATGTGGCACTCGGAACGGCTGGACTCCTCGGGGCGATCGTCGTGGTCGGCGGCGGTTACTGGCTCGCGTCGTTTGCCGCAGCACGTCTCGCAGGATCCGACAAGAGCCCAGGCGAAATCGCCAATGACTTCGCCCACACGCTGGTCCCGATTGCGCTGGCGTACGCAGTTGCGCACTACTTCACCCTCGTGTTGTTCGAAGGCCAGCAGCTGTTCGCGGCGCTGTCTGATCCGTTCTCCTTGGGATGGGACCTCTTCGGGACCGCAACATGGCGAGTGAACGTCCTGCTCTCGCCGGAGGCCGTTTGGTACATCCAAGTGGCGGTGATCGTAATGGGTCACGTAGCCGGCGTTGTACTCGCCCACGACCGCGCACTTGTGGAGTTCGAGGGCGAGAACGCTGTGCGATCGCAATATGCGATGCTGATTCTGATGGTGGCGTTGACCAGCCTCGGACTGTTCATACTGGCGGGATGATGAGATTTTTTGCACATGCAGGCGGTTGGGACGAGCTGTTGTTCTTCGGCGTACCCGTCATCGTCGCGATCACCGCTGTGCGATGGGCGGAGAAGCGGACCAAGCGCCGAATCGAGCAAGAACGGGTCGACGCTGCGCCGGCACCGGAGCCCGACGAGTCGACGCCCTGAACGCAAAGAGACCCTGGCGGTGATGCCAGGGCCTCGATGCTCTGCGTCCCCCCAGGGACGATCAGCCCGGCGGCGGAACGATGACCGTTCCTGATTCCACCGTGAACTCGAGGACTTCTGTCGCGGACTCGGTCGTGCCTTCGTAGGTGCCGGTCACCGTCGTGGTGTTGGTGTGCGGACCGTCAGGAACCGTCACATCGGTGACCACACACACCAGCGTCGCGCCGGCTGCGAGTGCATCGGCTGCGCAATCGGAACCGGTGGCGAACTCTGCTCCGAACACGTCGTTCGTCACCGTCACGTCCGTCAGATCGACGTTGCCGTCGTTCGTCACCGTCAACGTGAAGGTCACCGGATCACCGGAGTCGACGGTTTCGCCTGAACCGGGCTCGCCGGTCATAGGCGTCCCGTCTGTCGTGTACGTGCCGTCGACGGTGATGGAAGGCCGTGGCATTCCGACGTATGAGCACGTGCTGTGCAGCTCACCTTCCTTGAACTTGGCGATTTCATAGCGATCTACCCGCCACGGCGAATCGGCAGTCGGGTCGGACTTCTGTCCAACACCATCGAGGAACACGTCGGAGCAGGACACATGCAACTGCATGAGAGTGTCGCCGACAATCAAGAGGCCCTCGTTCGAGTTGCCCGTGTAACCGACAGAGTCGTCAGGATGACTGGTACCGAAGAGGCCACCAGTCGTCTCCCCGGTTTCGGTGTTGACGAACCAGAAGGTGTACTGCGACCACTTTGCACCACTCGTGTAAACGGGGTCGGTAGTCGCAGTGCCAGGGGTCGTCGGCGTGCCGGAAGGCGGTGGAGGTGGAGGCGTAACCGTGCCTGTGTTGACATAGTCACACGACTTGCTGAACTCACCCTTCTTGTACTTGTCGATGGTGTAGCTGTCGACACGCCATGGTGAGTCAGCAGCGGGGTCCGACTTCTCGCCGATGCCATCAACGAATGCGTCGGAACACGAAACGTGGAGCTGCATCAGGGTGTCGCCAACCATCAAGTAGCCCTCGTTCTTTCCTGTATAGCCGAGCGGGTCGTCCTCGCGGGAGGTTCCCGTCAGTGGACCGGTCTCTTCACCGGTCTCGAGATTGACGAAGTAGAAGGTGTACTCCGACCAATCACCGCTCAGTGCCGATGCATCTTCGATCTTGTCGAACGCCTTCTCGCCTTCTTCCCATGCGCGGCGGTACTCGTCAACGGCGTCTTCCAGTTCGTCGCCAGCGACCTTTTCAGCAGCCTTCGCCATCTTCTCGTTGGCTTTGGCGATCTTCTCTGAATCGCCTCCTGCGGCCGTGGCCGCTTCGATGTAGTTCGCTGCGATCGCGCCGTTGATGGCGAGTAGGTCGTCGAGGATCAGAGCGATGTCGTCCGAAGGAGCGGCACCCCCGAGTTCTTCGATGGCCTTGACCAGCTCTTTGACTGCCTTGCGATCCTTGTCGAACGCTTTGGAGTTGATGACCTCGTAGTCCTCGGACCACAGTTCGAGGTCGAGTCCTTCCTCGAGTTTCTCGATGGCCTTCTCGAGTTTCTCATCGGCTTTCGAATCACCTGTCGGAATGAGTGCAGCCACAGAGTCCCGGACTTGGGTCTTGGCGGTGTAGTCGGCACCGACAGCAAAGTCTTCTGCGCTGGCGGCGCCACCAACAAGTGTCGCAACGAGGAGACCGAGGGCGAGCAGCAGTATCGCTGGACGTTTCTTCACGTGGGAGTCCTTTGGGGTTTGGCGAGTAGGAGTGGTCGCACCACAACCACTGAGGCGACCGTATGTGCAGGCACCCCGCACGTCCATGAGCCTGACGGCCTATTTGTCGCTCAACCTGTCAGCTGCGTGCAGCCATCCACTCGTCGATGAGGGCAAACGCCTCTTCGGGGCTGTATGGGCCGTGGTCGAGGCGATGTTCCATGAGCATCTGCATCACCTCGCCGACGGCGGGCCCCGGCGGAATGCCGAGGTACTCCATCACCTGGTTTCCGTCGACGGGCGGTCGCAGACTGTCGAGCTCTTCTTGTTCGGCCAGCTCGGCGATCCGACGCTCGAGTTCATCGATCCGCCGCGAGATCGACTTCGCACGTTTCTCGTTTCGGGTCGTCACGTCGCATCGCACCAACTCGTTGAGGTCCTCCAACAACTCGTCGGCATCACGGACGTAGCGACGAACTGCGCGATCGGTCCATCCCATCTTCAAGGTGTGCGGCCGCATGTGGAGAAACACGAGCTGGGAGACGTCGCGCACAGAATCCTTCGGAAACCTGAGTTCACGCATGCGGGCCCGAGTCATTCGTGCGCCGACGACCTCGTGGTGATGAAACGACACCCCATCGGGCCCGAACTCTCTGGTGGCTGGTTTCCCGATATCATGAAACAGCGCCGCCAGCCTGAGACGCTCGCGAGGTGAAGTCTTCTCAACAACGGCCACCGTGTGCGCCAGGACGTCCTTGTGGCGGTGCACCGGATCCTGTTGCATGCCCAACTCCGTCAGTTCGGGCAGGAACCGATGCGCCAGACCTGATTCCAGGAGACCTCGGAGCGCATCGCCGACGTGATCTCCGACCATCAACTTCACGAACTCATCGCGAATGCGCTCGGCCGAAACGATGGCCAGACGATCAGCCATTTCCTCCACGGCGGCGATTGCCGCTTTGTCGCCTTCGAACCCCAATACCGAGACGAAGCGGAACAGACGCAACATCCGCAGCGGGTCATCTCCGAAGGAAATGTGTGGATCGAGCGGCGTGCGTAACACCTGGGATGCCAAGTCCACGAGCCCACCATGCGGATCGACCATCTCTGGTTGATCGCCCTCTGCCTGCGGAAGCGCCAAGGCCATCGCGTTGATGGTGAAGTCCCGCCGAGAGAGGTCTTCCGCTATGTCATCAGAGAACGAAACCTGCGGCTTGCGGCTCTCGTTGACGTACATCTCAGAGCGGAACGTCGTGATTTCCACGACCTCGCCTTGGCGGATCGCGCCGATGGTGCCGAACGCCTCCCCCATCGTGTACACGTCATCCGCCCAGAGATTGACGAGTCGTTTGATCTCTTCAGGTCTGGCAGCGGTGGTGAAGTCGAGGTCGCCGGACGATCGCGCGAGCAGCGCATCCCGAACGCTCCCGCCGACCAGGTACAACCGGTGCCCATGCTCGGTGAACAGCCGCGCAAGCTGAGCAGGAACGCCATCGGCGCGGAGTAGCGATTGGAGACGCGGCGGGATCATGTGGTCAGGATAGGGACCGCCGCATCCGGCATCAGAACTCAAGCGTCGGTGTCAGGCGGTCTTCAGTCCGCGATTCTGCGCTTTGAGTTTGAAGTCAGCAGGGTTGGAGCAATACGCCAGCGCATCGTTGTACGTGACGAAACCCTGCTCGTAGAACTTCAGGATCGATTGATCGAAGGTCTGCATTCCGTAGAACTCGCCTTCGTCGATCACCTGAGGGATCGTGCTTGTCAGCGTTGGATCCACGATTCGGTCGAACACTCGCTCGGTGTTGACCAGGACTTCGACCGCAGGAATTCGGCCCTTGCCGTCGGAGCGAGGCACCAGGCGCTGTGAAACTATTCCCTTGAGCGACCCTGCGAGCACGTAGCGGATCTGACCTTGTCGGTCGCTCGGGAACGAGTCGATGATGCGGTTGATGGTCTCCGCGGAGTCGATCGTATGCAGCGTGGACAGCACGAGGTGGCCGGTCTCGGCAGCTTGGAGCGCGGCTTCCATGGTGTGGAGGTCGCGCATCTCACCGATGAGGATGACATCGGGGTCCTGACGAAGTACTCGGCGCAGGCCTTCTTCGAACGAAGCCGTATCGACCCCGATCTCGCGTTGGCTGACGATCGATTGCTTGTCTGAATGAAGAATCTCGATCGGGTCCTCGAGCGTCACGATGTTGAGTCGCTGATTTGTGTTGATGTGATCGATCATCGAACCAAGCGTCGTGGTCTTGCCCGACCCGGTTGGTCCGGTGACCAAGACGAGACCACGTTGTCCGGCGACCAGCGTCTCGATGACGGGAGGTAATCCGAGTTCATCGAAGTTCTTGCTTGCCGGATTCACCGCACGAACGACAATGGTTGTCGAACCGCGTTGCTTGTAGCAGTTGACTCGATACCGGCCGAGGCTGGGCTTTCCGTAGGCGAAGTCGGCCTCGTTGGTCGCTGTGAACTCAGCCAGCATCCGGTCGGGAAGGATTTCAGTAGCGAATCGGTCGATGTCGTCCGGCTTGAGCTTCGGCAGGTTGGACAGGTGAAGCTTTCCGTCGATGCGGTACGCCGGAGGCGAACCTACCTTCAGGTGCAGGTCAGACCCATTTACCGCAACCAATTTGCTCAGTAGCTCATCAAGTGTTGGGAGATCTTCAGCCAACGGATTTTCCTTCCTCAGAACCAAGCGTGCTCCGCTTTGACGAACTATCGGTTCGAACAGTCGCAGGCTTGACCAAGTTCGTTCGACGTCAGTCCAGGTCCCAATAGCGGCTGGCGAGCCGTTTCGCGTCCATCAGGACTCGCCACGCGGCCTTCGGGCTCGAGCCGCCACTCGGCGCAACGCCACCAGAACCACTCAAGCCATCGACCGTCGCAGCAACCGACTCGCTGATCGCTCTCAGGTCGTATCCGCCTTCGAGGTAGAAGACGATTCGACTTGCCGGGATGGCCCCGGCGAGCGCTCCCGACATGTAGGCATAGTCGTCAGGCACGAGCCTTAGGCCCGCAAGAGGATCGGCTGCGTGGGCGTCGTATCCGGCGGACACGAAGATCCAGTCAGGGTTGAACTGCGTCACCGCGGGGACGATCAATCGTTCGAACGCGGCGCGATACACGTCGCCCTGCGTCCCCGTTGGGACCGGCAGGTTGATGGTTGTTCCAACGGCGCCCCCCGAGCCAATTTCGTCAAGGCGTCCGGTGCCCGGATATTGCGGGTATTCGTGAGCGGAAACGTACAGGACCGCCGGCTCGTCGAAGAACATGTCCTGGGTGCCGTTGCCGTGGTGAACGTCCCAGTCGACTATCGCGACACGTTCTCCCCGCGCTACTGCGTCGGCGGCAGCCACCGCGATGTTGTTGAACAAGCAGAAGCCCATCGCGCGAGCCGCCAACGCATGGTGCCCGGGCGGCCGGACCGCTATGAACGCCGCGTCACCTTCCTCCTCACGAAGCGCCGCCATGGCAGCAAGGCCCGCGCCGGCTGATCGCAGGGCGGCCTCCCACGACTCTTCGCCCGCGTGCGTGTCCGGATCGAGCGCTCCCCCACCTCGTAGACAGAACTCTTCGATCCGGGCGATGTAGCTCGGCGTGTGCACGCGTTGGAGAGCGACTCGCTCGACCAACGGTGCTTCGATTCGAACGCTCTGCCGCCCGGACGCCGCGATTCCTTTGAGGGCAGCATCGAGGCGCGCCGGACGTTCTGGGTGCTGATGTCCCGAGTCGTGGAGCCAGCAGACGTCATGGGTGTACACAAGGAGAGCCACAACCCCCACTCTCCCACATGTAGCCGCTCTGAACTACGGCGCCCCACCCGCATCGGGTCACCGGTTTTGGCCCGGATGGGCGCAGGTACGATTCAACAAAGTTCTTCGGGGGTCTCGAGTGGCATTAGCCGACAACCGCATCAAAGTCGCTGTCAAAGGCGAGTGGCCGGAACCGATGACGTTGCGGCGCGGACTCGCCCGAGCCGAAGCGCGGCGCTGGAACACCGCGGTTGACGACGCCAGCCTCAGGCTGACCCGCGGAGGTCCTGCCTTCATCGCCAGCTGTGCGGAGACACTCCTCGGATTCGGCGCCACGGCCGTGTTTTCTCCTCCGCTACCAAGCGCATCGCACCGGCAGTGGCTCACGGCTGGCTTCGAGCACTCGGTGTCGCTGGCGTTGATGCGAACGAGTCTCGACCAGAAACCGCACACTCCCAACCATCTTGTTGTTGAGCAGGAATCAGAGGTTTTGGAACAGTTCCTCGCCATCGACCAAGCCGCGTTCAGCGGATTCTGGCAATTCGACCTTCACGGCCTTCGGGAGGCCGTCGACTCCACCAGCTCTTCAGACCTGCTGGCGATCCAGGGTCCTGACGCCGAGCCAGTCGCGTTCGCCATCGTCGGATACGGACATGCCATCTCGTACCTGCAGAGGCTCGCCGTTCATCCTGATTGGCAAGGCCAAGGCATGGGTCGGTCACTTGTCCGGTCGGTGTTGCGACGAGCGCGTGCCAAGGGAGCTCGCGCAATGTTGCTGAACACGCAGTTCGAGAACGAGGCCGCCATCAAGCTCTACCGAGACGAGGGCTTTAGCCTTCTGCCTGATCCGCTTGCGCTACTGAAGTTCGGTTGACCGACCGAGACCTTGGGATCGGCCGGTCGGCGGTCGTGACGCAGACGATGGCATGCGAAGAGGAGACTGACTCTGCTGGAGCTACCCGAGAGATATCGCCTCGAGGTCCGACTCGGTCGCGCCGGCGACGTGGAGGAGTGGCTGGCCACCGACGAGGTCCTCGATCGTCCTGTGCTCGTTCGTGTGCTTGGTCCGGAAGCCGACCCTGACCGCACCGCGGCCTACTTGCAGTCAGTTCGAACGATTGCCGCCACCAATCACGTGCATCTCGCTGCCGTGTTCGCTGCCGGCACGAGCGAGTCCGGCGCATATTCGATTCTGGAGTGGACCGGCGGAATGACCGTCGCCGATCGACTGCACGCTGGGGAGACGATCAGCGTGGAGGAGTTCCTCCCAAACGCCGCGGGCTTGGCGTCAGGACTCGCCGCCCTGCACGCGGCAGGCGTCGTCCACGGCGCAATCGGACCCGAGTCGGTGCTCTATTCAACCGCCCATCCGGCCAAGCTCGGCGGATTCGGCGCACCACGCAAGGGCTACAGCACGCGCGACGACGTCGCCGCGTTGGCAGAAACCCTCACGCTGGCCGTTGTTGGTGCGACGGATGTCCAACCCTCACAGATCGCCGACGGGTTGAGCCAAGAGGTCGACATCGCGCTCGCCGCGGCGAAGGCAGGACGGCTCGACGCGGCAGGACTTGCCGCCGCGCTACGGGCGGCCCCGAGTGCTCCCCCACCACCTGTGGGCGGCGAGCTTTCGTTGCGATGGCTCATTCCTGCGGCGGTCTTGCTTGTGGTGGCCTTGGCCGTCTCGGGCATCGGTCTGGCGATTCAGCCTGACAGCGAGTCGCCCTTCTTGTTTCCAGCAACTCCCCCACGCGCCGCGCCCGTGACGACGGCGCCACTCGCGGAGGTCGTCGACCCTCCAGAAGAGGACTCGACACTGACCGACGGCGAGGAGTTGCAGGCAACACCAGCAATCTACGACCCGTTCGGTGACCAGCAAGAAGGCGATGCACGTCTAGCCAACGTTGCGGACGGCGACACTGCGACCTCGTGGCAGACAGAAACGTACCGCAATCCCATATCTGCATTGAAGCCAGGTGTCGGCCTCACATTCGCAATCGACTCATCGCCCCGGACGTTCGAAGTGATCGGAAGCGCCGGCACTCGATTTGCTCTCTCGTGGGCGCCGGAGGTGCCAGAAGACTTTGCGGACTGGGAACCGATCACCACGGGCACGTTGCTGACCGGACGTACCAGAATCTCCTTGCCGGAGCGCGAATCAGGCGTGTGGCTGATCTGGCTGACGGATCTCCCCGAAGTGGAGCCGGATCGTTACCGATCCGAACTCAACGAGGTACGTTGGCTCTCATGACCAGCAGGGCACACCTCGACGTCGACCTCATCCGGCGCTACCTCGCGGGCGACGTCGGCGCGTTTAATGAGCTCATGGCAGCACACGAAGACCGTGTCTTCGGCGTGTGCCTGCGCATGCTGCGGGACAGAGACGCAGCGCTGGACGCAACGCAGGAGACCTTCTTGACGGTGTTTCGCAAAGCCGATCGCTTCCGTGGTCAATCTGCCTTCTCGACATGGGTCTACAGAGTGGCCGTGAACACGTGCTACGACCAGCTCCGTCGAGCCAAACGGCACAAGGCCTCGAGCCTGCCAGAAGACCATGATCCACTGGACCCTTCCTCCACGGATGGATTCGACTCCGTAGAGCTGCGGCCGGACATCGAGTCGGCACTGATGGACGTGCAAACGGAATACCGAGCCGCGTTGGTTCTCGTCGACCTCGAAGGCTTGGCGCTCGAGACCGCTGCCGAGATCTTGGGAGTGCCGGTGGGCACGATCAAGTCTCGGCTCTTTCGAGGCAGAAGACACCTCGCAGAAGCCCTCGGGAACCTGAGACCCCCGTCTGACCCTCATAGGGATGAACATCATGCATAACCACGATCACGACCTCATCTTCTCCGTAGCGAATGCCGACCTCGAGGGCTCTGCCTTGGACGACGCCATCGCTGAAATTGCAGGCTGCGCCGAGTGTTCCACTGAACTCGAATTCCAGAGGTCCGGCACCGAACTCTTGGCCGCCGTTGCGGCACCTTCGCTTGCGATCGATGAGCGCAACGCATTGCGCGCCGACCTCCAGGAACAGCTCGGGCTGGTGATGCCGGAACCTGTTGTGGCGGCGCCGCGACGTAAGGGGATTCGCAACTGGGGACCAATTGCCGTTGCCGCAGTGGCGTTGACTGGGGTTGTCTTCGTCGCCCCGCAACTGGGACTGCTCGGAGGCTCCGCCGACACCGACGACTTCGCTGCCAGTGCAACGACCGCTGCCCAGGAGGAAAGCGCTCCCGCCGACGTGCAGTCCCTCTCGTCGGCTGACGATGCCGGGGCGTTCAAGGACGAGGCTACGGTCACGTCCGTCGCCAGCGCCGCACCTGCCGATACCATCGCCTCCGCCACCGCCGAGGGCATCGACGGCCAGGCGATGTACTACTTCGACCAACTCGACATCGAGGAGCTCGCAGCGCTACAGGCCGACCCGTCCGACACCACTCTCGAGCGTGCCCTGGTACCGACGGCAGACGAGTGTGCGGACTCAGGCCTCGACGAATTCGGTGCGGAGACCGCTGCACCGTTGGCGGCTGGAGCGTTCGAGGGTGTTGATGCAGTCGCCATCGTCTACGAGGTCGCTGGGAGACAAGAACCCCTGATAGCCATCCACGACGCCATGACATGCGAGGTCCTCACCTCGACGCGATGATGGGCCCTCGCAGCCAACTAGGCTCCCCTCCGATGGAGGACCTACCCAAGACAATCGCCGACTATCTCGAGTCGACCGCCAACAAGGTGCGGGCCACGACTGTCGACCGCGCTGCGGCGTGGGTCATCTGGGTCACCGTTGGGATCATCCTCGCAATTGCCGGCCTCTTGCTTGGCATATTTCTGCTCGTCGGGGTGTTCCGACTCATTGAGACGCTGGTCGGGAGCACCACGCTTGCCTATGCCATCGTCTCCGTCATCTTCATGGCCGTCGGCTTCTTCTTGTGGAGCAAGCGGCTTCCCAAATCCATCAAACAGCAGTAGGCGAACGGAGTAATCGACATGGCAGAAAATGTCATCATCATCGGATCGGGCCCGGCGGGCTTGACCGCAGCGGTCTATGCAGCACGCGCCGATCTGAAGCCACTCATGATCGAGGGCATGGAGGCCGGTGGACAGTTGATGCTCACCACGGAAGTCGAGAACTACCCAGGCTTCCCTGACGGCATCATGGGTCCCGAGTTGATGGAGAACTTCCGCAAGCAAGCCGAACGCTTCGGCACTCGCATCATGAGTTCCAACGTCACCAAGGTCGATTTCAGCCAGCGACCATTCAAAGTCTGGGTTGGCGAAGACGAGTACGAAGGCGACTCGGTCATCATCTCGACCGGCGCTTCGGCGCGGTGGATCGGAGTTCCCGGAGAAGACAAGCTCCGTGGATACGGAGTGTCTTCATGCGCCACCTGCGACGGCTTTTTCTTCCGCGACCGCGAGATCATCGTCGTCGGCGGCGGCGACTCGGCGATGGAGGAAGCCACCTTCCTCACCAAGTTCGCCTCGAAAGTCACCATCGTCCATCGCAGGGACGAATTCAGAGCCTCGAAGATCATGGCACGCCGGGCACTCGACAATCCCAAGATCGAGGTTCTGTGGAACACGGTCGTCGAAGAGATTGTCGGCGACAAGGCCGTCACCGGCGTGAAGCTCCGCAATGTCGAAACCGACGAAGCCTCGGATCTTGCCGTCGAGGGTGTTTTCGTCGCCATTGGCCACATTCCGAACACGAACATCTTCGACGGCCAACTGGAGCTCGACTCTGAGGGGTACATCGTCACGACGGACCATACGAGGACCTCCGTCGAGGGTGTCTTTGCGGCCGGAGATGTCGTAGACAAGGTGTACCGTCAGGCGATCACTGCGGCCGGTATGGGCTGCGAATCAGCGATCGACGCTGAGCGTTGGCTCGAGGCACAGCACGACCCGGAATGACCGCCGCACCCCAAGGGTTGCTGCATCAAGAACTGATAGGAGGTGGAGGCCGCAGGCCGCTACTTATGGGACAGAACACGATTGAGGCCACCGACACCACGATGGGCGAGCTCATCTCGGACCAGACACCAGTCTTGGTGGACTTCTGGGCAGAGTGGTGTGGTCCATGCAAGATGATTGCGCCGATTCTCGAAGAGGTCGCCGCTGAATACCCCGACAAGATCAAGATCGCGAAGCTCAACGTCGACGAGAACCAGCAGAGCGCCATGTCCCACGAGGTCATGTCGATTCCCACGATGATCGTCTTCAAGGGCGGCGAAGAACAGCGACGCATCGTCGGAGCTCGCTCGAAGTCGCAGCTCGTCTCGGAGCTCGCTGAATTCCTCGGTTGAGCTGAACTTGTGAGACGATAGGGCGCACCTCCCCCGGAGACACTTTGCGGCTCTTTCGCCTTGACGATCGCGGTGAACCTGTTGTCGACATCCAGTCGCGGCTGCGCGCGCTCGATTACCTCACCAAGACAGCGTCAGAAGGTGTCTTCGATGAAGCGACCTTCGACGCGGTGACCGCGTTCCAAACGGCCAAAGGCCTGCCAAGCGACGGAATAGTCGGTCCAGAAACCTGGAGTGCACTCGTTGCGGCCAGTTACCGTCTCGGAGATCGACTCTTGTATTACAAGGTACCGCTGATTCGTGGCGACGATGTTGCCGAACTGCAACGCCGGCTCAACTCGCTCGGCTTCGATGCGAAAAAGATCGACGGGTTCTTCGGACCAGACACGTTGACCGCTGTTCTCGAGTTCCAGCAAAACCGTGGACTGGCAGAAGATGGAATTGTTGGTCCGGTGGTGGCCAGCGAGCTGGACCTCATGCGATGGGTGAGCACCAAGCCCGGGCGCGAGAGTGTCCGAGAACGTCAGTGGCTCTGGGATCTTCCCGGGAGTCTGGCCGGTCAACGCGTGCTTTTGGACGCCGGCTGCCGCACCGACGAGGAGGACGTGGCAGCGTGGGCGACCGTCACTGCAGCCGCTCGAGTGTTTCAGAACATGGGCGCGCATCCGACCTTGAGTAGAACCGCCGACACGCGGCCGGACGAACAGGTGAGAGCTCGCCGCTCGAATCGACTGGGCATTGACTTCGTCCTGTCGTTCTCGTTACCGATCAACGATGTGCCTGGCGTCTTCTACTTCGCGTCCCAGCACAGTGCCAGCGCAGCCGGCAAGGCGCTCGCGACGGCGATCGGGGGTCGACTGGGTA
>JABDJC010000189.1 GCA_013003395.1 Acidimicrobiia bacterium
CTGGAGCTTCATCGTGCGGGAACGCCCCAGTTGGTCGCCGCGTTTGAGTTGTACGGACGCGATCGACCTTCATCGGTTGTGCCCCCTCCGCTCCTAGCGGAGCCGCCTCCCCCAAACGTCTCCTTCGTCGACGGGGGAGGAAACCGACTGTCCCCCTCGCGAGCGCAGCGAGTGTTGGGGGGACGCGGCCGCTAGGCCGCAGGGGGGCAATGTCGTGCGAGGGCTCCCTCGATCGCCGCCGTCCTGAGCCTCCGAACGCGATCGACCTTCACCCGTTTTGCCCCCTCCGCGGCTAGCGCCGCTTCCTCCCCCAAACGTCTCCTTCGTCGACGGGGGAGGAGACTGACATCCGTCCCCTGACCAGCGCAGCGCGGACCTCTGTCCCCCTCGCGAGCGCAGCGAGTGTTGGGGGGACGCGGCCGCTAGGCCGCAGGGGGGCATTGTCGTGCGGGAACGTCCTCGGTCGCCGCGTGAGAGTCCGACGGACGCGATCAACCTTCTCCCGTTGTGCCCCCTCTGCACCTAGCGGTGCTTCCTCCCCCAAGCGTCTCCTTCGTCGACGGGGGAGGAGACTGACATCCGTCCCCTGACCAGCGAAGCGAGCACCTCTGTCCCCCTCGCGAGCGCAGCGAGTGTTGGGGGGACGCGGCCTCCTAGGCCGCAGGGGGGCATCACCGAACGGGAACCAGCCTCGATCGCCGCGCGCTGAGCATTGGTAGATTTTCTTGTCACCCATCTGGGGCTCAGGTTCGTCTGTCTGGTAGGACCACCATCGAGAGTGTGGAAGGAACGCCCGATGCGACTGATGGCGCGACCGGAACGAGAAACGCTCGAACGAGACGACAACCTCCGTTCGATCGACCGTCGACCGCGCGCTGTCGGAGCGGCGCGTATGGCTGCCTACGGAGCGGGTCTCGGAATCCTCTGGGGTCTCGCCATGCGGGCGTGGATGCGATTCATCTCCACCGACCCTGAGTTCAGCTGGGCAGGCACGATCTTCATCATCGCGGCAGCGGCCATTGCCGGCGGGTTGCTGGCCTTCGCACGTCATCGCCGCAGACTCGGCGGCATCGGCTGGTGGCGCACGACCATCTTGGCGTTGCTGCTGCTGGGAGCCGGCGGGTCCGTCATGTGGCCCACGATCATCCTCGGCGCCGTTGCGATTGGCCGACGGCATGTTCGCTGGATTGCCGTGGTCTTCGGCCTCGGCGCAGCGATTGCCCAGATCCCGGTCCTCCAGGATGCGATCTTTGACAATTGGCAGCTCAGCCTCTTCGAACAGGGAGTCGCGACCGTCGTCTACCTGCCGTTGCTGGCTGCCGAGGTTTGGGCATTTTCGGTGGTGTTCCGACCAGGCGCCGAGGAGGCCCCAGCCCCCGGTTCCGTGAAGCGGACTTTGATGTGGGCCCCCGTCGTCGTCATGTCAGTTCTCGGGGTCGCGTTGATCGGAATGAGCGGTATGTGACGATCGGTAGCTGACTCGGTGAGAAAATCCTCGGAACCCCGAGGCATCGATCGGACGTCCCAACCGTATGCGAATCAGAGCATCCATATTGATCCTCGGGCTCATCGCCGCCTCCTGCGCCGCTCCCTCGTCGGATCGGGTCGGCAACACCGACCAGCCGTCCCCAACCACGTCGCCATCTCCCACGACGACAATCGAACCTCGAGAGCAAGAGCCAAACCCGTCGTTCGAGCCGGCGCCCGCCGTTCTCGTCAGCAATGGAGATGTTGAACTCGCGCTGGATCCATGGACCGCCTGCTGGACCGTCTCGTGTTACGACGGAGCCCCACCAGATGAGCCGCGTGACATTGGTGTCGGCGACGAGCTCATCATCGAATTCCCAGCAGAGGGATGGACCTTCCAAGCGACGGCAAGAACTGGCCCCGGCGACTGTGGTCGACGCCAGACCGAGGATCTCGCGCCCATCGACAGCACCCGTCACCGACTCACACCGATCGGTCCGGCGGGACAACACATCATTGAGGTGTTCGGCCACGGCCCGGGTGGCGACGTCATCGTCACATTCGTCTGGACGACCACCACCGACGGCCCGCCACCAGTACCGATGGCGACGACCAGCATCCTCGCCGATCATGACGGGTTGGTGGACAGCTACGGCGTCGAGGTGTCGCTCTGGAATCTCGCTCACACTCCCGACGAAGTGTCGGCCGAAGCCACCGTCATCGCAGCCGACGGCTCATCACACTCCTTCCGGCTCACGGATCGAAGCGATGCGTGCTCAGTCGGGTCGCTGTACCTGACTGCAGCGATCGACGAGGGACTGACAGCAGCACAGCTCGGCGGTGGCAAGTTCACGTACGAGATCGAAGTGACGATGGACGGTCTCAACTTCACTGGCACCGGCATCTGGCCCACTGACGAGGATCCGGAGTGTGCACCGTGCGTGCCACTGACCTTCGACCCTCCGCTCGAATCCCTTGAAGCGGTCTCCTCACCTGCCATCGAGGCCCGCAAGTTCGACGACGTCTGGATCTTCAGTCACAGCCCCGATGGAGGCGACGGCGCGCTACACACCGGGGTAGCCACCATCAACAACGGCTGTCTATATGTCGACGGTGCGGTGGTCGTCTGGCACGTTGACTCGATCGATCAAGCGACAGCGACGATCGAGGCGGTCCAGGCTGGACAACAACCCACGCTGTCCATCGGTGGCGGAGGCACGAGCCTCGAGGAAGGAGCGACCTCGCTGCCCGCCGAGATCACCGATCGGTGTCCAACCTCAGCTGTGTGGTTCGGCACTCCTTAGCCTCCGACGTCAGTTCGATGACGTCGTCACAGCGTCCCAGCCGTCTGGCCGCTTCTTCTTCGGGAGTTTCGAGACCACCAAGTGGTACGACTCGTCAATGGCATCGAGGATCGTTTCGCCCGAGATCGTCCCACCCATCGCAAGATCGTTCCAGCCCGAGCGGCCGATGTAGGCCATCACCTGAGCATCGTCAGGGAAACGCACCAGCCACTCGTCGGCTTGATCTCGGTCATTGCCGGCCTTCACGCCGACCGAATCCTGGCCGAGGAAGACGAAGATCTTTTCATCGACCTTGGCTACCGGGTGACCCTCCCAGGGCTCGTCCATCCAGGCTCCAGGCTTGGCAAGGCAATATGCCGTCAGCTCGTCGTGGTCCATGGCTGCAAACTAGCGAACCTCGCTGGTGGATAATGAGGGGGAGAACTGTCCACCTCGACGGAAAGGGCATCTCATGTCGAAGACCAAGAAGGACTCGAACAAGCACAAGAACTTCCGAACCATCATCAAGCTGGCCGCGCTGGCAATCGGCGCGGTCGCGATCTATCAGGAACTCCAAAAGCCGCAGAAGGACCGCCAATGGCACGGAGCGGTCGGAGGCCTGGTGCCGTACGACTTCAGGCCGCCGACCATGGAGCGGATCAAGGAGCGACTCTGGAACCCAGAAGGCGCGCTGCTGTCGAGACAGGTCGTTGGCGTCGGTTGGACGGTCAACTTCGGTGCACTTTGGTCGAAGGTGCGAGAGCTGATTGCGAAGTAAGGCGTTCGAGCATCTCCAGACGCCTATGTCCGCTCGGTGACCACCCAGAAGCCTCGATCATTCGCGATGATTGATCATCGCCAGTTTCGCAAGGAACCGACCTTCGGCAGATGGAGGACCGCATGGATGCACCTGCGCTGGAAGATCGACTCATCGAGTCGGCAATCGGATCGCTCGAACTCATCGCAGTCCACTTGGGACGAGTCCTTGGACTCTACGAACTGCTTCAGCACCCTCGAACGTCCACCGAACTTGCCGAAGATGGCGCGATCGACGACCGATACGCCCGCGAATGGCTGGAGCAGCAGGCAGTAGCCGGGTTCGTCAATGTCGACGACCCCGCACTCCCCTGGGATCGGCGTCGCTACTCGCTCGACGACACCCAGAAAGCCGTGTTCGTCACACCCGATCACCCCCTCCACGTATCGCCGCTCGCAGACATGGTGATCGGTGCCAGCGAGGTGGTCGGCAAGGTCGCTCGCTCGTTTCGGACCGGGGGCGGGGTTCCCTACGCCGACTACGGACCGATCTTCCGCTCAGGCCAGGCCGGCATCAACCGCCCCGCATTCACGACCGATCTCGTCGAGTCGTGGATCGATGCGATCCCAGACGTCGTCGCACGGCTCGAACAAGGTGGCCGGATCGCGGATGTCGGTTGCGGCGAAGGATGGTCGACCATCGCTCTCGCCAATCGATTCCCCAACGCCGAAGTTCTGGGCATCGACAACGACCGATCATCCATCGAGGCAGCGAGAGCGCACGCGCTCGACATGGGTTCGAGAGCAAGGTTCCAACAGGTCGGAGCCGCAGACGTTCCGGGGGAGTTCGATCTCGTAGTGATCCTGGAAGCGCTTCACGACATGGCACATCCGGTTGAGTCTCTGACCGCGGTTCGCCGCTCACTGTCAGACGGCGGGGCAGTCTTGGTTGCCGACGAGAAGGTGGCAGAAGAATTCGGCGCGATCGGCGACCAGCTCGAACGAATGATGTACGGCTGGAGTGTCGCGCATTGTCTTCCCGCCTCGATGGCAGAGCCCGACTCGGCCGCAATCGGCACGGTCCTCCGCCCTCGCCACGTGGAGCAACTTGCTCGAGAAGCAGGTTTCGGCACGGTCAAGCGGAGCGACATCGATGCAGGGTTCTTCTCGCTCTACGTGATGCGCTGACTTCGACGACGCCTGGCTCGGCTATCTCAACGCGGCGCTACCGTATTGATTCGCTCATCAGGACTGCACACATGGCACAGACGCTCTTCGAAAAGGTGTGGGAAGACCACGTCATCCGTCGCTCGCCCGGCGAACCCGACCTGCTCTTCATCGACCTTCACCTCGTCCACGAAGTCACCTCCCCTCAGGCGTTCGAAAGCCTTCGCATGGCTGGGCGCAGCGTCCGACGGCCAGACCTGACGGTGTCGACGATCGACCACGGGGTACCGACCACCGGTCGCGAATTCGGCATACAAGATCCCCTGTCCAAAAAGCAGATCGACACGCTCATCGAGAACTGCGAATCGAACGGCATCACGCTGTACGGAATCGACGACCCTCGCCAAGGAATCGTCCATGTGATCGGCCCCGAACAAGGCCTCACCCAGCCGGGCATGACCATCGTGTGCGGCGATTCGCACACGTCGACTCACGGAGCCTTCGGGGCGCTCGCATTCGGGATTGGTACCTCCGAGGTCGAGCACGTGCTCGCCACGCAGACGCTTCCTCAGGCAAAACCGAATTCGATGGCGATAACGGTGGACGGAACATTGGGCAAGGGAGTCACCGCCAAGGACATCATCCTGTCGATCATCGGCACCATCGGGGTTGCGGGCGGCACCGGTTACGTCGTCGAGTACCGAGGCGAGGCGATCCGAAACCTGTCGATGGAGGGTCGGATGACCGTCTGCAACATGTCGATCGAGGGCGGAGCCCGCGCTGGAATGATCGCCCCTGACGACACCACGTTCGCCTATCTCGAAGGCCGCAACCACGCTCCAAAGGGTGCAGAGTGGGAAGCGGCGCTCGACAACTGGAGGTCTCTGCCCACAGACGTCGATGCCACATTCGACGCCGAGGTGGTTCTCGACGCAGGTTCGCTCGCTCCCTACGTTTCGTGGGGAACCACACCAGCACAAGTGCTCCCGGTCACGGGGACGGTTCCTTCGCCCGACGACTTCGAAGATCCTCACGTGAAGGACGCAACGGCGCGTGCCCTTCAGTACATGAACCTGAGCGAGGGAACCCCGATCACTGACATCGGCATCGACCGCGTGTTCTTCGGCTCGTGCACCAACGCTCGCATCGAAGACCTGCGAGCAGCCTCACAGATCGTTGCAGGACGCAAAGTACATCCGAACGTCAACGCCATGGTCGTGCCGGGGTCAGGGCTCGTGAAGCTTCAGGCGGAGGAAGAAGGACTCGACGTCATTTTCAAGGATGCCGGCTTCGAGTGGCGCGACGCCGGATGTTCCATGTGTCTGGCAATGAACCCCGACATCCTCTCACCTGGCGAACGCTGTGCCTCGACATCCAATCGCAATTTCGAAGGTCGGCAAGGTCGGGGCGGGCGAACCCACCTCGTGAGTCCAGAAATGGCCGCAGCGGCTGCCATCGCCGGCCACTTCGTGGATGTCAGGGAATGGGCATGAGCCCTCTGAGAGATCGACCGGCGATTCCCGCCTCGTACGGAATCGAGACCTCAGAAGAGGGCATGTTGAGTTGGGAGCAGGTTCGTGCCGCGATCGACGGCACCAAGACGTATTGGATCTCCACGGTCCGAGCGGACGGCGAACCCCACCTGATTCCGAATTGGGGTGGCTGGGACGGCAGCAAGCTTCATATCGAAGGCGGCGACGACACCTTGTGGGCTCGAAACCTCGCTCACAACGGAGCAGTACGAGTCGGCGCCGACAACGACAGTATCCAGGTGATCATCCACGGCACTGCCCTTAATGGACACGCCGAGGCATTCGACGTCGTGGCAGCCAACTACGCGTCCAAGTATCCGTACACACCCGCTGACCCTGACTTCTGGATCATCACGCCAACAAAGGTTCTCGCCTGGGACATCAGCGAGTTCGCAAAGTCACCAACCCGATTCCGCTTCGAGGAGGCATCGTGAACCCAGTCGACGTCATTCGCGGGCAGATGATGCCGCTGCCACGCTCGAATGTGGACACCGACCAGATCATCCCGAAGCAGTTCCTCAAGCGTGTCGAACGTTCGGGTTTCGGCCCGTTCCTCTTCTACGACTGGGCCTACGACGAAGAGGCCGAACCGATCAACGACTTCATCCTGCATCACCCCGAGTACCAGAACGCAACCGTCCTCGTCACCGGTCCGAACTTCGGATCCGGATCGTCAAGAGAACATGCCCCCTGGGCACTCGAGGACTGGGGGTTCGAGGCTGTGATTGCCGAATCGTTCGCCGACATCTTCCGGTCGAACTGCGTCAACATCGGCCTACTCACCGTCGTCCTACCGGCCGATGACGTCGCTGCCCTGTCGCAGATGGCACAGGACCCGTCGAATGAGGCCACCATCGACCTCGAGACCCAGACGGTCAGATGCGGGGAATTCATGAGCCAGTTCGAACTCGACGCACACGACAAGCACCGCCTCTTGAACGGACTGGACTCGATCGGGCTGACCCTTCAGTCGGCCGATGCGATCGACCGGTTCGAGCAGAACCGCCCCTCATATCGACCGTCGCTTACCGGTTGAAGCTCCGATCGCTCACCACTGGACTTGTGGCTGCGGTGCTTGGGTTGACTGCCTGCGCCGGCGGCAATCGAGCGCATCTCGACCTCGTCATGGAACCCGGTCCAGGGACGGCCGTCGACAGTGTCGCCGCGACGTTCGCAACCGAGACCGGCGCCGAGAACCCCGAAACGGTGGCAACCGTGCAATTCGATGGGCGCGACATTCGACTCGTTCGCTACACCGATCCATCCAGTGGAGAGCAATGCCTCGCAGCCGTCGACGGCGACACCGACCCGAACTCTTGGTGCCAGCAGGAATTCACACCTGGATACTTCGGCACGGTCGAGCTGAGCGACGAGTTCCGTCCGGTCGCAGGGGAAGCAGTTCTCATGGCGCCCGACGGCACGGCCACCGCTCAAGTGTGGACCGTGTTCGGATATGTCATCGCCGTCGAGCCTTTGGACGGACTCGCCTATTTCGCGTGGAACCCCGACTGGGGACGGGCGAGCGCAATCCGCTTGCTCGACGATGCAGGCGAAGTGATTGGTATGCGGTCGCTGTGAACAAGCCGACGAGGAGCGAACAAGCGGAAGCCATTCTCAAGGGCAACGGAAGGGATCTTGCCTCGAAGATCCTGGCGCGCAGGGCGACATCCGCCGAAGACTTCCTGGAGGCATTCAACCTCGAACGCATCGATCTGATAGCTGAGGTCGAAGACCACGCTCGCCTGCTCAGTTTCGGCATGAACGTCGTGGGACCGCGCGACGGCATCTACGTCATCGATGACGGCGGCAGCTACCGGGTGTACCTTCAGGAGCGCGGTGAGACGATGCAGGGAGTCGCGGGGGTCGACTTCTCATCTGCCGTCGACACGCTGATCGACCTGTGCGTCCTACGCAACGGTATCCCGTGGCGACCCGTGGGCTGAAAAACTCAGCGGCGTTCGAGTAGAAACACGGGAATCTGGCGGTCGGTTCCCGCTTCGTAGTCGGCGAAGAATGGGAGATCACGCTTCTGCTTGCTCCATATCGACTCACGCTCGTCGCCTTCGAGCACTCTCGCCTCCACGTCGATCGTTTCGGTGCCAACCTCGACGGACGCTGACGGGTTCGCGATGAGGTTGTGATACCAGGCGGGATGCGTCGGGGCACCACCTTTCGACGCAAAGATGGCGAAGTCATCGCCCACTGACTGATACACCAACGGGTGGATGCGCTCCTCGCCAGATTTGGCTCCCGTGGAGTGCAACAACAAGAGGTCCATCCGTTCGAAGTTGCCTCCCACTTTCCCGGCGTTCGACCGAAACTCCTCGATGATCTTGGCGTTCCAATCAGACATCGTGAGACCTTCCAGTAGCGCTGCTCATTCGGAATCCAGCCAGACTTCGTCACCCACACGAATCCGCACATACCCATCCACGTGGCGGATTCCGCAGATGTAGCCACGCACTCCTGCGTCGAGGAACTTCCTGGCCTCGTTCGTCTCCTCGGAGTCGTCGGAACGGCCGATCAGGAAGTTGCTGAACGGGCGACAAGGGCGTGCCACCTTGGGAGCCGCAAGCTTGACGTCGGAGTGATCTGCGCTGCGAACGGTCAGGCCGCCTGCCAGATCCGGCTCGGTGAACATCCGATCACTGTCGACGATGATGTTTTCGCCAGCAGCACCGAGAGCCAACTCACCGAACCGTTCGCGCATGTGGTCGTAATGCGAAGTGAAACCGATCGACAAAGGCCTGCGGCCCGTCCCGTTCGGATGGGCTGCGGAATGGACATCGACGACCCAGCCCCCGTCAGACGCGCCGAGCACCCCGTTGGCGGCGATCGCCAGCTCGTCGACTGTCAGTATCGGCTTGGGGTCGTAGTGGTTGTTCGTGATGAGCCCTGTGCGTTGCACTTGCAGCGCCACGATCGCTCCGATCAGCTCAGCCATGCAGTACCTCGTTCAACAGGTCGGGTCGGTCGGTAACGATACCGTCCACGCCGATGTCCAGAAGCCGTCGCATGGCCTCCGCTCCGTTCACGGTCCAGACGTGCACCTGCTTGTCGGCCTGGTGGCAGGCGTCGACGAACCGTCGGTCGACAACCTTGAGACCATTGAAGACTTCAGGAACCTGATACGCGTCTGGCGCTCCCGACAGCGTTCGACCCAGTCGACTTGCTGTCCACATGGCCAGCGTCTCTTGCGGACCCGCAGACGACGCCACTCGGTTTCTGGTGACTCTCCGAAAACGTCGTAGCCGGGAGTCGAAGAAGGAACCGATCAAAACGCGATCGTGGGCGCCGGTAGCGTCGATGGCGGCGGAGACCGCCCAGGCGGCCGTATCGCTCTTCAGGTCGATGTTGAAATAGGTGTCGGGGTACCGCTGCAGCGCTTCGACGAGCGTCAACATCCCGGATCCCTTGCCGCGCAACGGGTACCCGAGATCTGGCTCGAACCAGTACGCCGTGTCCAACTGTTCCAGGTCTTCGGCGAACCAATGAGCGATCTTGCCCGTGGCGTTCGTGGTGCGACCCAGATGGGCATCGTGGAAGAGCATCGCCACCCCGTCGACGGAGACTCGAACATCGGTCTCGACATACTTCAATCCGAGGCTGATGGCGCCTTCGATCGCTATGGCCGTGTTCTCCGGCCACAGCAGTCGGCTGCCCCGGTGCGCCATTCGAATCGGGTGTTCTGCCTCGAGGTACTCACGCATCGGTGCAGCACTCTCGCAGATGAGTACTCGACGCGGCGACAGAAACCGATCTCCTCCCCCGTCGACGCCGGCCAGCGTTCTCGTACGATGATGCCCCCCCTGCGGCCTAGGGCTGAGATGCGCTTTGCGATCTGAGTCCTGTTCGGCCTCTGATCGCTCCGCAAGGAGGTGCCTCCGCTAGCGCTACGGCGCTGTCTTCTACGTCCCCCCAACACTCGCTGGCGCTCGCGAGGGGGACAGAGAAACGCTCGCTGCGCTGGTCAGGGGACGGATGCCGGTCTCCTCCCCCGTCGATGAAGGAGACGATTGGGGGAGGAAGCGGCGCTAGCCGCGGAGGGGGCACAACGGGAAAGGCCGACCGCGTTCGTAAAGCTCCGAACGCGGGATCGAGGGGCGTTCTCGTGAGAGTGCCACAAGACGGGATCCGTCTTCGGCCTCCAGACGCGAGAAGGGGACCTGCCTGGCAGGTCCCCTTTCTCTACGAATTTGGCAAACTCAGCTGGTTGCGTCGTCTACGGCGTCTTCGACGTTTTCCTTGACGTCCTCGCCCTTGCCGCGCATGTCGTCGACCTTGTCTTCGACCTTGTCCTTGACATCGCCGGCCTTCTCCTTGACTTCGCCTGCGACGTCCTTGGCGACATCCTTGGCCTTGTCAACTGCGCCTTCGGCCATGTCGCCGGCCTTGTCGGCAGCTTCCTTGGCTTTGCCCATGGCGTCTTCAGCCATGTCGCCAGCCTTCTCGGCCACGTCGCCGGCAACATCCTTGGCGGATGAGAACCAACCCTTGACGGTGTCCATAAGTCCCATTTCATAACTCCACTGGTAGGGGTGAAGCGGCAATTCTACGCAGACCGTCCACGGCCGGCGCCACTCACCCAATATATGCCGTAATATGCATACATCTCTTCCGAATCGAGTAGCGCTTCATGTCATTCCACGTTGGCGATGCAATCGTGCATCAAGTCAGTACACCAGGCCTTGGCGATCATTCGTACGTCGTGACCGTCGGAACGAAGGCGATCGTCATCGACCCACAACGCGACATCTCGCGATTCGAGACACTGCTCGAGGGCATGACGACCGTCGGCGTATTCGAGACCCACATTCACAATGACTACGCATCAGGAGGGCCGACGCTCGCCGAGTCTCACGGCTGTGAATACGTACTTCCCGTAGGGACCAGAGCGACCGTCGAGCACCGCGCCATTGCGCCCGGAGAGACAGTGCTATTCGGCTCGATGACCTTGCAGGCCATCGCCACCCCGGGCCACACCCCACATCATCTGGCTTATGCCCTGTTCTCCGGTGACGAGTCCGTTGCGGTCTTCACCGGCGGCTCGATGCTGGTGGGCGCCGTCGGACGATGCGACCTGATCTCGCCTGACCTCACCGACGAGCTCGTGCGGGCTCAGTACCGTTCCGTCAACCAACTCGCGGCCGACCTGCAAGATCCGAGCCTCGTCGTCCCGACGCATGGGGCAGGGTCGTTCTGTTCGGCATCTGCAGTGAGCGACACGACATCGACGATCAAGTTGGAGAAGGGCCGAAATCCAGCTCTGACGTGTCCCGACGAAAACACGTTTGCGGCAGTGCAGCTTGCCGGATATCAGCTCTACCCGTCGTACTACACATACATGGGACCGCTCAACGCGGCCGGTGCGCCACCGATGCCATCCGCCGACCGGCCGATCCTCAGCCCGATGCAACTCGCCGCCCTCGGCACCCCGGCGCTCATCGACGTCCGAACCGCGGAAGAGTTCGCCGACGGCCACCTCGTCGGGTCGATCAACGTTCCGTTCTCCAATGAAGTCGCGACGTACGTT
>JABDJC010000191.1 GCA_013003395.1 Acidimicrobiia bacterium
CGAGTTCGGCGGTGAGTCGATTTCGCTCCGTCTCGGCTTCGACGAGTCGAGCCTGAATCGCTGCTTGTTCCTTGGCGGCCGCGGTCGCACGTGATCGAAGAGACTCGAGTTCTCGACCACCGAGCCAGACGCGGAGCGCTCTGAGATCTGCCCGCACCGCCTCATGTCGTTCTGCAGCGTCAGCTTGGCGCTTGAGTGGGCGCATGCGGCGTTGGCTCTGACGCAAGATGTCCTGCAAGCGGTTGACGTCTATCTCGGTCTGCTCGAGCCGACGTATTGCGCGATCTCGCCGACCTCGGTGCTTCGTGACTCCTGCCGCCTCTTCGATCACAGAGCGGTGGTCCTCCGGTCGCGCGTTGAGGACCTCTCCGATCTGACCCTGGCTGACGAGCACGTGCTGATGTCGCCCCACGCCGCTGTCCGACAGAAGGTCCTGGATGTCGAGCAGCCTGCACGGAGTGCCGTTCAGGGCATATTCGGAGGTGCCATCGCGATAGAGACGGCGGGTGAAACTCATCTCTGCCAGGTCGATCGGTATGAACCCGTCCGCATTGTCGAACGTGACGGTCACTTCGGCGCGACCAAGAGCAGGCCGCGTTGACGTCCCGGCGAAGATGACGTCTTCCATCCGCTCGGTGCGCAGTGCCCTGGTGGCTTGAGTCCCCATGACCCACGCCATCGCGTCGAGCAAGTTCGACTTGCCTGAACCATTTGGGCCCACAACAACATTCACACCCGACTCGAATTCGAGGCGGGTGCGGTCGGCGAACGACTTGAAGCCGGCAACAGAAAGAGTTTTCAGGAACAAAGCGATCGCAATCTATCAGTCGCGCGGCGCGCTACTGCGCCTTTCCGCAAGGCCTCGTTCATCGAATCTCGAACGACTCGGCGTCGACCGTATGAGCATCGCGGCGAACCGAAATCGAAGTCACTTTCGCACCTGGAGGACCAACGGTGAGGAACCGCGTGAATACCTCGAGCGCGTCATCTGAACCTTGTCCCAACACCTCGACCGATCCATCCTCTCGGTTGCGGACCCAACCGGTGATGTTGAGCGAACGCGCCTGAATGAGCGTGCTGTACCTGAATCCGACGCCTTGGACTCGACCCGAGACCTGAATCAGGAGAGTGCTGTTCAACTCTGACATCGCGGGCACCAGTGAGTCGATCTCTGACGAAGCACCTCTCGTCGGATTGGCGTGCCACACGTGCGACATGGTTCGCCTTCACGACCGTAGACCCTGAGCCGCTTGACGTATTCGCCGGCTCTTCCGTCCGGCAGGAGGTAGGCGAGATCGTCAAGACTGGTACCGCCGTAACGGAGGCCCGCGGCGAGGGTGCCCTTGATCGCCCTGCGTAAGCGAACAACCTCGGGGCGTTCGAGAGACTGGGCTGGGCGTTGGGGGGCGATGCCTGCCCGAGACAGTGCCTCGTCTGCATAGATGTTGCCGAGACCCGCGAGGATGCGCTGATCGAGCAGCGTCGGTTTGATCGGAGCCGACCGGTTCTCCAGCGCCGCGTGCAACCGTCCGCTCGAAGGGAGCTCATCGAGCGCGTCCGGCCCGAGAGCGGCGAGTGACGAAAACTCCAGATCCTCTGGCGTGTAGGCGGCGACAAAACCGAACGTTCGCGGATCGATGAGCCGAAACTCCACTCCGGAGTCCATCCCGACGATGACATTGGTATGCGCCACTTCAGGGTCCCCGGCTCGAGCGAGAGAGACTCGACCCGACATACCGAGATGGGTGACCCAGGTTATGTCCCCCTCGAGTTCGGTCTTCAGAAACTTGCCGTGGCGGCCAACGTGACCGATCCGTCTGCCGACGAGCCGGTCGGCAAAATCTCGGGCGTGCGGCTGGCGTCGGAGCATTCGAGGCCGCCGCACGGAGGCGCTGACGACGACCGCATCCAGGAGATCTGGTTCGACGCTGCGCCGCGTCGTCTCGACCTCAGGAAGTTCCGGCATCGATCGCCTCGGAGGCCGCCTGCGCCGCGTTCTGTTCAGCCTGCTTCTTCGAGGTGCCAGACCCCGTTCCCACGACGGTGCCATCGATCGACACCGTCGCCGTGAACGCCTTGGCGTGTTCCGGCCCGGAGTCGCTGACGTCGTAGCGCGGCGTCTGACCTCGTTGTGCAAGCAACTCTTGAAGGCGAGTCTTGTAGTCCCTTCGCCCCGGCGCTTTCGCCCGCTCGGTGATCACCGGGGTCCACTTCGCCAGCACGACTTGGCTTGCCGCCCGGAAGCCCGCGTCCAGGTAGACCGCACCCAGCACGGATTCGATTGCATCGGACAGAATCGACGATTTGTCCCGCCCGCCCGTGAGTTCTTCGCCGTGACCGAGTCGTAGCGCTCGACCGAGGTCCATGTCTCTGGCGATCACCGCGAGTACCCGTTCGTTCACCACGGCAGCTCTGATCTTCGCCAGCTCACCTTCGGGAAGCTCTGGAAAGGTGTCATAGAGGTATCGCGTTACCGCGAGCTGGAGCACGGCGTCACCGAGGAACTCCATCCGTTCGAACGACTCGACGGTGTCCGACTCGGCCAGATACGAACGATGCACGAGGGCTTGTTCGAGCAACGAGCGATCAGCGAAGCGGTGATCGAGCGCTTCCTCGAGACGTCCGAGGGCATCATCGGTCATTGGCTGAGGCCGGCTGCCACTCGTTGTACCAGGCCGGCTGCGGCGCCATCGCTGGCCATGCGCAACGCGTTGGCGATTGCCGTTCTCGACGACGAGCCATGACCGATGACAACTACGCCTTTCGTCCCGACGAGATGAGCGCCTCCATAGGTTTCGGGATCCAACCGCGCCGCCATACCGGACAGAACTCGGTGCAGACCAGGAGCGTCGGCGCCTACCTGCAATTCGCGGAGCTCCGACGTGAGCGAGTTCATTATGCGAGCCGCGATTCCCTCTGCACCCTTGAGGAGCACATTGCCGGTGAATCCGTCGGTTACCAACACATCGACGTTGTTTCGACCGAGATCGCGACCTTCGACGTTGCCGACGAAGTTCAACGCGCTCTCTTCGAGCAAACGAAACGCAGCACGCTCGAGCTCACGGCCCTTGCCACGCTCCTCACCGATGTTGAGGAGGCCGACGGTCGGCATTTCGATTCCGAGATAGATCTCGGCGAGCACGGATCCCATCACGCCGAACTGAAGAAGGTGTTCTGGCTTGCAGTCCAAGTTGGCGCCGGCGTCCAATACGACGTGTCGGGTCGGGAAGATGGAACCGATCGCCGGTCGCTGCACACCTTCGAGGCGTCCGATGATGAAAGCCGCTGCAGCCATTGCTGCTCCAGTCGATCCTGCAGAAACCAAACCTTCTGCTTCGCCATTTGCGACCAAGCGAGCGGCGACGGAGATGGAAGCGTTCTTCTTGGTTCGGATCGCGGTCGCTGGATCGTCCGACATCTCGATGACTTCAGGAGCATGCACCACAGGAATGGCGTGGCCGGCCTCGTCCAGCGAACGCGACAAAATCGCTTCGTCGCCGACGAGAATCACCTCGACACCTTCTTTTGCCGCACGCACAGCTCCTTGCACCGTCTCATGAGGAGCAAAATCGCCCCCCATGGCGTCAAAGGCTATTCGGGGCATGGGTTGTCGTTACGCCTGTGGGTCGACGACTTCCCGGCCGCGGTATGTGCCGCACTGCGGGCAGGCGTGATGGGGCAATCGAGCAGCGTTGCACTGGGGACACGGGGCTGTGCGAGGTGCGGACACCTTCCACTGAGCCTGGCGCCGCCTGGTGCGCGAACGCGACATCTTTTTCTTTGGTACCGCCATGCGGGATCCTTCGTGTCACTCGTTGGGACTGTCCGGCAGCAGCTCTTTGAGCACCGCAAACGGTGAGGTCGATGCGCCGGAGGTGCTATTCAAGTCGGTCTCGTCGCTTCGGCCAAGTCCGTCACAGTCCTCACCGCAGGATGGCACGAGCGGGACCGACAACAACACGGCGTCGCGGAGCATCGGCTCGAGGTCGATCTCGTCATGGTCGATCTGATAGGCGTCTTCTTCGGCGGCGGTGTCTTCCCCGAACAGCTCGGCGACCTCGATCTCGAAGTCCTCTTCCCACTCCTTCAGACATCGAGCACACGTGTGGCTCATGACCCCGCTGAGTGTTCCGCGCACCATGAGTCCGCCTGAGACGCGCGACACCGTCAAGTCGATGTCGAGGTCGTGTCCCGGCGCGACCCGTGAGAACTCGATGCCGAAGTCGACTGGGACCTGCATCCGAATCGGCCGATGTCCCCCGCGGCTGTGCAGGACGTCGGTGACGAGAACCACCAGCGGCGAACGCGCACTCATCGGGTTTCGGGCGGCTGAGCCGCCGGCTGGGGCCGATGAAACTCTGCCCTCGCGTCGCGGACTTCCTGGAGCAACTCACCGAGAATCGCTTCGGCCTCGGACAGCCGTCCTTCGGCAATGTCCTCAGATTCCAGTTGCACCCGTCGCGCCTGAGCTTCGGCGTTGCGCACCAGCGTGTTTGCCTCTTCAACTGCCTCACGAACGATGGACGACTCCGAAATCAGTGCCTGGGCCTTCTCGCGAGCCGACGCCAGCATCAGGCGCGCCTTCTCCTCGTTCTCGGCCACGTACTGCTCGCGTTTGCGAACCATCCACCTCGCCGATCGAAGCTCTTCCGGCAACAGCTGTTTGAGCCGTGCGAGTTTCGCCAGCAACTCGTCGCGGTCGACCACGGCATTGCGGCTGAGTGGCAACGTCTTGGCGCGTTGCACTTCTTCGATGAGCAACTCGAATTCGTCGAGCAACGCTCCGGGCACCGGCGGCGGTGCCGGCCGATCGTCAGTCATCGTTCCAACTTCTCCTCGAGAGCCTGCAGCACGAGCTTCGGCACCATTTCCCCGACTTCGCCACCCAGACGGGCGACCTGCTTCACCAGCGACGACGATAGGTACCCGAACTCCGGTTTCGTTGCCACGAACAGGGTGATGATGCCACTGAGCTGGCGATTCATCTGCGACATCTGCAGCTCGTAGTCGAAGTCGGTCATCGCTCTGAGCCCTTTGACGATGACATCGATTCCCTGATCTTCCGCGTAATTCACCAACAATCCAGAAAACGATCCGACCTCGACATTCTCCCATTCACTGCACATCTCACGCAGCAGGTCCACTCGCTCATCGTGAGTGAACATCGGAGACTTGTCCGGATTACGCACCACTGCCACGAGGACTCTGTCGAAAATTCCGGCGCAGCGGGCGATGACGTCAAGATGTCCTTTGGTGGGGGGATCGAAACTTCCTGGGACCAGGGCTGCGGTCACGCCGACTCCGTTCTTTCGAAGCGCCACACATCTGATCGGCCGTATTGGCGATTCCATTCGAGGGTAAACCCCGTCGGCGCCGGTTCGTCACCGCCGCCTCGACGGTGCAGTACCGCAATCGCGCCAGGACGCATGTGGGACGCAATCTGCTCTAGAAGCGTCACACAAGACGCTAGCGGCATGGCGTATGGAGGGTCAACGAACACCAGATCGAAGGGCTCACCTTCGCTCGGCCGGCCTTGCACGAACGCCAGGGCGTCCTGGATCACGACCTCGCCGCCCAATCCGACGGTGTCCACGTTGCGCTTGAGAACCTGGGCAACTCGTCTGTCCCTTTCAACGAACACGACACTGTCTGCGCCGCGAGACAACGCCTCGAGGCCTATGGAGCCCGTTCCTGCGTAGAGATCGAGAACGGCCGAATCCGGGACTCGCCACGCGAGTGACGAGAACAACGCCTCTCGGACCCGGTCGGTCATCGGACGAGTGCTGTCGCTCGGCGGCCCCTCGAGCCGTCTGCCGCGAGCCTTTCCGGCGATGACTCTCACGAGCGAAACAACCACTCGACGTCGTCGCCCATCAGCGCCTGGATCTCTGCACTGATTGCCGGGTGCTCGACAAGCCGCGGATCCGTTGCCACCAAAGCGAACGCTTCCTTTCGAGCTTGGAACAGCACCTGAGCATCGCGAACGATGTCTGCCAGTTTGAGGTCTTTGACGCCGGCCTGACGAACCCCGAAAACGGTGCCCTGGCCGCGAATCCGCAGATCCTCCTCCGCCAATCGAAAGCCGTCGGTGGTGGCGACCATCGCCGCTATCCGAGCCTCGCCATCTTCGGTTGTCGGGTCGGCTATGAGGACACACGTTGCGGAAAACCGTCCTCGGCCAACTCGTCCCCGCAATTGATGCAACTGGCTCAGTCCGAAGCGATCGGCATCTTCGATGATCATGACGGTGGCGTTCGGAATGTCGATGCCGACTTCGATCACCGTTGTGGCGACAAGTACGTCGATTGCGCCGTCCCGGAACTGGTGCATGACCGCGTCTTTGTCAGCCGGGCGCATCTGGCCATGGAGAAGGCCCACAGTCATCTCCGGGAAGACACGAACAAGCCGCTCGTATTCGGTGGTGGCCGATGTCGCTTCGAGCTTGTCGCTGTCTTCGACCAGCGGACACACGACAAACGCCTGCCTGCCGGCAGCTACCTCGTTGCGAACCAGGTCGTACACCGGCTTGATCGCCGCAGCATCGTTGGACACGGTGATCGTCCTCACCGGCGTTCGACCAGGTGGCATCTCGTCCAGGACCGTCACGTCGAGATCGCCATACAGCGTCATCGACAGTGTTCTCGGGATAGGCGTGGCCGTCATGATCAGGAGGTCGGGCTCGCCGTCCGTGCCTTTCTCCTTGAGCTGAACCCGCTGGTACACACCGAACCGATGCTGCTCATCGACGACGGCGAGTCCGAGATTCGAGAACGATATCCCTTCCTGAATCAGCGAATGGGTGCCGATCGTCACATCGACATCTCCCGACGCGATGGCCGCGAGCACGTCTGTGCGAGTCGCGTCTGGCTCGGAACTCAATGCCACCTGGTTCGACGTCACGAGCGCCACCACCACAGATCCACCGCTCTTGGAGGTGATGTCCCCGAACAGCGAATCGCTGGCGAACTCACCGGATTCGCTGGCGAGTCCCGCTTGCTGAAGCAGGTCGACGGTCCCCAGATAGTGCTGCACAGCCAGCACCTCCGTCGGCGCCATGACTGCTCCTTGATAGCCGCCTTGGACCACCGAGAGCAGTGCGCCGACCGCCACCACGGTCTTTCCTGACCCGACCTCGCCTTGGAGCAGGCGATGCATCGGGTGGGGCCGAGCCAGATCGGTACGAATCTCATCGATCGCTCTCACCTGGGCCCCGGTGAGTTCGTAGGGCAGCGAAGCGACGAAGCTGTCGAGCAGGTCGCCGTGCATCGGATGCGCGATGCCTTCTGAATCGTCGATCTGGCGTTGCTTGCGCATCGCGAGCGCAATCTCCAACCGGAACAGTTCGTCGAAGACGAGCCGATGCCTCGCAGCCCTCGCCTCGCTCATCGCTTCGGGAAAGTGGACGGAGGAAATGGCGGTGTCGCGATCCATCAGATCCAGGCGATCCAAGAGCTCTTCAGGGAGAATCTCTGCCACCGGCCTGGCGCGAACCAGCGCGTTGTGAATCGACTGGCGCATCTGGTGCGGGCGCAATCCGCCGACACTTGGATGCACCGGCACGATTCGAGCAGTGATCAGCGAGTCGCTGTCCAGACGATCGATGTCGGGCGACTTCATCTCCAGTCGGCCCATTCGCCGCACGACCTTTCCGGAAAAGGCGAGTTCCTCCCCCACGGCGATCTTGATGTACGGGTTGAACCACACACATCGCAACACGTTGGTTCCATCCTTGACCACGGCCTCCACCATCGTCCGACGTCCTGAGATACGCCGTTTCGAGGTCTCGGTGACGACGCCTGCGACCGTCACCTCCTCTCCGAGCGGCACCGAGGCGAGATCGAACAGCTCCGACCGATCGAGGTACCGCCTCGGCGCATGCAACAGCAGATCGGCGACAGACTCGATACCGGCGCCGCGTAGTTTCTGGAACGCCTTCGGACCGATTCCCTTGACGTTGTCGACGTCGACGTTCGCCAGGTATGCCAGAGATCGGCCGGTCATGGCCTGATCGATCCAGGTGTTGTGGTGGCAATTACTTGCATCGGTGACGC
Organism: Acidimicrobiia bacterium; assembly: GCA_013003395.1. Taxonomy (GTDB): domain Bacteria; phylum Actinomycetota; class Acidimicrobiia; order Spongiisociales; family UBA5794; genus JABDJC01. The sequence goes on from JABDJC010000191.1 coordinate 8,052, forward strand.
AGCGTAGACCGCTCAGCTTGGACCACCATGGGCCACTGCTATCCTTCCGCCCGCCTCAGGAGGTTTCATGGCATACCGATGCGAAGTCTGCGGCAAAGAGCCGTGGGTAGGCAAGCAAGTGAGTTTCTCTCACAAGCGTTCCAGCAGACGCTGGTTGCCGAACATACAACGCGTGCGAGTGAAGCACGGCAGCAACTCGAAGCGAATTCGAGTCTGCACGTCGTGTATCAAAGCAGGCAAGATCGAGAAGGTCTGAAGATGCAGGGAGTCGTTCGCGTATACGACCCTGTCACCGGATTCGGCGTGGTGGTCCGCGACGATGATCGATCTGACGTGTTCCTGACACCTGGTTCGCTGGACGGTTCGCTGTTCCGCACCTTGCGCCAAGGTCAGCGAGTGGTTTTCGACGCGCACGATCGCGACGGCAAGCTGATCGCGACGAACCTCCGCTTCGGCGTCGAGGGCTACTGACCGCAGACCGCTGGCTCAGCCGACTTCAACCGACCGAGACGCACCTTCGAGCCGCATCGGTCCTCACATCGGTAGGTTTGGTGGATGCGGCGCGTTGGTCGTCGCTGTGGTAGACATACAGACCCTCAGAAGGAGCACTGTGGTTCAGGCATTCATCCTCATTCAGACCGAGGTCGGCAAAGCGGCAAGCGTTGCACAAGCCGTGTCGGAGATCCCAGGCGTCGTTTCGTCGTTTCCCGTAACGGGACCATATGACGCGATCATCCAGGCGCAAGCCGACGACGTCGACTCCCTCGGAAAGCTCGTCGTCGCCGAAATCCAGAACGTCAAAGGCATCACCCGCACGCTCACGTGCCCCGTCGTGAAGCTCTGAGGCAACCCTTCAGCGCGCGAGTCGGACGAGTTCAGAGCACAGTGCCTCGTAGCTCATTCCCGTCGCTTCCCACATCTTGGGGAAACCAGAAATCGGCGTGAACCCTGGCATCGTGTTCACCTCGTTGAAGAGGAATCCCCTACCGCCCTCTTCCAAGAAGAAGTCGACTCTGGCCAGACCGCGACACTCGAACTCCGAGAAGACCCGCTCGGCGAAGTCCCTCACGTGGGCGATCTCAGCATCGGTGAGATCCGCCGGCGCCACGAACCGGCTGGTCTCGTCGGTGTATTTTGCGTCGTAGTCGTACCACTCCGTGGCCGTCACGATCTCTCCAGGCAGCGACGCCCGTGGACCCTCGAGGACGGCCACCTCTATCTCTCGGCCGGTGATCGCCTCTTCCACGATCACTTTGTCTCCAAAGCGCAACGCGTCAGCGATGCCGTCCTTGACCTCGCCCTCCGCGTGGGCTTTGGTGACGCCGATCGACGACCCGAGTTCCACCGGCTTGATGAACACGGGCAGAGCGAGTGCCGTCGTCACTCGGTCTACGGTCCGTGCCGGGTCGGTAGAAAAGTCGTCTGCGCGCACGATGACCCACTCGGCGGTGGGATGGCCCGCAGCGCTCACCAGCCGTTTGGCGATGTCTTTCTCCATGGCGAGCGCAGACGCGAGCACGCCACAACCGACGTACGGAATTCCGGCAATCTCGAGCGCACCCTGGATCGTGCCATCTTCTCCGAAAGGTCCGTGGAGCACAGGGAACACCACGTCGAAATCGATGAGGCCTTGCGGTCCGATGAGTTCGCCCTCCGGCAGTCTGAGTTCGACGGTGGGACTGGCCTCGTCAAAACCTGTTGCGGAAGGCTCTGCGAGATGCCAGCTCCCGCTTTGAGCGATGCCGACACAAATGACGTCGTGACCACCGGCTTCGAGAGCAGCTTTCACCGCTACCGAGGAGATGCACGAGATCAGGTGTTCTGCGGATTTCCCGCCAAAAAGAAGTACAACGGTGCTCACTCGGGCAGAATACCTTCACAACGTTCCTGAGAGGTGTCACCTGACTGTCCCCAATGTTGCCGACCGAAGTCTGTACAGCACGTTCCGAGTCAACCTCGTCCGGCTGCTGCTGGCAGCGTCGTGGGCGAGTCTGGCCTGGCTCACCGTCACGCTCTATCGCAACGGTCGCCTGGAGGAGTTCGGGACGTGGCTTCCGCTCATCGGACTCGTCCTCGCGCTGGCAGTGCTGACCGGACTGCCATGGCGACGGGTCCTGCGCCGACCGACCTCTGATGCGCTGTTCGTTCTGTGGGCCGCCGCGGCAATGGCCGCGATGGTCTTTTCCCAGGTGAAAGGCGGAGGTTCCCCACTCGTCCTCGTCTATGCCTTGGTCATCGTCATCGGCGCCGCTCTGCTTCTCGCTCCGCTGTACCTCGCTGTGGTCGCCGCTCTGTCAATGCTGGCGTATGTGCTCGCCGCAACCAGAACGTCGTCGGACATCAGCCAGAGCGAACTTGTCAGCCAGCTCGTCGCTTTGATGCTCGTCGGACTTGTCACCATTCTCCTCGCCTACGGACTGCGTCGGCAGATCGTGGACGCGTCCAATCGGCTCACGCTGCTCGACCGACGCGATGACGAAGTGCGGCTTCGTGAGAGACAGCTCGAACAGATGTACGCCGTGTCGAGGACCATCGGCGCCGGCAGCAACTTGGCCGAGGTCATTCCAGAACTCGTCGGCCGTGTCGTTGGCGTACTGAACGCCAAGAGCGGCGTGGTGTTGCTCTACAAGCCCAAGGAGCAGCTACTCGAAGTGTTGAGTCCGATCTGGGTCGCTGGGCAACCGCTGCGCGCCGAAGGACACACGCTGCCGCTGACTGAGTCGAGCCTGGCACAGCAGGTCTTCACTTCTGGCGAACCGACGCTGGCCAATGACTTGGTCTCGAGAGAGGCCAGAGACTCGCTGCTCATCGATCTTGACGCACAGCAGGTGGCCGCCGTGCCGCTCCAGGTCGAGTCACGGCGGATCGGCGTGCTCCTCATCGCCGACAAGAATGCCGGAGCATTCGATCGCGTGGACTTGTCGACCCTGGAAGCACTTGCTGCACCTGCCGCTCTCGTACTCAATCAGCTGAGCCGGTTCGAAGAGGCCCAAGAGACCGGAGCGAAAATGGCAGAACTCGCTCGATTGAAGACCGACTTCGTGTCCGTTGTGAGCCATGAGCTGCGAACGCCGCTGACCTCGATCATCGGATCACTCCAGACGCTCGCCCGACCGGAACTTGCTCCACCTGATCCAAACGCGCGCAAGCTCTTGGACACCGCCTCGAAGCAGGCACAGCGGCTGAGAGCGCTCATCGAGGACCTTTTGGTCGTTTCGAGGATCGACAACCAAGCACTGCCGGTCCGACCCGAATCCATCGAACTCGGGCCCTTCGTGGAGGATCTCGTACGCGACACGCCAAACACGCTCGACCACGTCCAGTTGATGATGTCCCCTGAAGTGCTCGTGGTCCAGGCGGATCCCGACCACCTGCGCCGCGTTCTCAGCAACCTCGTGGTGAATGCGCTGCGCTATTCGCGGGGCAGCAGCATTGAGATCACCTCTACGGACAAGGGTTCCGAGATCTGGCTGTCGGTGGTCGATCACGGGCCCGGGATTCCCTACGAGCTCCACGATCACATCTTCGATCGCTTCACACAGGTGGATCGTGTCGAGACCCACGGTCAGGGAGGTACCGGGATGGGCCTGTCGATCGTTCGTGGCCTCGCCGAAGCCATGGGCGGACGGGTTTGGTTCGAGCCCACCATCGGTGGAGGAGCGACGTTTGTCTTGTCCCTGCCCAAACGGGCGCGGAGCTATCAACTCGAGTCAGATGGTGGACAAGAGGTCTCGGCCGCTCAAGAGGAGCCGTCGACATCCCCTACTGCCACGGCGTGAAACCCGCCGTCGACATGGATCACTTCGCCCGAAGTCATCGGGGCCCAGTCTGACAAGAGCACGGCGACCATCTTCGCCACCGGAACGGGATCCTGGGTGTTCCAGGGAAGCGGCGATCGTTCGCCCCACACGCTTTCGAACTTGTCGAATCCAGGGATCGACTTGGCCGCCATCGTCAACAACGGGCCAGCCGACACGGCGTTGACTCTGATGTTGTCCTTACCGAGGTCTTTGGCGAGGTACCGGGTGACAGACTGCAGCGCTGATTTGGCGACACCCATCCAGTCGTAGGCGGGCCACGCCTGCGAGTTGTCGAAATCGAGAGTGACCAACGACCCGCCCCCGGCTTCACGCATCAGCGGCAGAAGACCGACCGCAAGGGTCTTGTACGAGAAGGCCGACGTCACGAATGCCGTCGCGGCACTCTCGGATGGGGTGTTGAGGAAGTTGCCGCCGAGTGCATCCTGTGGGGCGAATCCGATCGAGTGGAGCGCGCCGTCGACGGCTCCCCAACGACGTTGGAGTTCGTCGGTCAGCGCGGTCAGATGGGCAGGATCGTTGATGTCCAACTCGAAGACGTCGGGCGGCGTCGGCAATCGTTGCGCTGAACGCTCAGTGATTCGCAGCCCGCGCCCGAAGCCTGTGAGAACCAGTTCGGCTCCCTGCTCCTGCGCCACCCGTGCGCTGTGCCACGCGATCGAATCGTCGGTGAGAACTCCCGTGATGACCAGTCGTTTTCCTTCGAGCAGCATGCCGTCTCCGTGTGTAAGCCTGAGTTGAGGTTAGATGGACGGCGGCCCGTCAACCCGCCACCACGGTCCACGCCCTGATTCCGAGGCCCATGACGAACAGCAGCAGCAACCCGTACGCGAGCGCAGGACGTCGCGCCATCGACGACCGGTAGATGTACACAAACGAGAACGTGAACAGGATCACCACGCCGTAGAACATGTGGAACGCAGGCGGTCGACTGCCCTCGCCGTACAACCAGAGGCCCGCGCCAACCTGTACGAGCATCGCAACTATGGCGAACGCTCGCGCCTTGACGAAGAGTGGACCCATCGGCCGCTTCGCCATCGCGAGACCGAGTCCCCAGAGGCCGACCAGACCGTTCGAGACGACCGAAACCCAGAACCAGTTGCCGTGAAATGCGCGCATCGGCCGAGAGCGTAGTGGCGCGGCGCTAGTGACTCACCGCGTCGGCGAGTATCGCTACGAGGGCGCGCCTGTATCGAGGTTTGCGGACGTCCGGACCCAACTCCAGCTGCACGCCACCGCCATCGACCCGGTTGACCGGGTTCGCCGCGTGCATGCCGCGCAAACCCGTCGGCATGCGCTCTACGTCGTCGATGGCATCTATCCCGTGGATCGATGCCAAGGCCGTGGCCAACCGTGCCGCCAGACGTCGGTTACGACCCCCGACGAGCACCGTGTGCTCCAGCCCCGGCCGACCGAATCCGTGCACCGACACCACCGTGGACACGTGATCGAGGAACGCCGTGAGTCGAGGGCTGACGGACGGATCGTGTCGAACGGAGGGCACATGCCATGCCAGGTCGTCTGGCTGCACGACGGCGTAGAGGCTGGCGTCAGCAGCTGCGGCCACTGCAATCGCGATCTCGGCGGTCCCGTCTTCCAGTCCCCCGTGCAGGGCCATCAAGCCGGAAGACGATCGGAGTGCCAAGTGCTCCTCGACGCCGTCCCACGCAAGCAGTTCTTCGAACACTCGCCGATCACTCGAACACTGAGTCGGCGAACTGCTGGCGTAGGACCTTCTTGTCGAACTTGCCGGTACCCGTCTTCGGAACTGCGTCGATGAAGACGATCTCCTCTGGGATCCACCACTTGGCAACCTTGCCGTCGAGGAACTCGATCAGCTCTTCCTTCGTGACGGCGGCGCCCTGGCGCAATACGACTGCCCCCAGGGGTCGTTCCTGCCACTTCTCGTCCTTGACGCCCACCACGGCGGCCTCAGCGACGGCTGGATGCGCCATGAGGGCGTTCTCGAGATCGATCGACGATATCCACTCTCCACCGGATTTGATGACGTCCTTGGCGCGATCGGTGATGCGGATGTAGCCGTCCGGATCGATCTTGCACACGTCGCCTGTGCGCAACCATCCATCCACGAATGACTCCGAGCTTCGCTCGTCGTTGTAGTACTCGGCGGCCACCGTCGGACCGCGGACGAGCAACTCGCCAAACGCCTCTCCGTCGTGCGGAAGAGGCTCGCCGTCTTCGTCGACGATCTTCGCTTCGAGGCCGATGAGGATGCGCCCTTGAGACTCGAGGATGTCGAGCTTCCGCTCCGTTTCCCAGGATTCCATCTCAGGTTTCAGCGAAGCCACCGACGCCACCGGATTGGTCTCCGTCATGCCCCAACCTTGGATCACGGTTATGTCGAGAGTGTCCTTGTACCACTTGATCATCGCCCGTGGGACCGATGAACCTCCACACAAGAACGCCCGTATCGACGACAGGTCGATCTCCGGGTGATCCATCAGTTGCTGTTGAATACCGAGCCAGACCGTCGGCACACCGGCGGAGAACGTCACCTTCTCGCCCGAGATCAACTTGACCATGCCCTCGGGACTCAGATCTGGACCCGGATAGGTGATCTTGGCCCCCTTCGTGACGGCCATGAATGGATACCCCCAAGCTGCAGCATGGAACATCGGAACGACCGGCATCACGTTGTCCGACGGCTCGATCGCAAAATTTGCCAGGTTGAGAACGGTGTGCATGTAGGTGCTGCGCTGGGTGTACGCGACGCCTTTTGGGTGGCCGGTCGTGCCCGAGGTGTAGCAATACATCATCGGCGAACGCTCATCGAGGAGCGGCCACTCGCCCCACGGTTCGACGTCCGCGATCAGATCTTCGTAGGCGATGGCATTCGGCAACGAGGTCCCCATGGTGTCGTCTCCGAGCACCACGAAATGCTTGACCGATTCGAACGTGTGGGCAACTGGTTCGAGCAACGGGAGGAGATCGGGGTCGACGAAGATCACCTGATCCTCCGCATGATTCACCACATACGTGAGTTGCTCCGGATAGAGCCTGATGTTCAGGGTGTGGCAGATACGGCCGCTGTTCGACGTCGCCCAATAGAGTTCGTGATGTCTGCGGTTGTTCCACGCAAACGTGCCGACCGCCTGACCGCGCTCGACGCCGAGCCGCTCGAGCGCCGAGGCCAATCGACGCACCCGACCGTCGGTTTCGCCGTAGGTTGTGCGCTCGATCTCACGCTTCGACGAGACAGATACGATCTCCTGATCAGGAAACAACCAGACAGCTCGGTCGTACAGGGTCGACAGAAGCAGAGGAAAATCGTCCATCATGTGTGGCATGTCGAAATCTCCAGATAGAACTGCAAGCGAATTTAGCCCGAGCGCGGACCCAAGCGTCGAGCTCGAACCGACGGCTATGGCGCACGGCGGTGAGGCTGTTGCTCGCGTCGACGGCAAAGCCTGGTTTGTGGCAGGCGCGATGCCCGGCGAGCGAATCGAAGCTCAGCCCGTTTCCGTCAAGAAGCGGTTCACGAAGGCCACCACGCTTCAAGTGCTCGAGGCGTCTCCCAACCGGGTGGAACCGCCATGCCCGCACTTCTCCGTCTGCGGCGGCTGCCAATGGCAATACGCCGACTACCAGGCACAGCTGGAATGGAAGCAAACGATCATTGCCGGCCAGCTCCGCCACCTCGGAGATGTGGTGGACGTCCAGGTGCTGCCGACTGTGAGCGGGCGTTCGGAGTACGGCTATCGCAACCGCATGGACTTCAGGGTCGAGGATGGCAAACCGGCGCTCTTTCGCGCGAAATCCAAGGAACTCGTGCCGCTCGATGTCTGTCTTCTGCTGAACGAAGGCTTGCGCGATCTGTTCGACCAGTTGGGCGATCTGAGCGGGGTCCGATCGATCACGATCCGCCAGAGCGAAGCGCATGGGGACCGCATGGTCGTTCTCGAAGGCGACGTGCCTTCGCAGGCCGAGAGTTGGCGGTCCAACGTGGTCAAGCGACGCGGGCGCCAGCGGGACGTCGCCATCGGATCGCTCCATTTCACGGAAGCGGTGGCGGGAATCACCTTGCGAATCACCGCCGACGCGTTCTTCCAGAACAACACGAGTGCCGCTGAGCAACTCGTTTATGCGGTGGATCGTGCGCTCGAACCGCAGAGTTCGGACCGGCTGCTCGACGGGTACTCCGGAGGCGGGCTGTTCGCCGCAACGGTTGGAACCAAGGCCGATTTCGTGGTGGCCGTCGAGTCAGAGCGACGAGCGCTCGGGGACCTCAAGGCCAACCTCGCTGGAGCGTTGCCTGGCCGTCATCTCATCGTCGATGAACGCTTCGAAGGGCTCCGCGGCGAGCGTTGCGACTTGGCCATCGTGGATCCACCTCGCTCTGGTCTCGACTCGGCAGGCGTTGCAGCAGTCGCGGGCGCATCGCCGCGCACGATTGCCTACGTCTCCTGCGACCCGGCTGCGCTCGCTCGCGATGCCAGAATGTTGGACCGATACGGCTACGTGCTCGAGTGGGTGCAACCGGTCGATCTCTTCCCGCAAACGTTCCACATCGAATCTGTCGCTCGCTTCAGGAGGGAGTAGCCACCTGCGACGTCGGCGGCTTCGTCATCGCGGCGACCAAGGCGACCGCAAGCGGCAAGACGATGAACAGGGCCGCTGCTGATCCGAAACTGTCAGTCAGCGCCTGGGCTCGAGACAACGCCAACGGTCCCAGCGCCGACGAGGCGACGCCGATGAGCGAAGACACTCCGGTGATCGAGCCGATGTGGAGTGGCCCGAACCATTTGGGCAGGACAGCAGCACCGGTACTGCGGATGCCTCCCCCCGAAGCTCCCAGTGCGACGGCGTACACGAGCACTGAGGCTGTGGAGTCGAGCCGCCCAACCATCCAGAGGCTGAAGGCCAGCAGCAGCAAAGTCCCCGCCAATACGCGCCCCCCGGGGAAGCGGTCGACCAGAGAGCCGAACAGGAGTCCCGCCACCGCGGCGCCGGCCACCTGCGGCAGGAACATGGCAGCCGCCTCGGTAGACGTCAGTCCCACTTCACCGAGCAAGGCGATCTGGTGAAAACTCAACGCCGTCACCAGCATGGATTGAGTGCCGATTGCTGAAGCGGCGACCCAGAACGCCGGCGTTCGGATAGCCACAGATCGCGTGACCGACACGTTGCTGACCGTCCGTTGCGTCACCGCCACGACCTTGCCGTCCGGGATCTGCCCAACGTCAGCAGGTTTGTCGATCATGCCAAACCGACCGATCGGAACAACTGTCAGCCAGATGACAACGGCGGCAACAACCCAGCTCATTCGCCATCCGAAGCTCTCGATACTCACATTGAGCGCAACCGGAGCGAGCCCCATGAGCGCTCCGACCGAGGTCATCATGATGCCTATCGCCAGCCCTCTGCGACGGTCGAACCAGTGCGTGACAGCGACGTTGCTGACCATGGACAGCGAACCCTGGCCCAACATGCGGATGAACGTGAAGCCCAACGCGAGGGTGACAAGCGATCGCACACCGCTCATGGCGACGAGGGCGACCCCGAAGAACACGCCTATCCAGGTCATTGCATTTCGCACGCCCGTTCGATCGATCCACGAACCCACCCGAGGCATCGCGGTGGATCCGAGCAATGTCCCGGCGAGATACGCCCCTGAGACGGCGTCCCGAGACAAGTCGAGATCCGCGATGAGGTGATCAACGAAGACGGAAACGCCGATCGTCTGACCGGGGCCGGTCAGTGCCGCGGTGACGATGGCGAACGCCACTATGCGCCAACCAGAAAAGCGAGTGTTGGCCGCAGAACCGTGCCCGAGGTCGATACCGGCCATGGCGGCAGTATATGGGCGATGCGAACGAGCCCGGCGAGCCGGCTCGCTGAGATCGGCTGTTCGGACCGATCAGGGATCGGTCAGATCTCGCCGAGGAGTTTCGCCTTCTTGGCCTCGAATTCCTCGTGGGTGAGGGTCCCGTCATCGCGCAACCTAGCGAGCTTTTCGATGCGATCCTCGGGGCGCTCCCCCGCAGGACCGGTCGAACCATGGACGTTGAGGGCCTTGGTGCGCGCTTCACGCATCCGGTAGAGCAGGCCCTGGAACGCTTCGGGATCGGGAATGTCTTCGAATCGACTCTGACCCGACTCTCCCGCAGATTCAACGAGAAGATCACCAGACCTGAGCATCCGTTCGAGGACGTTCTGGTTGAACAGCACGTTGTTGACGTTCTCGAGCGGAATCTCGATACCGGTCCGTGCTACGAAGCCCGAGCGGGTGATCAATCTCTCGTTGGTCAATACGTACGTGGTGAACCACCACTTGATGAAGGGCATCACGGCCAGAGGGATCAGGGCGAGAATGATGAAGCCGCTGATGACCCAGTCGATCACTGGATCCTGCGGCGGGATCCACGTGTGGACGGAGACGATGGCGGCCAGGCCAAGAATCTCCCACAAGACCGGAAACGCCAGCATTCGCCAGTGTGGTCTGAATTCCCGCTCGACCGTTTCGCCTTCGCTGAGATGTTTTCGATCGTATGCCATGGCGGCATGCTACCGACCGCGAGGTCGACCGACACGACAAGGACTCCAAAACGCGGGAAACCCCGAGGAAGCTCTGGCCGAAGCCTTTGCCCTCTCGGGGTGTTCCCATCTCCTTGCGGTTTTCCGCCCTCTCGAGCGGTTCCCTCTGGAGGCGTCGACTGCGCTTTCGCCCAATCGCCTCCCTCGAGCCGGACCGAAGTCCGTCCCTCGGGTGCGTCACCCAGACCGAAGCCTTCGGGTGTCGCCGATCCGATCTCCTGCCCAAGTGACCCCGGAGGGTCAGTTTGGCCAGCCCCTTTCGGGGCGACCCGCCCCTCTCTCGAAGAGCGATCCGGTCACGGACCACCTCGCCGACCCTCACGGGCCTTCGAAGCCCCAGAAGCCGTTTCTGGCTCTGAGTTTCGCCGGTGAGATCACTCTCTCCGGCAACAAGGAGGAACCTACGAGCCGCGAACGTGGAACGCAAGCCAAAACGCTGGTTCGTTTTCGCGACTCTTGTCTAAGTTTCGCGACCACGCCTCGAAGACCTCGAAAACCCTTTTGGGACGGCGTTGTGGGCGCCGCCATTGTGCCAAGATCGGGGAATGCTGCTCACGAGAAACACGCTCGACCGGATCGTGAACGGCGACATCGACGTCGTGTTCCGGCGGTGGAAGCGGCCGACGGTCAAGACCGGAGGGTCGCTGCGCACTGCGGTTGGCGTGCTGTCGATCGTGAGCGTCGAAGAAGTCGCCATGTCGACGATCAGCGTGTCCGACGCACAGCGTGCCGGCTATCGCACGAAGTCAGCCTTGCTGGAGGAGTTGTCGAGGCGCAGCGGCGCCGTATACCGAATCGAGGTGACCTACGCGGGTGCAGATCCACGGATCGAGCTACGCGAGAACAGTCGTATCAGTGGAGAGGAACTGGCTCTGCTCAAGAGCCGGCTGGAGCGCATGGACACTCGTTCCGATCGGGGTGCGTGGACGAGGAGCACGCTCGAGCTCCTGGCGCGACATCCTGGCGTCCGCGCTCAGGATCTGGCGGACCGCGTCGGGATCGAGAAGCAGCGGTTCAAGACAGACGTGCGCAAGCTCAAAGGACTCGGCCTCACGATCAGCCACTCCCCCGGTTACGAGCTGTCTCCCCGCGGCGCAGCACTCTTGGGTGCCCTCGACGAGGACTCGCCCTGAACGCGAGAAACCCCGAGGAAGCGTTGGCCGAGGCCGCTGCCCTCTCGGGGATCTCGTGACTCCTCGGTCTTTCAGATCCGAAGATCTGACTCCGTTGGAGTCGTTCGAAGCGGCAAGCCGCTCCGATCCCGATTGCACCGGCCGAAGCCGATCCGCTCGGGTGGTGGATCCGACGCCGTCCCGCTGACTCGTTAAAGCCCTCGGGGCGTTGGCGGACCCGGCTCTCTCTTCCAGTCCGAGGACCTTCCGTTCGAGCGGTGCTGTCCCTTCCAGTCCGAAGACCTTCCGTTCGAGCGGTGCTGTCCCTTCCAGTCCGAAGACCTTCCGTTCCAGCGGTGCTGTCCCATCCAGTCCGAAGACCTTCCGTTCCAGCGGGTTGAGTCACCTCGCGGTTCCTCACTCGGTGTCGGCCGAGGCCTCTTCCGAGCCCGGCACATCGTATGGCTCGTGAGAACTGCCGATGTGTGGTCCCTCGCGGGTCCGTCCGGTTCTTCTCCCGGCCGAAGCCGTTCGAAGCGAGGGCGAATGTACCGTCGGAAAAGTTCGCCCGTCAACTCAGAACGCTGTTTCGTTTTCGCGACCGGATCAAAAGATTTCGCGACCGATTTCCATCCGGCTCGATCCTCTGATCATGTACCGGCCGAGGAGTACAGAACTACACGATTGTGGTTTCCTGTCACTCGTTTGGCGTATAGTCGCAACCATGACGGATCAAACGAGCACAGCGCAACCCATCGAACCGATCACTGAGCTTGCGACCCTGTCTCCATCGCGTGCGAGCGACTTCAAGACGTGTCCGCAGCTCTTCAAGTTTCGGGCCATCGACAAGATCCCGGAACCGAAGACGATCTATCAGGCACGCGGAACCACCGCGCACCTCGCCCTACAGAGGCTGTTCGACCTCCCGTCTGCTGACCGGACACCCGATGCCCTGTTCGATCTCTTTCGCTCGGCATGGACCGAACTGCGCGATTCGGAATACCCGGAGCTGTTCGAGTCCGTCGAAGACGAGCGAGCGTGGGGTATCGAGAGCCTCACGGTGATCGCCAACTATTTCTCGATGGAGGATCCGGCGGCGTTCGACCCGCTCGACCGCGAGCTCGACATGCTCGAGGATCTCGGCGAGATGACCATCCGAGGGATTCTCGATCGGATGGAAGAGGTCGGCGACGATCTCGTAATCACCGACTACAAGTCCGGCAAGGCCCCACCAGAGCGATACGCGATCCCTGCCTTCTTTGCACTGAAGATCTACGCCGCCCTGATCAGGAAACGAACGGGTCGGACACCGAACCGGCTTCGGCTGATGTATCTCACCAACCCGACGGTGTACGAAGTACCCGTCACGGACTCCCAACTCGATGCGGTAGAACGCAAGGTCAAGGCACTCTGGGACGCCATCAACCGAGCCATTGCGCGGGAGCAGTTTCCGCCGAAGGTGAGCCGACTGTGCGACTGGTGTTCGTACAAGCCGATGTGTCCAGCATTTGCCGATGAGGTCGTGACCCCTGAGCTCCCGACTGCAGTCGGGACCTGACACTCAGGGATACACGCCTCGAGCGAGCTTGGCGTCGGTGACTCTCCAGATGCCCTTCATCAGCGCAGCCGTGCGCATGTCGACCTTTTCCCGAATCGAGATGTCGAGGACTTCAGAGAACGCTCGATTCATGATTTCTCGCAGACGGGCAACAATCTCGGACTCTGACCAGAAGTAGTTCTGGAGATCCTGGACCCACTCGAAGTACGAGACCGTGACACCGCCGGCATTGCCAAGCACGTCAGGCACGACAAAGACACCGTTGCTGTTGAGTATGTCGTCGGCCGCTCCAGTGGTCGGCCCGTTGGCGCCCTCGAGAACGACCTTGGCCTTCACGTCCGCAGCGTTGGCAGCCGTGATCACACCACCTATTGCGGCAGGAATCAGGATTTCACAATCCAGCGCAAAGAGTTCGGCGGGATCCATGGCATCGGCGTCAGGGAACCCGACCAATCCTCCGGTCTCTTCGACGAAGGCCATCACCTTCTCCACATCCAGGCCTGACTCGTCGAACAACCCGCCGGTGACGTCGGTGACGGCGATGACCTTGCATCCGAGCTGCTCACACGCCAATGCGGCGAATTGACCAACGTTGCCGAACCCCTGGATCGCCACTCTCGCTCCGTCGATCTTCAAGCCCACATGCGTCGCCGCCGCGGGCAACAATGACACCAGTCCTCGCCCAGTGGCCTCTCGCCTGGCAACGGTGCCACCAAGTGCCGGCGGTTTGCCCGTCACCACCGCAGGCTCCGAGTGACCCACGTGGGTCGAATACGTGTCCATGACCCATCCCATCACGTGCTCATCGGTACCCAGGTCCGGAGCAGGGATGTCTTGGTCAGGTCCGATGAAGTTGATGATTTCCATGGTGTAGCGGCGAGTGACTCGTTGAACCTCTGCTCTCGAGAGTGCGCGGGGGTCGATGCGAACGCCGCCCTTGGCACCACCAAACGGCAATCCGACGATGGCGCACTTCCAGGTCATGAGCATGGCAAGCGCCGCAACTTCGCCGAGGTTCACATCGTGGGCGTATCGAATCCCGCCTTTGGTCGGTCCCATGGTCAGAAGATGCTGCACCCGATACCCGAAGACCGTTTCAACGGTGTCGTATTCATCTCTACGGAAGGGGAACGTCACCGAAAGCGCTCGCTGCGGAGTCCTCAGCCGGCTCTGGATGTTGCTGTCGAGACTCATCCGGTCGGCGACACGATCGAACTGCGCCACTGCTTCTCGGTAGAGCGGTGAATCCCATTCCAACTCGGTGGCGTCCTTCGGGTTCTCGGACAACTCATCTCCCTCATCGCAATGGCTTCGACGTTACCTTCGCATCGCTCCCAGACGTTGACTTCCGTGTCAGTGCCGCCGATTACGGTGCACTCCATGACCACAGATCTCCACGTCGATCCGGATGACTGGGCTGTCGCCATCGAAGATCACGATGGTCCCCAGCTCGTCGTAGGTGGACCAGGAACCGGCAAGACCGAGTTTCTGGTGCGGCGCGCGCTCTCGCTCATCGATACTGCCGATGTGCCGCCGGAGGCGCTCTTGGTGCTCGGGTTCTCTCGACGAGGCGTCGCTGAGTTGCGAGACCGAATCGAGCAGCGGCTCGGGCGCTCGTTCACGGAACTCCCTGCGTCGACCTTCCATTCGCTGGCGACACGCATCCTCGAGTTCCACGGTCCCAACGTGCTCGGGCGCCCGTTGGACACACTGCTCACCGGGCCCGAGCAGGTGTCTTTTGTCGGTGCACTCCTGGCAGAAGAGAACCCGTCATCGTGGCCTCATCCGTATCGCGAGCTACTCCCGACACGAAGCTTTGCCAAGGAGGTCACCGACTTCATCCTGCGCTGCCGCGAGCAGCTCATCGATCCGCAGGCGCTGGGAGATCTGGCCTCCGATCGTGCCGACTGGCGAGCGCTCCCCGAGTTCCTCGCCACGTATGAAGCGGGCTTGCGAGCTGCAGGCAGAGTCGACTACGGCACGTTGCTGACCGACGCGATATCGGTCATCGGAGACCCAACCGTCGCAAGCCAGATTGGCGAGAGTTGTCGATACCTCCTCGTCGACGAGTATCAAGACACGACAACGGCGCAATCCGAGATGTTGCGACGGCTCGCAGCAGCGCACGGCAACCTCACCGTTGCCGCAGATCCGTATCAGTCGATCTATTCATTCCGTGGTGCCGAAGTCGACAATGTCGCACGGTTCCCTGACGAATTTCCCGACGCCGATGGCGATCCGGCCAAGCGTTTCGTGCTGACCACGTCGTTTCGCGTGCCGAGCGAAATTCTGGATGCTGCCGTTCGCGTGACTCACGGCGGTGCCCTTCCCGGGAGCGCCGGGGCAGTTGTGGCAGCTCCTGGCTCAGGAGTCGTAGAGACCTTCGGCTTCCAACAGCAAACGGAGGAGGCCGAGTGGATCGCGTCCGAAATCCAGCGTCTGCACGTCGAACAGCAGGTGCCCTACCGCCGCATGGCGGTATTCGTGCGCAGCAAGCGGCGTTTTCTCCCTGAACTGTCACGGTCTTTGGAACGGCGAGGCATCCCGCACGACCCGCCCGATGCGCGCCTGGCCGATCAACCGGCGGTGCGGATGGTGCTCGACTGCGTCATCGCGGCTACCGAGCAGGGCCAGGAGCAGCTGCGCGCCTTTCGACGCATCCTGCTTGGCCCGCTCTTCGCCTTGCCGCTCGGCGAACTCAGAGAGATCGAGCGTCGCCGCCTCGTCGAGGGCGCAACGTGGCCCAACGTCGTTCGAGCGCACGTCGATGAGGGCGACGCGCTCGCCGACCTCATCGAGGACCCGACCTGGGCTGTCGACCAGCCGGCGGCGCAAGGGTTTTGGACCTTGTGGACGACGCTGCCGCAATTCAGTCACCTCGTTGTCGACCCGGCCAGGGCGAACGAACGATCGGCATGGAGTTCCTTGGCTCAGGTGCTCGGCCGATTGGGTGAACGAGACCCGTCAGAGACTCTGGCGGGATATCTCGAGCTGATCGAAACGGACGACTTCGAGGCCAGACCGCTCCTGGGCTACGTCACCCCCGATCAAGATCGCCTCACCGTCACCTCACTCCACCAGGCCAAGGGCCTGGAGTTCGACATCGTGTTCATTGCGGACGCTGTCGAAGGAAACTTTCCCGATCTACGTCCGCGAGAGTCGCTGCTCGGGTCGCGTCACCTGTCACCGAGCCAGTCAGGAGAAGATGCGGCTTACCGCCGCTTCAGGCTGCAGGAGGAAATGCGGCTCGCCTATACCGCCATGACTCGGGCGCGACTCAGGGTGGTGTGGACGGCCACCTCGTCCGGATTCGACGGTGGCGACGGTGCGCCGAGCCGATTCCTCGGGCTGGTCGCCGGAACCGCAACCGTGGCCGAAGCCGCGCAACGACCGGAACCATGGGGCGACCCGGTCACGACGATGGAAGCCGAAGCGTGGTTGCGTCGGATCGTGAGGGACAGCGCCGAGCCTGAGCCGCTTCGTCTCGCAGCACTGCACTCGTTGGCTCGAGGCGAGCAGTGGGGGCTGCGGGCGCCTCGAGACATCGCCGGAACGCTCGAACGAGGACCCGACAACCAACTCATCGACGAAAACCATCGGCTGTCCCCCAGCCAAGCCGAGGCGTACGATCGTTGCCCTCGCCGCTATGCGCTCGAGCGACGATTGGGGATCGGCGACGAACAAACGGTTTACCTCGAGTTCGGCAACTTGATTCATGCGGTGCTCGAGGATGCGGAGCGAGCGGCGCTCGATGCCGGCGAAGCGCGCAGCACGGTGGATATGGCGATCGCGGCCTTGTCCGACCGTTTCGATCCGGTACCTTTCGGCGGCAAACCGTGGTCAGACGCCTGGCGAGCCCGCGGCGAGCGAGCCCTGGCGCACCTGTACACCTACTGGCCAGGTGACGGGGTGGCAGTCGCTCTGGAACGGAAGCTCGCCGCCGAGATTGCCGGAGTCCAGTGGGTGGGCAAAGCGGACCGCATCGACAGAACGAGCAACGGACTCAAGATCGTCGACTACAAGACCTCGTCGAGGATGCCGACGGTTGCCGAGGCGGCCCAGTCTCTCCAGCTCGGGTACTACTTCTTTGCCCTTGCCGAAGATGAGGAGATGGCGCAGTTCGGTGAACCGGTCGAGGCGGAACTCTGGTTCGTCACGCAAACGAAGCGTAAGTCGTTGGCCACGCGGTCCTTCAAACCCGACCAACGTGATGAGGTGCTCGAACGGCTCGCCGACGCGGCCAGAGGGATTCTGGCCGAGGAATGGCCTGCGACTCCCAACGACGGCTGCGATCGCTGTCGAGTCCGCCTGGTCTGTCCGGCCTGGCCTGAGGGACGAGAGGCGTACGGATGATCACTCCAAGCGCTGAACAGCAGGCGATCATCGAGTTTCCACTCGCACCGTTGCGCGTCGCGGCCGGGGCCGGGACCGGCAAGACCACCACCATGGCGCTGCGCATCAGCCACCTCGTCAATACCGGAGTGCTCGAGCCGGAGGCTGCGCTCGGCGTGACCTTCACGAACAAGGCCGCTGAAGAGCTCGCTGACCGAGTTCGTAGCCAACTCCCCGATCTCGCTTCCGAGGGTCGAGAGGTGGAAGTCACCACTTATCACGGTTTTGCTCATCGTCTCCTACGCGAGTTCGGGCCGATCGTCGGCGTCGAACGCAACGCTCCCCTGGTAACGGCCGGTTACTCGAGACAACTACTCAAAGACGCTCTTGGCGACGGGCAGTACGAATTACTCGATCTGGCGGCACCGTCCCAGCGTGTCGCGGAACTGGCAACGCTCGCGGGTCAACTCGGAGACCATCTGCGCACCCCAGGAGAACTTGCCGCGATGGCGGCAACCGACGAGGTCTCCCTCCGTCGCAACGAACTGGCGAGAACCCTCGAACGGTATGCGAAGCGCAAGAAGGAGATGGGCGCCGTCGACTATCCGGATCTGATCCGCCTCGCCCACCGTCTGGTGAGCGATCATCCGGAGATCGCTGCCCGGATCCGCAACCGCTACGGCGTGGTATTGCTGGACGAGTATCAAGACACGAACCCCGCCCAACGTGAACTCATGCGCACCGTCTTTGGCAACGGCTTTCCCGTGACCGCCGTCGGCGATCCCGACCAGACCATCTACGAGTGGCGTGGTGCCTCTCTCGCCAACTTCGCCGGCTTCCCGATACACTTCCCGAGAGCTGATGGAACCCCCGCGACCACGCTCACGCTCACGAGAAACCGCCGATCGGACCAGAACATCATCACGCTCGCCGAACGCGTTCGCAACGAGATCGGCGACTCTGCAGGAATCGATCAGCTCCGAGCACTCGACGATGCGCAGCCGGGTCAGGTCCACGTCGGATGGTTTCGAACGGCCGTCGAGGAAGCCAACTGGGTCGCAGAGGAAGCTCGCCGCCTCCACGACGAGGACGGTGTCGTCTGGAGCGATATCGCGGTCCTCTTTCGAAAGAACCGACAGATCCCACTGGTGCGAGACGCGTTCGAAGCTCAGGACATCCCCATCGATGTGGTGTCGCTGGGTGGCCTGCTTCACGTGCCCGAGGTAGCGGACCTCCATGCATGGCTGCGGCTGCTCGGCCGGCCCGACGACTCGCCGGCATTGATGCGGCTGCTCCTCGGGCCGCACTTCAGCCTCGGCCTGGGTGACGTGGGACCACTCGCAAACTGGGTGAGAGCTCGACAACGTGGAGAACCCGACGCACTCCGATGGACGCTCGTGGAGGCGGTAGACGCCGTTGACTCCGTGACCGACCTCGGACCCGAGGCACGCAGGAGACTCGATCGGTTTCGCGACATCTACCGAGACCTTCTCGAGACGGCACAGGGTGTGACGCTCGTCGAGTTGTGTCGGCGAATCCTCGACCGAATGGACGTCTGGATCGAAGTCGACGGCATGGGAGAAGCCGGTCGGCTGTCGGCCAGACTCAATCTGTACCGGTTCCTCGATCTTGCGGAAGAATGGAGTCCCCTCGAGGGCAGGCCGTCGTTGGACGCGTTCCTCGACTACCTCGACCTGCTCGATGAAGAAGCTGCTCCCGATGAGCTCGACACCGCACGTCTGGGTGGCGACGACGCCGTCTCGCTGATAACCATCCATCGGGCGAAAGGCCTGGAGTGGCCAGTCGTATTCGTTCCGGCACTCCTCGAGAAGGTCTTCCCAGTGCGAGGTCAGACGCTCAACGACGAAGTGCTCCGTCACCAGGTCATGCCCGCTGCGCTTTCGCTCGACCCCGAGGACCCGCCGAATCCCGACGACAATGTGCGGAAAGCAGCGCTGAGCGCGAAACATCTCTCTCAAGAGTGGCGAACCGCATATGTTGCGGTGACGAGAGCAGAGCACCTCCTCTACTTCACCGGTGCCTTCTGGTACGGCACGAGCACAGTCCGCAAGCCGAGCCCATTGTTCGACATGGCACGAGAACTCCCTGGGGTCATCGTTGATCAGAACGTGGAGGAACCTGGACCCGCACCGGGACTACTTCGGTTCGACGACATGCAGACCGCCCCAGATCCGCTGTTCGCCGATGGCTGGACGGCAGCGTTGCGCGAAGCCGCCGCCGGAAACCTCGAGGAGCCCGACGACCCAACGTACGATGAGCGCATGACGCAACTGACCATGGTCCTCGACGGGCTGCCGGATGAACCGGAACACGAAGCTGCCGAAGAGCCCTTCCGAACCTCGGTGACCGGGCTGGTCACCTACGCCACCTGCCCTCGGCGGTTCTACTGGTCAGAGATCGATCGCCTTCCTCGCAAGCCAGCCGAGTCGAAACGTCGAGGCGTCGAGCTACACCGACAGATCGAGCTCCACAACAGAGGCATCATCCCGCTCGACGACCCCGACAGCGTCGAATACGACGAAACTCCGGGCGAGTGGACTGAACCGCCGTCGGAGTCCGCCATGCAACGCTTCCTCAGCTCGCGCTTCGGCACCAGCACCCCCCGATTCATCGAGGTCCCTTTCGACCTGAAACTCGACGCCGGCCGAGTCCGAGGACGCATCGACGCCATCTACGAAACGACGCCAGGCACGTGGGAAATCGTCGATTACAAGTCCGGTCGATCGTCGACCTTCGACGCTCGACGGGTGCAGCTCCAGGCCTATGCGATCGCGGCGCGTGAGGCAGGTTTCTCAGTTGATGTTCCGGAACAGATCCAGGTGACGTTCGCGTACTTCGGCGGCGACACGGTCGAAGAGACGGTGGAAGACGTCGATGAGCGCTGGATCAGCGAGGCGCGTACGACGATCGAAGCGATCCTCGAAGGGGCGAGCGGCGAAGAATTCCCCACAACGCCATCTTCAGCGTGCTCCCACTGCGACTTCTTGAAGTTCTGTCCAGCAGGCAAGGCTCAGCTCGATCGCAGTTGATCGTCAGCGGACCTTCCCGTCAACCACGTCGAGCACAATCGTCACCGGTCCATCGTTGACCAGTTCGACGCTCATGTCGGCGCCGAAGATCCCGGTCTCCACCGGCACCCCAAGGTCGGTGAGGCGGCGCACGGCGTACTCGATCAACGGCTCGGCTTCGCCCGGCACCGCAGCGTCTACAAATGATGGGCGGCGCCCGCGACGTGCGTCGGCCAACAGCGTGAATTGACTGATCAAGAGCACCGACCCCCCAACATCAACGACCGAGCGGTTCATCTTCTGCTGATCATCTCGGAAGATCCGGAGCCCTGCGACCTTGTCGACGAGTACATCGACGTCGCCTTGCGTGTCGCCTGCGGCAGCGCCCAACAGGATCGCCAAGCCATGCGATATCTGTCCTACGACGTCTCCGTCGACCGACACGGCGGCTCGCGACACACGCTGGATGACCGCTCGCATCTATCGCACCGTCAGTGGGTGTCCACGACGACGCTTGCCGGTCGGTTGACGCGATACGCGACGACCAATACAACACCGGCGCCGACCACCGCCAAGACGATCGGGAGCAGCCACTGACCCGAGGGAAGGGCAAGGCTGGTCGTTTCGGTTCCGTCTGGCCACGGCCACAACACCCGCAGCGACCCGGCCATCAGGCCGATGAGCGAAGCGATAACCGAGTCGTGATAGCGGTTGAGGAGCCTGTCGAGCAGCGGGGCAAACAATGCGAGCCCAATGGTCGCACCAACGGCAAACACAACGACGATGACCATGTTCCGCTCGTGAATGGCATCGATCGTGGCGTCGTACATCCCAAGCATGAGCAGGATGAAAGCGCCTGAGATGCCGGGCAGGATCATCGCGCAGATGGCGACCGCGCCGGCGGCAAAGAACATCCATGCAGCAGGATCGCCAACCGGCCCCGAACGCAACCCGAGCACCAGAAAGGCCACTACGGCAACTCCAACGATGATCGAAATGCGGACAGTGTCACGGTTGGCCACGAGGCGCCACGCCACCACGATGGAGGCCGCCACCAGCCCGAAGAACACGGCGGCGGTCTCGACCGGATAGTTGACGCGCAGGTAGCGGATCAGCGAGGACAACGTGAGTATCGCAAGGCCGATACCTGCAACCAACGTGAGGATGAAGGGCCAGTCGATCTCCTGCCACGCCGATTTCGCCTTGTCGAGATCGAAGCGCACGAGCGCGCCCAATACATGTGCGCCGCTCCTGACGGACGAGATCAACCTTCGGTAGATGCCGAGCACGAGGGCGACCGTCCCGCCGGAAACACCCGGTACGAGATCGGCAGCTCCCATGAGGAATCCGCGCAGCACATTGACAACAGCTTTCACGGACGGAGAGGGTAGCTCCGGTTGTAGGTTGCGATGATCGCTGTGACCACATCGCTCACGGGAACCTCGTAGGTGCCCGACCGCACCGCCTCGGCGAGACGTTCGAGTCTGCTCGCACGATCTTCGGCGGACTCATTCCAAGGCTCAGACGGTGGAACGAGCGGAGTCACGCGTGTTCGTCCACCTTGGCGTCGAGCGGAGGCGCCAGCAGCCTGAACA
This sequence comes from Acidimicrobiia bacterium, assembly GCA_013003395.1. Taxonomy (GTDB): domain Bacteria; phylum Actinomycetota; class Acidimicrobiia; order Spongiisociales; family UBA5794; genus JABDJC01. The sequence continues at coordinate 30,051 of JABDJC010000191.1, forward strand.
CCACGGGCGACAGCACCGCGGTCACCGCAACCAGAAGCGTTGCGCCGGCGGCCAGACCCTCGTCGATGACACCGAGCGTGACACCGAAGCCGGCCAATGCGATTATCACGCTCAGCTGGCCGGCGAGGAGCACTCCCGAAGCCAGCGCCTCGCGAGGCGACAATCGCCTGAACACCAGCAACATTGCCGGTATCAACTTCATGATGATCGCAATACCTATCAACCCGAGGGCTGACAGCAGCACGTTGGTGTCGTACAGCTCTGAGAGCGGGAATCGCACGCCGACGTTGATGAAGAAGATCGGGATGAAGAATCCGTAGGCGAACCCGCTGATACGCTCCTCGAGTTCCCCGGTATTGCGGAAGATGAAGGCGAAGAGCGCTCCTGCCATGAAGGCGCCGAGCAACCCCTCGATCTCCAGTAGCTGTGCGATGCCGACGAACACCAGCATCAGCGCCAAGCTCGTTCTGATGCCCAACTCGTCGGGGTCACCGGTCTGGAACAGGCGTTCGAAGCGCTCAGGGAACCACCATGCTGCACGCCGTATCAACAGCAGAAGAACCCACATGATCACGAAGAGTGCTGGAACCCTCAGCAGTCCGACACCGAAGCCTGAATTGACATACACGCCGAAGATCACGATGAGCGCCGTCGAAAGGAATTCGGCGAGCACTGCGATCACGATGGTCGATTGACCGAGCGCGGTGGACGACCTGCGGGTGCTCCTCAGCGCCGGCACGACGATGCCCAGAGACGCGGCCGCTGTGAGCAACGTGAGGAACACCTGCTGCTCGATCGTGTCGGCGGTCAACCCGAACAGGAACCAGCCGATTCCCGCACTCAGACCGATCACGAGGAGGGCAAACGCTACGGGACCAACGCCCTGACGCTCCAGACGTTCGAAGTCGACTTCGAATCCTGCGAGGAACATCAGCAAGAACAGCCCGAGCTCGGCCAGCACCTCGATGAACTCGGCGTCGATGGACTCGAGCGACACGATTCCCAGAATCTCGGGTCCGATGACGAGACCGAACAGGATTTCGAGCACGATGGCCGGTACGCGAAACCGCCCGGCGATCAGCGGAAGCGAAAACGCTGCGGCGCCAATCAGTATCAGCACCGTCGCCGAGGCGATACCCCCTTCGCCGCCGGCTGCAGCGAACGCCAAGAGATTCATTCGGAAACCGGAACCAGCAACATCGATGCGTCCAGACGACGCAAGAGGTGACCGGTGATGCCAGGTCGGAAGAATTCGGCGGAGTCTGGCATCGCCAGCACCACGAGGCTGGCGACCGAGGCGAGTTCGGCCATGACCCGAACCGGATTACCGCGGCGCAGCTTGCGCCGTACGCTCACGCCCTGAACCGCCGCCTCTTCTCGTAGCCACGCTACGGCCTGACGGGCCTCGTCGATCTCGTTCTCACTCACGACGAAAGGAGGAGGAACCACTGCAACGCCTTCCAGCGACGCACCGGCGGTGTGCGACAGGTCGATCGCTGCTCGCGCCGCAGCCTCGCCTGCACGTGTGCGACGTGCCGGAGCGAGAATCGCCGAATAGGGATGACTCCCGCGGGACACGAGGATGGGAACGCCGATGTCTGAATAGGTCCTCACCAGGCGGCTGACCTGGAGCCGTCCAACGATTTCCGAACGCTTCGGACCAGGGACGACCACGACGCCAACGCTCTCGGCGGACGCCACTTTGCGTAGTGCGGTCGGCAGCGGCTCGTCGACAACTCGCACCAACACCTCGATGCCCTCGGCCCGCTCTTCGATCACTTTGACGGCTTCCCTCACCTCCTCGGCTTCGCTCTCGTCGCGGATCTGGAGTGGGTCGCGGTGGACCAGGATCAGTGCTTCTGCTTGCGAGTTGCGGACAAAGCTCATGGCCTCTCGCGCCGGACCCTCGGCGTCGTCCAATCCCGACACGCCGACGGCAACGTTGCGGCCGAACCCGAGCGGGAATCGTGACTCGCCCGAGGTGAACGTTCTCACAACCCGCGAGAAGTCTGCCGCCGCTCCAACAATGGTCACGCGGTCCCCGGCCTCGAGTCTCGTAGCGCCGTGCGGGACGACGAGGCGTCCTTCTCGCAGAATCGCTGCCACGATCCACGTTTCAGAGTGCAGGTCTCGCAGGCGTTTTCCTCGCACCGGCGAATCTGGCGTTATCCGAAACTCCATCGCTTCGGCTTTGCCGTCGGCGAATGCGGTCGACGCGACTCGGCGCGGCTCGAGCACCACTTCGATCGAACGCGCCGCCAAGCTGTCGGGCGAGTAGACGGATATGTCTTCGGCTCGATAGTCAGGAAGTCGCTCGGGGTCAGCGGCTACTGCGGCGATGCGCAACAGCCCGGCTTCCCTGGCATGCCGTGCGGCCTCGAGGTTCACGTCGTCATCGTCGGTAGCGGCAATCAGCGCCTCGGCTTCTTTGAGACCTGCTCGTTCGAGTGTGAGACGGCTCGATCCGTCTCCCTGCATGGTCTCGACGTCGCGGATCGCACTGATGGCCGTGAGGTGTTCCTCGTCAGGGTCGACCACCACGAAGGTCCAGCGTTCGCCGAGACGACGCATCAACTCGCGCGAGGTACCACCCGCACCAACAACGATCGCCTTCATGCGCACCTCCACCAACGGCTGAAACGAGTCCTTCGATCACGTCTTGACATGATCGACTCCAAACACCTTGGCCAATTCTCTCCTACCTGACACCGCAAGCTTGCCATAGACCGAAGCAAGATGGTTGTCGACGGTCCTCACTGAAATGAACAATCGCTCGGCAATGCTCTTGGAACTCTCACCGATTGCGGCCAATTGCGCAATCTCCGATTCTCGTCCGGTCAGGATCTTGGCTCGAACATCGACCAAGATCGGCGGCAACGCCGCCCCATCGCATCGATCAAACAGTGCGACAGCTCGCGCCTCGAGCCTCCGGGCACGCTGTGGACTGGTCGCCGCCGTCAACGACGCCTGGCACAACACTTCGGCCGCCAACATGACGGCGCCGAACTGCTCGAACCCGTTGGCGATGAGCTCCAATCCTTCGGAGTCGTGTTCGGACAGTGTCTCCGCGTGCTCGAGTATGAGCGATAGATACGGACCTTCGACACCCTTTCCATGGTGGCGCAGCAATGGCAGCGCCAGCTCGGGGTGTCCGTAGCGAACCGCGTCATGCAGGCTCACGAGACCCCATGCCGTGTCAAGCCGAGCAAACGCACGGCCTGCGGACTCGACCGCAATCTCCGCGGCGGCCCATCGGTCCCCATTGCGTGCAGCCATCGCGGCTCGAGCTCGACCCGCAGCCAGGCCATCCGACGAGGTTGCCTCTTGGATGAGATGCTCGGCAGCCAGGAGATCCCCCGCCTTGACGGTCGCCAATGCCGCTCCCGCCAGCACCAAGGACGACATCGCGAGCGGATCGGCGATACGGACGGCCGCAGCCGTCTCTTCGAACACTCGGCGCGCCGGACCGACCGCGCCGGACAGCAGAAGCAATTCTCCGAGGTTCTTTCCCCAATACGACACGTCCGGCAGAAGGCGTTTGCCGACGGCATTCTCGTATCCCTCCCGTGCGAGCCGGATACCTTCGCCGAGGTCGATTCCGAGGCCAACCGCCGCAGCATGCATCGTCGCCACTCCCATCTCATCCAGATGGAGCTCAGGGTGCTTGCCTGCGTTGAGCGTGACTCGCTCGGCATGCCTGAACGCAGCCCCAAATTGGCCCCGGGCGACCATGCACGAGTGTGCTACCCCGAGCGAGCGCCCGATGCTGACTTCCGATGCGGCGTCGTCACACAACACCGTGTCCGCCAGTTCCAGGGCTCTCGCTGTCTGGCCTCGCAGGCGGTGCATGGCTGCCCGAGCGGCCCGAGCCTCAGCCTTCCATCGTGGATCCGACAGATCGGCTTCGACGGCTTCGAGAAACTCGAGTGCCGCGTCCCACTGATGCATGATCAAAAAGAGGTTGAAGCCTCTTGCGACCGCGGCCTCGCGCTTTTGCTCTTCCGTCGAAGCCAAGCCGTACGCACGCTGGAACCACGAATCGGCTGCCTCGCCATTTCCTTCGGCGAATTCGACTTCACCCAGTGCCACAGAGGCGGCAAAGGAGTGCTCAGGATCCGCGGCCATCGCCAACCTGCGGGCAAGTCCGAAGTCTCGACCGTGGAGCGCTCGCCTCGCAGCTTCCCTACCGGCTTCGGGATCAACAGCACAACCTGACTGGACCTTCCACGTGGCTACCCGTATCGAATCCGAATCGCGTCTCTTACCAAGAGTCGAGAGTTCCTCGGCCAGGCGGAGTCGCAAGGACCGGACTCGGCCGGCTGGAATGGTCGACCGTACTACCTCGGCGTACACGGGATGTGCGCATCGAACGACGGTGCGGAGGACCTGACTTTCGACGGTGATGAGGCCATGCGTTTCGAGGTCGTTCACGGCTTCTTGACCGGCAATGCGGTTGACCACTTCGATTCCGATCGGCTCCGCCAGCGAGATCAGTTCAAGCGCCTCTCGGTCGGCCGCCGATATCCGTTTGAGCCGAGCCTCGACCACTTCGTTGAGTCGATTCGACAGATTCAGCGAGCCACGCAGGGTCCAGAGATTGTCCGCTCTGATCAGCGTTCCGGCGTCGTTGGCTGCAATCAACAACTCTCGGAGGAACATCGGATTCCCTGATGACAGCCGCAATATCGCTGCGCAGGAGATACGGTCGACCGGACCGTCGAGCACGTCTTCGATCAGCGCACGAGTTGCGCTCTCGGTGAGGGGTTCGATTTCGATTCGGTCAGCGATACGCTCTTTCCACAACATGGTGATCGGTTGCGGCACGGGTTCGTCATTACGAAGCGTCACGACGACCTGAGCTTCCCCGGCCATCGCCATCTGCGTCAGGGTTTCAACCGATGCGTCGTCGAGCAGGTTCGCGTTGTCGACCCAGACGAGCAACTGTCGATCACCTGCCTCCGATATCAGGCGTGTTCGAGCCTCGTTCATACCGATGATCATTGAGGCGCTCGACGACTCGGCGATCGAGAACACTCGTGCCAGCGCGCCCAACGGCACGTCGGAAGAAGCGCCCGTGGCAATCACTCGGTGAACGCACACGCGCTTCGGGCTGATCCCGGAGACAACATCTTCGACCAGCCGCGTCTTGCCGACACCCGCGGTACCGGCGACGATCACCGAGCGGCCTCTGGCCACGGCTCGGGCCAAAGTGTCCTTCTCGGCAGTTCGCCCGGTGAGAGGCCAGTCTGTATCCATCGCAGACCATCCTGATATTGGGATTACTCAGAAGACGAGGGTAGCTGGCCGGTGCCTGCGCGTCACCTACTTATGAGTAATCGACTACTCACGACAAGTGGCGCACCAACACAGATACTTGTCCCAAGGAGCCGTGCTTGATGTCCGTCTGCCTCGACATGACCTCGTAGCACCTCGGCTCCATATCGTGCATGCCTATGGGGGGAAGGTTCCGAAAGGAGCCAATTGCACGGCGTATGTGCGTCGATCCCCGATCGTCGCTCATACGCGTCTGAACACGATCCTCTGCTCGATGAGCGCTGCGATTCGGCCGCCGTCGAAACCCCATGACTCGAGCGCAGCAACGGTGTGCTCGCCAGGCAGAGGGGGTGAACCGACGAGTTCCGGTCGGTCTGTCCCAAATCGCGGGGCCGGTGCCGGCTGGACCCCGCCGCGATCCTGCACGAAGGTCGACCGTGCGCTGAGATGCGGATCGGCTGCGACCTCATCGAGTCGGTTGACGGGCGCAACACACGCATCCGTCCCTTCGTATCGCTCCATCCAATACGAGCGGTCGTGTCGGCCGATGATTTCCGCGATATCGGCTCGTTGCGCAGCCCATCTGGCTCTGTCGAATTGCGGCCAATCTCCCGGTTCGAGATCCAGCCCTTCCACGAAGACTCGATAGAACTGCGGTTCGAGCGCTCCGACAGCGAAGAACTGTCCGTCGGCACATTCATAGGTCGTGTAGAAGTGGGCGGCGCCGTCGAGAAGGTTACTGTGTCGCTCGTCGCTGGAGACTCCTTGGTTGCGCATCGAATGCGCCATCGCATGGAGTGCGGCAACGCCGTCAACCATGGCCGCGTCGACCACCTGGCCGTACCCTCGCAACGTCCGGCTCACCAGCGCAGCAACCACACCGAACGCAAGAAACATGCCTCCTCCGCCAAAATCCGCAACGAGGTTGAGCGGTGGCATCGGAGGCCGGTCTTCATGGCCCAGGCTCCAGAGACCGCCGGCTCGAGCCAGGTAGGTGATGTCGTGACCGGCGGTTTCAGCCAGCGGTCCCTCTTGGCCCCATCCCGTCATCCGACCGTAGATCAGTTGAGGATTGCGGGTCATGCAAGGTTCTGGACCAATGCCAAGCCGTTCGCATACTCCTGGCCTGAATCCTTCGATGAAGACGTCGCTCGAGCCGACCAGGTCCAAGACCACTGAAGCCGCTTCCGGGTGTTTCAGGTCGATGGCTACCGACTTCTTGCCTCGGTTCAGCACATCGAGACTTGGGTCTCCAGGGACCGGGTTGACTGGCGTCGGCCGTTCGAGCCGAATCACGTCGGCTCCCATGTCGGCGAGCATCATCCCGCAGAACGGACCTGGCCCGAGCGAGGCCAGCTCCACCACTCTGATGCCTCGTAGTGGACCCAACGACGCCTCCCTTTGCTGCGAATCTAGACGGAGAAGCCGGTCTGAGTCCGGAACTCGACTGGCGGTCAGGCGCGAATGATTTGCGTGTTTCCGGTGACTGCATCTCGATCGAGTCGGATCAGGTCCTCGATGCGCTGGCGCATCTCGGGCACATGACTGACCACGGCGACGAAACGAGAGTCACTGGAGGCCACGAGTCGCTCGATGCCTTCCATTGCCAGATCGAGATGTTCCGGATCGAGGCTTCCGAATCCCTCATCCAGGAAGAAGGAATCGAGCCGACTCCCCTCGCGTGCCACCATTTCGGCCAGGGCGAGCGCCAGACCGAGCGACGCCAGGAAAGTCTCACCTCCGGACAAACTCTCCGCCGCCCGGACTGCGTCAGCGGCAGTGAGGTCGACGATCTGGAATGCGCCGTCCTCGCTGAACCGATATCGGCCTCCGGTGAGAGAGGCGAAGTGTTCGCTCCCGAGCTCGGCCAGTCTGGCCCGCTCATCGTCGAGGAGATACCTGACGAAGCGGGAGTCGGTGAGGTCGCCGGCGACTCGTGCGTACGCGGCGGCACGCACTTCAAGTGCCGCTCGTTCTGCGCGAACAGAATCGACCGCTTCAAGGCGAGCAGTCGCTTCTTGAATGTCGCGGTGGAGCACTGCTGCTTCCGCGGCAGTCCGGCTCATCTCGTCAGAGAAACTTCCGACGATCTCGCTTTCGGCAAACAAGTCTTTGAGAGATTCGGCAGCGACCGCCCGAGCTGCCGTTGCTTCCTCCGCTGAAGCTCGTGCGGCGGCGCGCTGGTCGCCCCACTGTCCTCGAACTTCGTCCAGCGCCTTGCCCAGCCGCTCGGGATCGGTTCCAACCGTCAATGAGTCCATTCCAAGTCGCGTCGCCAGCTCGACGACTCGGACCCGCAAGGAGTCGAGCTGCTCTTTTGCTTCTGCGGAAGCCAGCTGCGACTCGGTGATCTCCTTTCGGGCGGCCTCGAGCACCTCACGCGCCTTGCGCTCCGAATCGACCCGCCGCTTCAACTCGGCTCTACGACGATCGAGTTCAGCAGCGATCTCTTCAGTACCGAGCAGCTCTGCGATTTCAGAGGCGGCTGTGGCAATCTCAGTCGTCACCGCCTTGACCTTCTCAACCGCTGCTGCGTGGTCAGCGACCGCCTGTGCCGCCACGGCGCGCGCTCGCTCCACGCCCTCTGCGGCGGCAGCGACACTCGCCAGCGCGTTGTTGAGCAGCTCCCTCGATGCCACCAGCGCCTCAGTCGCGCCGGCTGCCGCCTGTTCTGCTGATTGAATATTTGGCGACTGGATCGATGGCGGCAGCTCGAGGACTGACTGTCGACACACCGGACAATCCTCGCCCTTTTCGAGATCTGCCGCGAGTGTGGCTGCCATCTCTGCGTGCCGAGCATCATGCAGTGCACGCGCCGCAACGTCGTGTGCCTCTTGTGCCGACTCATTGCCTTCAGCAGCCGCTCGCTTTCGTGCCAGCGCCTTCTCGTGTTGAGCCTCGGCGTCGACCACCTCGGCCTTTGCCTTTTCCAATCGCTGCTGTGCGGTCGCCGTGGCGTCGTCGGCGTCGTCGAGAGCTGCCTTCTTGGCGTCGTGGACAGCCATCAACTCTGCTGCGGCCTCCAACGTGGAGCGCTCGACGTCCAGCGGGGGCTCTGCCTCCAACAGCTCGGCGAGGTCCTTCTCAGCCGCCACCACCTTGTCTTGGAGCCCTGCCATCTTGGTTTCGACCGTGCCTGCGAGGTCCAACATCGTGGCGGTGGTCGCTGCGTCGGGCAGTCTCGCTGCCAATGCGTCTAGCTCGCTCAGCCGTTCGGCAAACCGCTTGATAGACGCTTCGGAGGCGTCGATTGCCGACTCGAGGTCGGCGATCCTCGGCTGGACCTTCTGGAGAAGTTCGAGACGCTTGTCGAGCGTCGCAAGCCGCGTACGGTTGTTTTCCAATCGCTCAGCTTGGCGGTCCGTGTCCTCCAGGCGGATCGTGAGTCGCTCGATGTCCATGGTGGTCTTCGCAACGGTGTCCTTGGCTGCTTGGCGCATGGCATCGATTCGGTCGTGACCGAAGACTCCCTTCAAGACCTTGTCCCGCTCGGCAGGACCTGCTTCGAGGAATTCCGCAAAGCGACCCTGAGCCAGCAACACCGACTTCGTGAACGCATCGAAGTCCAGGCCAAGCGTTTGGACGATCTGCTTGTCGACGTTGGTCTTCATCGTGATCTTGTCGACAGGTTCGCCGTCATCGTCGGCCCCGAGTCGGTACAGGGCATGTTGGCTCTGACCCTGTCGGCGGATGGCGCGTGTCACCTCCCAGATCTCGCCACCAGAGACGAATCGCAGCGACACTGCGGCACCGTCGGCACGCTGGTGGATCAGCGCAGAAGTCCCCTTGACGCCGGAAACTCGGCCGTACAGTGCGAACGAGATCGCATCGAGGATGGAAGACTTTCCACTACCGATCGGTCCGACGATCCCGACCAGCCGTCGACCACGGAAGTCGAACACTGCGTCTTTCCCCCGGTAGCTCTTGAAGTCTCGCAACCTGAGTTCAAGCGGTCGCACTGGTCGCCTCTTCCATGACGTCGAGAAATGCCGCTCGCAGCTCGGCCGGCAGTGCAACGCCCTCTCGATCGAGGTAGTAGTCGGCATATACCTCGTCCAATGACCTGTCGGTGGACATGATCGGCGCCGTCTCTGCCCTTGGATAATCTGCAGCGACCTTCACGAGATGTTCGAACTCATCAGCGGCGCG
>JABDJC010000090.1 GCA_013003395.1 Acidimicrobiia bacterium
AATCCGCTCATCGTCGGGTTGGCCGTGCTCGCCGTGCTCGTAGTCATCACCGTCACGTCGTTCCAGTTACTCGCCCGCGATCCGGACACCGGACCACGACTCCCGACCGAAACCACAACGACGGTCGAAGGAGCACCATCGACAACTGTTGACGCAGGCGCAGCAACCGGCGGCACCTCCGATCCAGCGACCACGACGACCACGGTGGCCCCTGGCCCCACGATCGTCCCCGTCGGTGACGCAATTCCACTCGATCAGCTTCAGCTTGCGAGGACCTCGATCGGACCGATCGAGTTCGGACTGCCCGCTGATCAGGCCCTCGGGCGACTGGCGGCGAGTCTCGGACCAGCAGACAGCGACAGTGGGGACGGCATCTCTACCGGCGAGTTCGGATCGTGCCTCGAAGGCTACGAACGCATCGTGCGCTGGGGGCCGCTGATCGTCATCGTCAATCACGACGGTGCAGGCGTACCGGTCTTCGCCGGATACCGCCTCGACTCATCACAATCCTTCATCTCGCCTGCCAGCGACCTGGCGACCCTGTCGGGACTCAAGGCCGGTGACTCGGTGGCCGACCTCGAAGAGATCTACGGCGGATCGTTCACCATCAACTACTTGGACGACCCGACGCTGGGGAACATCTACGAACTGCGAAGGGACTCAGACGGCGCCCGGGTACTCTGGGGACCGATCACGGGATCAACAGCAGACGGTGTCGTCCTCGGCATCTTCTCGCCAGAGCCCTGCACATTGTGAGCCGTTGGCCATCCACTAACATCGCCGCAGCTTCGGAGGAAACGGTATGGATCGAAATCGACTGACCGCAACGCTTGTGAGCGGTGTCCTCGGCGGATTCGCCGGCGCCGTGTTCCTGGCAGGCTTCGGTGCGTTGATGTCGATGGCGAGCTTTGACGCCGTTGTCCTGGCCGGCGGACGAGCACGGCCGCAACTCGTCGTCACGGCTGGCGCCATGTGGTTTCTGTCCATCATCCTCGGAACGCTCGGCGGCATAGCCATTGGGGTGATCGCCATGGCGATCGGCAAGACCCGCACCCCTGACCTCGCCACGTTCCCCACCACGTCACTGTTGGCCATTGCTGCAACGAGCGGCGCTCTGCTCACCTACGTCGGGCTGCGAATGGCCGTGAACATGTCTGGTCAGATTGCAGAAGGACTCGTCACCATCTCCGCCTTCCGCCTGATCGGTAGCGCGATGGTCGTTGGCGCCTCGGTCGGAGCCAGCGTCGGCTGGCTCACCCACGCACTAGCCAACCCCGCATTCCTCGGCCTCGAAGGAGCGGCCTGGCCGAAGACCAAAGGCGAGTTCCTGTCGGCCTCGATGAAGGCCATGGGTGCGCCGATTGCTGCCCTGGTGATTCTCGCGGTTATCGCGGTACCGCTTTCTCAGATACTCCTCACGGCCGCACACGAGATCACCGGCGGCGCAGTCATCGTCGGCAGCATCGTCGCGATCATCATCCTGGCCGCAGCCTCAGCCGCCGCCTACCGCCCCTGGGACCGCACAGGCGCCTGACGGGGTCGGTTGAGTCTCTGTCCCCCTCGCGAGCGCAGACCCACGCGTCTGAACCTGACGAACGCGATCGATCTCTTCCCGTTGTGCCCCCTCCGCGGCTAGCGCCGCTTCCTCCCCCAACCGTCTCCTACGTCGACGGGGGAGGAAATATCTGTCCCCCTCGCGAGCGCAGCGAGACTCTTTGTCCCCCTCGCGAGCGCCAGCGAGTGTTGGGGGGACAGCGGCCGCCAGGCCGCAGGGGGGCATCACCGTACGGGAACCCTTCTCGGACGCCGCGCAGTGAGCTCGACGACCGCGATCGACCTTCGTCCGTTCTGCCACCGCGATAGGCCGTGCCCGGTAGGTTTGTCGGGAGTAGACGGCTCCATCAAGGACGAATCTTGAACCGAGACGACCATCGCATAGAGATTCACCGACTCGCGCTGTGCGGCGGCGAAGATCAGCTTGCCGTGGCTGTCGGCAGAGAACTCGCACAGCGCTTCTTGGACACTTCGCGATTTCGGGACGTGGTCACACTCGTCGAGGACACACGCCGAGTGGTCGACGATCCGCTCATGATGGCTCAGGAGGCCGAAGCGCATAGATTGGTTGGTGGCTTACACCGAGCCCACGGGTTGTTTCGAGAGGCCCATCAGCAAGCCAGAAACGCAGACATCTCGACCCGGGCGAGGATCCTGATCGGGTTGGGCAACATCTGCCGCAATCAGGATCAGCTCGACCAGTCAGTCACCCACTATCGCCAGGCCCTGGAGCTGTACCGGGAAGACGGTGACCTCACCGGCCAAGGAATCGCACTCAACCACATCGGCCGGATTCACATGCGGATGGGCGAACACGAGGAAGCGGCTCAGCACTTCGACGCCGCTCTCGAAGTCCGACGGCAGGCTCACGATCGACGCGGTGAGGGCGTGACGCTCAACAACATCGGCCAACTCCAGCGCACCCTGGGCCACTTCGACGAAGCGCAAGAGCGCTACGAGGCCGCCTTGACCATCCGCAGGGAAATCGGCGACCGACAGGGCGAGGCGGTGTCCCTCAACAGTCTGAGCAGCATCCACCGCAAGAAAGGCGATTTCGACGCAGCATTCGACGCCAGCCAACGAGCTGCGATCATCAGCTCCGAGATCGGCGACAAGAGGGGGCAGGCCGTTGCAGAGACCAGCCTTGGCATCGCTCGAGCCGAACAGGGCAACCTTGACGAAGCACTAGAGCATCACCTGGCTGCCCTTGCCATCCGGGACTCCATCAACGACACGCGTGGCGTCGAGATTTCGAAGCGCGAGATCGCTGCGATCAGAGCCAACGTCGAAGCTTCCGGGATGGCCCCGCCGAGCGACGGAGAGGCCCCATAAAATGGCATCGCGGCTGTATTGGAGACGAGCAACGTGCAAAACCTCCAGATAGAGGTCTTTCCGAAGACCAGTACGCGGTCGATGCTGCGCCTCAAGGACCATGAGGGAACGCTGATCAAGGAGCGTCCGCTGGACGCCGACCGTATCGACCAGTTCATCAGCGAAATCCAGGACGGCTACAGGCAGGTTTCGCCGGTATTGCGCGAATTGGGTCATGACCTCTACACCTTCCTTGACGGAGATGACCGCTGGTTGGGGGCTGCCCTCGACGATCCGTCCGGGACCGTCCTCCACATCGACGCTGACGAGCGACTCCGCCACTTACCGTGGGAGCTGATGGCGCCGAACGGCGAGTACCTGGCCATCGACATCGTCAAACCTTTCTCGACGGTGGTGCGCGTCTCCGATCACGCCTCAGAAGTCGAACGGGCCAATCGAGAGCTGCGAATCCTTCTGATGGCGACATCACCCGAAGATGTCCAGCCGGTCCTCGAATTCGAGCGTGAAGAAGGATTGATTCTCGACGCCACGAGAGACGCCCCCGTCGAACTGTTTGTCGAAGAGAGCGGCAGTCTCGCCGGCCTGAAGTTCATCAGCCGCTCTTACGGAAAGGGGTACTTCGACGTACTTCACCTGAGCGGGCACGCCGACGTGAACGGCGATCAACCGGTCTTTCTCCTCGAGGACGATGAGGGGCATGTTGCGCCCGCCAGCGCCACAGACATCGCTACCGCCCTCGAGAACCGCTGGCCGCGCCTCGTGTTCCTGTCGGGTTGTAAGACGGGATCCGCGCCGCAGGACGGTGCGCTCCCGTCGATGAGTGAAGCGTTGGTGGAGATGGGTGCCCCGTGCGTCCTCGGTTGGTCGCTTCCGGTGGGCGATCAGTCCGCCAACCTGCTCGCCTCCTTCTTGTATGAGCGACTCGCCGCCGGGATGAGGATCGACGAGGCCGTCGCACGGGCGCGGGGCCACCTCTGGACCGAAGACAGTCCGTTCTGGCATCTACTGCGCCTCTACGCCAACGGAACGCCCCTCGGGCCGCTCGTGTCACCGCCGAACGAACCGGGTCGTATGCGATCCCGGCGTCCGCCAACAGATTCCGCCTTCCTCGACGATGAGGGGAAGGTCAAGGTCGCCTCGCGGGAAGACTTTGTCGGTCGCAGACGAGTCATACAACGAAGCCTCCGTGCCTTGCGCCGACAGCCCGGTGCGCCAGACACCATCGAAGGACTGTTGCTGCGGGGGATGGGCGGATTGGGGAAGAGCACCCTCGCCTCACGGCTCGTGGAGAGAATGGCCACACATCAGTCAGTCATCTGGATCGGCAAGCTCGACGAACTCGAAGTGCTCAAGCTCCCAAGTCGCATCAAATTCGACGACATGGCTGCTTTCTCGGAAGCGAACGAGATCCTCAATCGGCCGGATGCAAGCCTTGCTGATCGAATCCGCTACCTGCTGCACGGCCCACTGCAAGCTCTCGATTGCCTCTTCGTCATCGACGATTTCGAAGACGGCAACCTCGAGCCGCGAGGCGATGGATACGTGCTGACGCCGGATGCCGCCGAGATCGTGCAAGCGTTCTTGGAGGCGATCCGGTCGACCGGCAGCCGGAGTCGAGTCATCATCACCAGCCGGTACGACTTCGCTCCACCGGCTGGAGCTCGGCTGCACATCGAGGCGCTCGAATCGATGAAGGGTCCGGAACTCGAGAAGAAGCTGCGCCAGCTCACCGCCATCGGACCAGATGGAACGGCTGACCCCGCAGTGAGGGATCGGGCCGTCGAGGCCTCGTCTGGGATTCCCCGCTTGCTCGAATGGCTCGACCAACTCGTTCTCGATGAGCACACCGACATCGACGCTCTCCTCGAAACCATCGAGTCGAAGGCGAGTGAGTTCCGCGAGGACGTACTGGCTCAGGAACTCCTCGACGCTCAACATCCGGACGTCAAGCGCATGCTCGCATTCGTCGACGTGTTCGACCTCCCGGTCCCCAGGGTCGCAGTTGATGCTGTCGCTGAAGGTCCCGACGTCGACACGCACCTGGAACGCTCGGCCGCCGTAGGGCTCATCGAGGTCGGCACTGACGCCATGACCAGCGAGCCCCGCTACTTCGTGAATCACATCGTGTCACCCTTGTTGGCCGACGCCATCAGCGACGAAGAACGCACCGCCGCGTGCGCCGCCGGTGCACGGGCCTTGTACGAGGTCTGGGTCGAAAACGAACCGACATGATTCCAGAAGAACGCCTGGTCGAGGTACACCGGCTTGCGGTGTTGGGCGGGGAGGCCGACATCGCTCGTGACGTCGGTGCGCGACTGACCACCGGCTTGTTGGATCTGTCACGGTACCGCGATGTGGTTTCGGTCAGCCGTGCCACGCTGAATCTCGGTGACGACGCCCACGCCCTCAACTCTCTCGGGCTCGCTACCCGCATTTTGGGTGACCCTTGGACGGCCCTCAGCCACTACCAACACGCCCTCAGCATCGTCCGAGACGTCGGTGACCGCAACGGCGAAGCCACCACCCTCAACAACATCGGCATCGTGTACCGCCGGCTCGGGCAACCCGACCAAGCCCTCACCCACCATCAACAAGCCCTACCCATCGTCCGTGACGTCGGTGACCGCAGCGGCGAAGCCGCCACCCTCAACAACATCGGCAGCGTGTATTACGAGCTCGGGCAACCCGACCATGCCCTCACCTACTTCCAAAAAGCCCTCGCCATCCGCAAAGAGGTCGGCGACCGCCACGGCGAAGCCACCACCCTCAACAACATCGGCGGCGTGTACCACGGGCTGGGACAACCCGACCAAGCCCTCACGTACTACCAACAAGCCCTCCCCATCGTCCGTGACGTCGGCGACCGCAGCGGCGAAGCCACCACCCTCAACAACATCGGCCTCGTGTATTACGCGCTGGGACAACCCGACCAGGCCCTTTCGTATTACCAACAAGCCCTCCCCATCCTCCGCGACGTCGGCGATCGCCGAGGCGAAGCCGTCACCCGGTTCAACATCGCCTTGATCCATCGTCAGTCGGGGCGACTGGCCGAGGCGGTCACCGAGCTGGAAACGTTGGTGGAGCTGGACCGCGTCACCCAGCATCCCGACCTCGAGTCCCACCTAGCGCTGCTCGATGACGTCCACCGCGAACTCGAGGAGAGCCAGTCACCCCGCGAACCGGACGAAGCCGAATAGCCGAAAAGGCGACCCGAGGATTCCAACGAGGCCACAGGGGGCATCACCTCCTCGGTCGCCGCGTCAGAGTTGTACGAACGCGATTGGCCTTCACCCGTTGTGCCCCCTCCGCTCCTAGCGGAGCTTCCTCCCCCAACCGTCTCCTTCGTCGACGGGGGAGGAAACCGAACCGTCCCCGCGTGACACTGGGACCTCTGTCCCCCTCGCGAGCGCCAGCGAGTGTTGGGGGGACAGCGGCCTCCTAGGCCGCAGGGGGCATCACCGCACGAGGACGACCGTCAGTCGCCGTCTGCTACTGCCGTTGCTATGAGACGGTCACCTTCGGTCTTGTACGTCACATCGATCGGTTCGCCGCTTCTGAGGTGGTCTGAGAGGTGTGTGAGGGGCCCGGTTCCGAAGAGCAGGCCGTCACTGGGTTCGAACATGAGGGTCTCTCCGCCTGTCGAGCGGATCGTGAACGACTTCACCGCAACCAGGTCACCGTCGACCTCGATGAGAGTTCCTCGCACCGACTCCAAGCCGCCGCTACAGCCAACCGCGAGCAGCGCTGCTAGCGCCAACGCCGCGAGGCGTCGCATCAGTGGACCCGGCTCACCGGCTTCGGCCGGTCGAGGCGCTCCTCCTCTGCGTTCCAGCGGAAGAAGGTGATGGCGATCGCCGTCCAGAGGATGAGGCCACCACCGAGCTTCATGATGAGGCCTGCGATGGTCTGATCGGTCACCGTCGACCAACCGAACAGATGGTCGAAGCTGTCATAGATGTCGTAGACCGGTCCGCTGGCGAAGGTAAAGAATGCCGCCGGAATCGTCGGGACGAGCGACTGCAGGAAGAGGTAACCCATCCGAGGCAGCGGCTCCAGTCGCGGGAGATCGGGAATCGGCCCCATGACCGGCCACCACATCAAGATGGCGGAAATGAACAACGCGGCGTGCACCCCAAAATGCGCCAGCTCGGACGAGATCATCGCTTCGATAAAGACTTCGTAGTGCAATCCGGCGAGAACGACGTTGAACAACAGCAGCGCGATCAAGGGGTGAGTGAGCCACCTCATCAGAGGAAGGATCGGCTTGACGGTCGCCCGAATGAGCCACCACGGAGCGCCATACAACAGGAGAGGCGGCACGGCCAAGGACATCGAGATGTGCTCGATCATGTGGAACGTGAACAAGCTCGTCTCGCCGATGTCGTGAATCGGCCACGTTGACACCAACCCGAGCAACAGGAGACCTGCGTAGTAGGCCTGCCGCTGCCTCTTGGTGATCGGCGGCTCGCCCTGCGGCGCGTACAGAGACGCAAGCCGAGAGACGCCGAACTCGAGGTACAAGGCGAGTGCGACGATCAGGCCCCATGTGTCCCAATGAATGTGGAACGCCGGAAGCGCACTCATGTCAAGGGGAATACCCCGTGAAGGTCAGCAGCGTCACCAAAAACAAGATCGGTGCTCCGATGAGACCGAACAGGAAAAAGCGTCGATACAAGATCATGTCGAAGCGCAGGTGCATGAACCAACCCACCACAACGACGAACTTGACTGCTGACAAGACCAGGAGGACAGGAGCAAGAACTGGATCGAATGCCTCGATGTACGCCACCGCCACCTCGATGGCGGTGATCACGGCCAGGCCGAACGCGATCAGCCAGTACTGGCGGGTTGTTGGTGTGGCGCGGGTGACGGTGT
>JABDJC010000103.1 GCA_013003395.1 Acidimicrobiia bacterium
ATACGCATTGCAGGGCGGCGGCGCCTGGGACGACGTCAGAGCGGCCGCTTGCTGGGCCGAGGCGTGCGGACTGGCCGCGTTCGCGCTACCCGATCACTACCTGCTCAGCATCAATCCCGACGTGCGGGTCGAAGCGCCAGATGCTTTTGCGCAGTTCGCCGCTTTGGCACGCGAGACGGACGTCATCGAACTCGTGGTGCTCGTGGCGCCCATCACCTTCCGCCATCCCGCAGTACTCGGGAAGCTCGCCGCCACCATCGACGGTCTTTCTGACGGGAGGTTCCATCTCGGAGTGGGAACCGGTTGGCTGGAGCCCGAACACGAGGTGTTTGGAATTCCATTCCCCGATCGATCAACCCGCTACGAGATGCTCGAAGAAGCGCTCGGCTACCTGAGAGCGATGTTCGCCGCAGAGCCGGCGGGTTTCGAAGGAGAGCACTACTCGCTGGCCGCAATCCCCATCGACCCGCGCCCCGTGGGGGCGATGCGACTCGTCGTTGGCGGCACAGGTGCGCACAAGACGCCGCGACTTGCCGGGACCTATGCCGATGAGTTCAACGTTTACCCAGGTCCAGACGTCGCAGATCGGATTCAGCGGGCGAAGCAGGCCGCGATCGATGCCGGTCGCGATCCTGACAAGCTGCTGATCTCCAGTGCAGGAGCAGTCCTCGTCGCTGCCACCGAAGCCGACTATCGAGAAGTCTTCGCCGAAAAGGCGTCACAGCTCGGACTAGAGCTCGACCAACTGGAAGCTCATTTCGCCCATCGCAACACTCCCCGGGGATCGGCCGAACAGGTTCGCGAGACGCTGTCACAATTGGCTGCGGCCGGCGTCACGCGCTTCTACCTACAAGTAGGCGGCGAATTCGACAGCGCGGCAACTCGCGAGACCCTCAACTTCATGGGGGCGAGAGCCTGAGGTTGCCGGCTGGCGACAACTTCGTGTCGTGCGGTCCCTCTACTCTCAGGTTCAGATGACGATTCCCGGACCTAAAGCTCTCGGTAGAGGTGTGGTGGTCACGGCCGGTTCTCCTGTCCCAGATCCATGGGCTGACGCGCCGGTTGTGGTCGTGGACCAAGCTGCGCTGTCGAGCAACGAATCGGCCAACACGTTGGCCGACCGGCTGCACGTTGCCTGGGCGACGCGTCAGCCGACCGTCATCGAGTGGCACGTCGATCCGCAGGCGCTGGCGGTACATGAAACGTTCGACGGCGCACCGTGGGCGGCCGGAGGCGACTTCCTCTTTCCGCTCGAGCGGCTGAGATTCCTGTGCTTCTCCAACAACTACGACGCTCGTTCAGGCGAGCCGAAGTGGTGGTGGGCGGTGAAGGCGTCATCGATCGGTGCATCACAGGGCGGTCCGGCCGACGTGTTGCTCAACGGAACCCCACACTGGATCGACGGCGGTCCCCGTGGACCGCTCGACAGCCTCGATCACGCAATCGTCCACGGCGAGTCGATCGACATGGGACGTGAGCGGACGGTGCCGACGGAGATCCCGCTCGTCAGTGACCTTGCCGTCGACCAGGCTGCAGCGGTTGCGCATGTCGGTGCCGCGGCCCGGATCATCGCACCGGCCGGTTCGGGCAAGACCAGGACCTTGGCGGCCCGGCTGACACACCTCATCGATGGCCGAGCCATCGAGCCGGGATTGGTCATAGCCGTCGCATACAACACCAGAGCAGCCTCTGAGCTGAGAGAACGCGTCGCCGGAGCCGCCAGCACCGTGCGCACGATCCACAGTCTGGGTTGGGCCATCCTCCGGGAATCCAATCCGACGCTGGACCTCATCGGTGAGCGAGACGTGCGGAATGTCCTGGGCAACCTCGTCTCCGTCCCACAGCGAGCAAATTCCGATCCGATGGGCCCCTACATCGAAGCCTTGGAACAAGTGCGGTCCGGTCTCTTCGATCCAGGCGACGTCGAAGCCGAACGAGATGACGTGCCCGGATTCGCCGATGCCTTCGAGCCGTACCGTCAGCGGCTGTATGGCACAGGGCGCGTCGACCACGGGGAACAGGTCTATGGCGCGATCGAGGCACTGCTTCGAGATCCGGATCTCAGGGGACGCTGGCAGAATCGATGCCGCCACCTTCTCGTGGACGAGTTCCAGGACCTCACGCCGGCGTACCTCCTACTGCTTCGCCTAGTGGCTTCGCCCCAACTCCAGGTGTTCGGTGTCGGCGACGACGATCAGGTGATCTACGGCTACGCCGGTGCAGACCCCGGCTACCTCATCGACTTCGACACGTACTTTCCGGCGGCGCATCACTACGCGCTTGAAACGAACTACCGCTGCCCACCAGACGTCGTCGTGGCGGCCACGACTCTTCTCGGCTACAACGATCGACGGATCGACAAGACCATCAAGGCCAACCGAACGTCGGACGGAGTGGCTCTGACCGTCAAACGTGAGGACAACGAACAACTCGCCATCATCGCGAGAGACACCATCGTCGATTGGATCGAGGCCGGGATCCGCACTGACGAGATAGCGGTGTTGAGCAGAGTGAACTCATCGCTCATTCCGCTGAAGGCCGCGCTGGCCGAAGCCGGTGTTGCCACCAACGATCTCCTGAGCGCCGACTCGATCCGGCGAACCACCCTTCGTGCACTGTTCGCGTGGATGCGCCTCGCAGCCGATCCTGAAGCGATGCAGCGCAGCGACGTGCTCGAAGCAGTGCGGAGGCCAGGTAGGGGCCTCAATCGGATTGCTCAGAATCTCGGGATTCGGAGGATTTCCGAGTTGCGCGATCTCGAGTCGCTCAGCGTCGACCTCGATGCCAAGCAAGCCTCGAGATGGGCGAGTTTCTGCCAAGACCTCGAACGCGTGAGTCGCGTCGCTCGCAACGGAGATGCGGGCGAAGTGATCGACTCGTTGATCGACGAGATCGGACTCGGATCCAGCGCGAGAACGCTCGACTCCGGCAGGGGAAACGCCTCACGCTCGAGCCACCTCGACGATCTCGTTGCCATCAGACGCGCTGCGGCCATCCGCCCCCGATTGGATGGGTTCATCGAGTGGATCACGCAGGTGGTTGCGACTCGAACCGCCGAAGACGGCGTGACGCTCTCGTCGGTCCATCGAGTGAAGGGCATGGAGTGGAGTCGGGTCATCGTGTTCGGCGTCGACAGAGGCGCGCTGCCTCACGACCTCGCGAGCGACACCGAAGAAGAACGCCGAGTGTTCCACGTCGCCATAACCCGAGCCATCGACCAATCAGTGGTGCTGGCCGACAAGCGCAGACCGTCAAGGTTCCTTGGTGAGCTCGACGGATCGGCTCCGAAGCGCACTACCGAGCCGAAGAAGGTCCGGTTCGAACGTGCGCCCGCCAAACCCGCCTTCGCATTGCCCGCCGTCGGCGACACGGTCAGGATTGCCGGTGGTTACAAGGGCACTGTCACCGGATACGGCGGCGACGAGATCACGGTGATGCTCGACCGAGGCGTCGAGCTCACGGTGGCCATGGGAGAAATCAAGGAAGTCACAAAGGCTGCCAGCCTCGACGACGACGCGTTGGCTCTCGTCGAGTTGCTCAAGGCGTGGAGGCTGACCACTTCACGGGAACGGAATGTGCCTGCGTTCGTCGTCTTCCACGACGCCACGCTGGAGGACATCGCCCGTCGACGGCCACGGTCCGAGGCGGAGTTGCT
Organism: Acidimicrobiia bacterium; assembly: GCA_013003395.1. Taxonomy (GTDB): domain Bacteria; phylum Actinomycetota; class Acidimicrobiia; order Spongiisociales; family UBA5794; genus JABDJC01. The sequence continues at coordinate 3,656 of JABDJC010000103.1, forward strand.
CGAGGTGGCCGGAATCGGGGCCAAGAAGCTCGAGGAGTACGGAGACGACGTGCTGGCGATCGTGGCCGACGCTGGATGACGCCGAACTGACGAGCTCAGATCTCGCCGATGAAAATCGACCGTCCGTGGTAGCCCGTTGCAGCACCCGGTTTCGACGGAGCAACACGGTCGGTCTGGACGACCCCGTCACCGTCGTAGGCGCGCACCTTGATGACCTGACCTCCGCTCGTGTCTGGAGTCCAGTCGAGTTGCCACTGAACCCAGGTGTTGTCGCTGATTGATTCCGCCATATCGGCCTCGAGCCATGCGCCCTCGTTGATTTGCACCTCGACCTTTGAAATGCCTCGGGTGGGCGCCCACGCGACGCCGCCGATGATCGTGGGAACGTTGAGGTCGACCTGAGCTCCGTTGGCCGGCTTGTCGATTCGTGACGACGTGAGGATCGGCCCTTCCTTGTCCCAGCCTCGCGGCACCCAATAGGCGTCGAACGCGTCCCAAGTCGTCAGCTCGATGTCAGACAGCCACTTGGTCGCCGACACGTAGCCGTACAGCCCGGCGACGACGAAGCGGGCCGGGAATCCGTGATCCAGTGGCAACGGCTCATCGTTCATCCCGACGGCCAAAAGAGCCTGCCGACCGTCGAACACCGTTTCGGTCGGGAACCCGACCGTGAAGCCGTCAACGGACCGGCCGACGATCTGAGTGGCACCGTCTTGCACACCGGCGCGGTTGAGGATCTCGCTGAGCGGTACCCCGAGCCACTTGGCGGTACCGATGAGATCGCCGCCCACCCGATTCGACACACAGGCGATGGTGATGTGCTCTTCGACCATCGGCATGGCGAGAAGATCGTCGAACGTCATCTCGAAGGGCCGGTCGACCATGCCGTGAATACGCAACCGCCAGCTGTCGAGGTCGACGATGGGAATCGTGAGAGCCGTGTCGATGCGATAGAACTCGTCATTGGGCGTGATGAGCGGCGAGATGCCGTCGACTCCGAGGGAGGCGCCGGTTGGCGGAGCGGCTGCCTGCACGTCCGCCGTCGGCAAGATCACTTCTTCGCGGCTGGCAGCCATTTGCCTCGTGCGTGCCAACAGGGCGCGACCGATGGACGTGGTGGCGACGATGCCGACGGCAATACCTGCGGCGACGCCGAGGAACCCTCGACGGCCCGTGTCGGGGGAGGTTGCGGCTGACTCTGCTGCACCGACCAACCAGGCGAGTATTGCGATACCGACGGCGCCAGCCGCAGCAGCGGTGATCACCGCCAAGCTCGTTGTGGCCAAGGGATCGCTGGCGCCGGCAACCATGCCGAGGAGGCCGAAGCCGACGAATCCGAGTACGCCAACCCAGAACCAGCGTGCGGCCGCGATGCCGAGGACCGCTCCGCCGAGGATCGCCACGAGCCAGATGCTGCCCTGAAGCACAGCCTTGTCATTGGTTCCGAAGGTGTTGATGCCGAATTCAGTGATGGCTGGCGGCATGATGCGAATCAGCAGCGACGCCACTGACGACAACAGGGATGTGGGAGCGCTCGACACACCAGCGATGAGCTCGGTCGTTGCCAGTGCCGACAACGCCGCGAGGATGCCGGCTATCGCAGGCTGGAGTTTGGCGGAGCGATGTGAGGTTGCTTGTGTAGACGCGTCTACCAAGTCTGCAGTTGTGGAGTCCATGCCGTGACTGTAAAGCCAAAAGTGACCAACAACGCCGGTGTTCTGCGTTTGTTAATCGTCTCAATGAGGCGTGGAGGTGTCTTCTCCGAATATGACGTTGGTGCCTTCTGAACCCGCCGCATAGAAGAGATCGAACGGCGTGCGCTGCGGGACATCCGCGAGGAGATGCCTCACCTTCTCCTCGAACGTGTCGAAGAGGCCGGCGGCGGTGAATCGACTCGCGGTTGCGCGGTCGCGAAACTGGGTGACCACGAGGAGCCGGTGCGGGTCGGCTTCCCCCACATACACCGCGTGGTATTCAGGTGCATCGGGATCGTCGAGCGCCAACCGTTCCCAATGCTGGACGGCGTGAACGAACTCCGGCATCTTGCCGGCACGCACGCTTGCTTCCATCACCTGGATGTGGTGCATCTTTCGACACTACGCGGCAGACGCGTCCCCGGCTCAGTGATCCAGTGCGACGTCGAGCAGAGCGATCGCTCCCGCCTTGTCGAGCGGGTCGTTGAAATTGCCACATTTCGGCGACTGCACGCACGATGGGCATCCTGTGGCGCAGGGGCACGAACGGATGGCGTCGAGCGTCGCTCGAAGATGGCGCTCCGCCACGGAGAAACCGATCGGTGCAATTCCGGCGCCACCCGGGTAGCCGTCGTAGATGAAGAACACCCCTTTGCCGACATCGCGGTGCATCGCGGTGGACAATCCTCCGACGTCCCAACGATCACAGATCGCGTACATCGGCAGCATTGCGATTGCGGTGTGCTCGATCGCGTGCAGCGTGCCAGGTATGGCCTGCCATTCCAGCCCTGCCTCCTCGTACAGCTCATCGGGAAACTCGAACCAGAAAGCCTGAGTGGCGAATCGCTCGGTTGGCAGGTCGAGTGGCAGCGTGTCGAGGATGGCGCCTCCGTTCATCTTCTTCTTCTTGAAACCGATCACATGAGATTCAACCTCGACCCGGCCGACACCGACATCGAGCCGTCCGACTCGCTTCGACTCTTCGGTTCGAGTGACGACGAGGTCCTTCTCAACATGCGCCTGGGTGTAGTAATCGACGTCTTTGCGGCGGACGCTCACTTCGCGATTGGCGAGGTTGAGATCTTCGACCAGATACGACTCGCCTCGGTGCAGATACACCGCGCCCGCATGGCACTGCGAGAAGGCTCGATGTTCGTCGATCGATCCAAGTGCGTCGCCGCGCACCTCGACGATGTCGTAGGGGGCGCTGCCCGAGGTTCGAAGATTCACCCTCCGAGTCGGTCGGATTCTGCTTGCCCAGAACAGCTTGCCGTCACGGATTCGAAAGTCCCCGTCTTCCATGAGATGGGGCAGGCGGTCCTCGAGCGTCGATCCGAAAAAGCTGCGGTCGTCGGGAACGATCGGTAGCTCGTATGCGGCACATCCGATGTGTGCGTCGAGAATGGTTTCGTTCTCGGGGTTGACCACCGCCGCCTCGGCGGAGCGGCTGAAGAGCTGGTCTGGATGGGTCATGTAGTACTGGTCGAGCGCATCGACCCCTGCAACGAGGACCGCCAACGACGCCTCCTGGCGGCGACCCGCCCGGCCGAGCTGTTGCCGGAACGAAGAGATGGTCCCGGGGAATGTCGTGATGATCGCCGCGTCCAGGCCACCGACGTCGATGCCGAGTTCGAGGGCGTTGGTAGCGGTGACTCCCAGAAGTGTTCCGTCCGACAGTTCTCGCTCCGTCTTTCTGCGGTCTTCGGAGAGGTATCCGGCTCGATACGGCGCGATTCGTTTGCCGGTTTCGGTGTCGAGGCGTTCTTTCGCCCACCGATACATCAGCTCGCTTGCCCGACGACTCCGAGCGAACGCAATCGTGTGGCGACCTTCGGCGACCAGTCGAGCGAATATCTCGCTCGCTTCAGCCACTGCGCTGGCGCGCACACCGTGTTCAGGATCGGTGAGTTCGGGGTTCCACAAAGCGATGGTGCGGTCTCCCGTGGCCGACGTGTCCTGATCGATGACGTGGACATCGAGTCCCGACAGCCGACTGGCCAACTCGCCCGGGTTGCCGATGGTCGCAGACGTGAACGCGAAGATCGGATCCGCGCCGTAGTGAGCGGCGAGCCGTCGCAGCCGTCGCAGCACCAGTGCCGTGTGGCTGCCGAAGATGCCTTTCAGCGCGTGGATCTCGTCCACAACGACGTATTTGAGGTTGGCGAGGAATGCCGCCCAATTGCCGTGGTAGGGCAGCATCGCGGCGTGCAGCATGTCGGGATTCGTGAGGATGACATTCGCTGATCGCCGAACCATCGGCCGGTCTTGTGTTGGAGTGTCGCCGTCATACGTGGCGGCGTGAAGTTCGGGTCCACCAACTCGAGCGAAGCTGCGCAGTTGGTCATGTGCGAGTGCCTTCGTGGGGTAGATGGCCAGTGCGGTTGCGTTGGGATCGGCCTCGATGGCCTCAGCGATCGGGATCTGGAATCCGAGAGACTTGCCGCTCGCCGTTCCGGCGACGATGACCGTGCTGAAGCCGGACCGCAACGAGCGTATCGCAGCAGCTTGGTGGCGGTAGAGCCGGTCCACTCCGATGGTCCCCAGCCGTTCTTGGAGCTGCGGATCGAGTGGAGGATCGACGCTGTCGTAGAGGGGTTGACGCGCCGGGTCGAATTCGACGTGAACGATTCGCTCGTCTGGGTCCGTCAGCCAACCGTCGATGTCCATCGAGCGGAGCGTAGAGGTCGGGTACGACAGTCGAAAACGGCCGAGGTGTCAGCGAGCCCGGAGTAGGGGGGATCACCCCGGGCCCGCTGAACATTTAGGTCAGCGTCCGGGCGATGTGCCGTAGAACATGAAGCGACGGCGCAGCTCAGCCTTGGTGACTGCGTCTGCTACCACGGTGACCCCCGAGACTCCATGTACCGTGCGGTTGCGTCCGCTCGGTTTCCCCTTACACCGACCATACACGCGGTGTATGGCGGTGGGTGGAGGGTTTTTCACGACCTCGCAAGGTCTAGACCCACACCCGACTGATTGGCTCGGATCACAACTCGATGGTCATGCCTTCGAACGCAGCATCGGTCGAAGCGAAGTCCTCACGGGCGACTTTCACCATGTGGTCGATGTCGTCGTCAGACCGATCGGGTTCGTGACTCACGAGGATCAGTTTGCCGACCGCCGCTCGCTGCGCTGTGTCGGTTGCGTGCTTCCAGGTGCTGTGCCCCCAACCCTTGTAGTCGTTCTCGTACTCCTCGGGCAGATACTGCGCGTCGTGAACGAGGTAGTCGGCGTCCTTGGCAAGAGCCACCAACGCGTCGTCGGACTCGGGATCGCCGGCCTCGACATCGGTTGCGATCACCACGGACGACCTGGTGCCCTGGAGTCGATAGGCAGTGACGCCTTGGGGATGGTGCAGCTGATCTGGCGTCACCGTGAGCCAACCAAGAGTGAACGGCTCGTCCGTCATCGTCACGAACTCCTTGGAGGCAGCGGTTTCGTCGATCGTGATTGGGAACCACGGTGGGGTGAAGACGCCACCAACGAGATCCGCGACGCTGAGTTCGCCCCACTCGTGGCCGTAGAACACGAAACGGTTTGTGGGGTCGTACAACGGCCTGAAGAAGGGAAGCCCTTGAAGGTGATCCCAGTGGTAGTGGGTCAACAGCACGTGGAACTCGTGGTTGGAAACGTCCTCGTGGAGCGCCGACTGGAGTTGGCGCATCCCCGTCCCGCAGTCGACGACGAGGTGCGCCGAATCGCTGAGGTCCACATCGATGCAGGTGGTGTGCCCGCCGTAACGCTTGTGCTCACGACCGGCGACCGGCATCGAGCCGCGTATGCCGCGAAACGTCAATTGGTGCTGTGACGCCATCGATCGACCTCCCTCATGGGGACGGTACACGAAAGTACCGACGCGGTTCGACCCGCGTCTCCACGTCGTTCGTCTATTCTCGCCACGTTCGTCTGGAGGGAATGATGGACAAACCCCGAATTCTGCGCCCGCCGCAGTTACTCACAATCGAGAGCGGCGGAGAACGACACGCCACCTGGACCGAGCTCTTCTATGACTTGGTCTTCGTCGTTGCCGTAGCCGGGCTGGCGAGCCGCCTGTTGCACAACGCCGATTGGGGCGGCGGACTGGCGTTCATCGGATTGTTCGTCCCGCTGTGGTGGGCGTGGGCCTCGTTCACCTTCTATGTCGATCGGTACGACACCGATGACGCGGCGCAACGACTGCTCGCAATAGTCCAGATGATTGCTATCGCCTTCATGGCGGTGAGCATTTCGGGTGACGTGGCCGACACGTCAATCGGCTATGCGCTTTCGTACCTGGTCGCAAGACTCGCCTTGCTTGCGATGTACGCCAGGGCTCGTCGACATGTCCATGCGACCCGGGAACTGGTGACGGGCTACCTCAAGGGCTTCAGCGTCGAATTGATCCCGTGGATCGCCTCGCTGTTCGTACCCACACCCTGGCGTTACGTCCTGTGGGCCGTCGGACTGGCCATCTCGTTCTACACGCCCTGGGCGGTGCGCAAGATTCAGGCCAAGGTGCCTCTCGACGTCGCTCACCTACCCGAGCGATTCGGGCTGTTCACGATTCTGGTGCTCGGCGAGTCGATCGCCGCAGTCGTCGCCGGACTGAGCCATCACGAGTGGGCCCTCGCTCCGTCGGTGACTGGAGCGTTGGCGGTGATCGTCGCTGCGGGCTTGTGGTGGATGTACTTCGACAATCAGGAGGGTTCGGTGGTTCGCCGAGATCCGGCCCTCGAGCGAGCATGGAAGCCCACCGTTTGGATCTTCACTCACCTCCCGCTGGCCATGGCACTCACGGCGGTCGGCGTCGGCCTCGACCTTGCAGTCGAGCACGACGCAGGTCACGCGCTGGGCGCTGCGGAGCGCTGGCTTCTCGTGCTCGCCGTCGGTGGCTCGATCTTGTCGATGGCCGTCATCCACATCGCCACCCAATCAGCGAGCGGCAACCATCCCCTCAAGGCGAGGGTGCGGTTGGTCCTGACTGCCGCCACGCTGGTAGTCGGGTTACTCGGTGCCTCGTTGTCGCCGCTCGTACTGGTTTCGCTGATGGCGGTCATCGTGGCGATCGGCGTCGCCTCCGACATCACGATCAACAACTTCGAGCACCGCGCCAACGCACTTGCGGCTCGGGTCGACTGAGCCCCTTCTCGTCAGTCGTCGATCGTGCCGTCCGTGACGTCGGCGAACACTGCTTGGGCGCCGTCGCCCAAGAACACGACGCTTTGACCCCCTGAAGTGCTGCCAACCGATCCTGGGAGCACGACGTTGGTCAGATCATCGGGGTCTACCTCGTACGCGGCTGCCATGAAGGTGAGGAGTTGCTCGGCGCTGAGATCGGTCCACGTGTGCTTCAGGAGGATCGACACCAACTCGGGGAGATCTTCGATCCCGCGCACCTGAGCGATTCCAAGGGCACCCTGAATGATCACCCCGTGGTTTCGAGACCTGCCGAAGTCTCCGTCTGGCAGCGTCTTGCGAATGCGGGCCAGCTGCAATGCCTCCGCGCCGGTGAGATGCAGAATCCCGGCCGCGAAGTCACGGAAGCCGGGTAGGCCGCCGCGGATGTACGACTCGATGGCGACATCGACACCGCCGAAGTCGTCGATCAGGTTGGTGAACCCGAGGAATCCCGTGACGACGTAGCCCTCGAGCGGCAGCTCCGTGAGATCGGTCGCCGTCTCGAGCATGATTTGGGGACCACGACCAGCCATCAGATTCGTGAACTTGATCGGGCCGGCGCTCGAGTCGACCCACGAGTCCCGAGGGAAGCCGACGATGGCGCCACGATCACCCGCGAGGCTGAGCACGTGGATCGAGTCGGCGCGGTAGCGCTGTTGATTCTGGCCGGGCCTGGCGTCTGAGCCGAGCACCAAGATGAATCTCGGTCCGTCACCGTGGTACGGCGCGGCGCCGATGCTGGCAACGGTGCCTCCGACGATGCGCCAGCCGCTTCCGTCTTCGACGGCGAGCAACGTGTCGTCACCGACGAGCACCGTTGCAACCGTCTCCTGCGCCTCGGTCTCGGGGTCTGCGGGCAGTTCGGCGATGAACGCTTCGCCATCGAGCGCCAGCTCCGACACATATTCCGGCTGACCCAGACCGTCCAGCATCTCGCTTGGTATCGACGGTTCCGGATTCCGCGTGTCGGCGATCCATTCGTAGAGCTCTGTCACTGTGTCGAGGAGTCCCGAGGGAGCATCAGCGAGCTCGATCGACACCTGTGCCGGAGGCATGGTGGTGGTCGTCGTCGTAGTCGGGGGAGGAGCAGTTGTGGTGACCGTGGTCTCCGGGGCCCTCGTCGTGGTCGTGGTTTCAGCTGCAGGCGAGCTGGAACACGAGACCGCGATGAGAAGGGCACCCGCCACGGAGCGGATTGGGAGGCGCATCGGAGCACCCTACACTTGCCCCGCGAATGCACGGAGAGGCAAGGCCAGGCCCTCCAAGAGCAAGGTTGTAACGCATGAGAATCGTCATCGTCGGCGCCGGAGCAGTGGGCTCATACCTCGCAGAGCGCCTTTCGGCGGAAGGCCAAGACATCATTCTCATCGAGGCAGATCATGCCCGAGCCGCCGAGTTACAGGCCCGTTTGGATGCACTCGTCGTGGTCGGCAACGGCGCCAGTCCCTCGGTTCTCGAGCAGGCACGCATCGGCGACGCCGACCTCATGATCGCAGTGACCTCATCTGACGCAGCCAACATCCTGTCGTGTCACGCCGCCGCACGTCTCGGCGTGCCCCGTACGGTCGCACGAATCGAAGATCCTGCTCTGCGGGCCGAAACGCGGGTGCTCGGCGTCGACTTCGTCATCGATCCCGGCGAAGCGCTTGCGCACGAGCTGGTTGTCGTCGTGAAGCAGGGCGGCGTGAGCGAACTGATGGAGTTCGCCGATGGGAAGTTGGTCATGATCGGCGGCAGAGTGTCGCCCGAAGCTCCGATGGCAGGACACACGCTCGCTGATCTGCGGAAGCGAGTCACCGGTTGGAACTGGTTGGTCGCTGCGTTGATCCACGACGGTGTCACCAAAGTGGCTCGAGGCGACACCACCATCAGCGAAGGCGATCATGTCGTGCTCATGTCCAAGTCGGGGGAAACGGACGAGGCGCTCGACTTGCTTGGACTGCGCCAACAGCGAGCCGCCCGCAAAGCGATGATCCTGGGAACGACCCGCCTGGCCTTGCTGACCGCCGAGTTTCTCGTGGAAGAGGGTATTCAGGTGGTGGTGGTCGATGCCGACCCCGATCGATGTCGGGCCGTTGCCGAGTCGGACAGCCGCTTTGTGGTCGTGCAGGGAGATCCAACTGATCCCAAGGTGCTCGACACCGAAAAGGTCTCGACGGTCGACGTCGTGCTGGCGCTCACCGGTTGGGATGACGTGAACCTGCTCGGAGCGTTGGTTGCAAAGGCCCTCGGAGCCAGAACCGCCGTCGCACGATTCAACCGCTTCGACCTCGTCGGACTTCTTCCCGGGGCCGGCATCGACATCGGCGTGTCGAGTCGCCTGGCTGCGGCTAACGAGATTTTGCGGTTTGTGCGGCGGGGCCGCATCCATTCCGTGGCGACGTTCCAGGACACCGACGCGGAAGTGATCGAACTCCAAGTGAGTTCGACGAGCTCGGCCATCGGCAAGAACCTGCGCCAGATCGGGCTTCCCAGGACGGCCATTGTTGGCGGCATCCTGCGTGGCGACGAGGCATTTGTTCCTCACGGCGACACGGTGGTGACGATCGGCGATCGGCTCATCGTATTCGCGGGACGTAAGGCGATCGTCGAAATCGAAGAGGTCTTCTCCTGAACGCGGCGACAGTCTGCGCACATGTCCTATAGGGCACTCATCTTCGTCGTCTCAGCCGTGGCCGGCGCCAGCGGTGTGGCGATGTTGCCGGCGGTGATCACCGCCTCGATCTACCAAGAGTGGAACGATGCGCTTCTGATCGGGATCGCAGCGCTCGTAACGGCGGGTGTCGGATTCACCGGCCAGCGTCTGAGCCCACGCCCAGGCGAATTGAGCACGCGAGAGGGCTTTGCTGCCGTGGGTCTTTCGTGGTTCGCCTTGGCCGCTTTTGGCACGCTTCCCTACCTGTTCACCGGAGCGATTCCCTCCGTCACCGACGCTTTTTTCGAGTCGGCGGCCGGGTTTTCCACCACGGGCTCATCGATACTTGCCGACCCGTCCACACTGTCACACGGCATTTTGTTCTGGCGGTCGCTGACTCAATGGATCGGTGGCATGGGAATCATCGTCCTGTCGATTGCGATTCTGCCGTTGCTCGGTGTTGGCGGGGTCCAACTGGCACGAGCCGAGTCGCCCGGTCCGACCCCTGATCGTCTGACGCCTCGCTTCAGTGAGACGGCCAAGCGCCTGTGGTGGCTCTACATGGCGTTCACCTTGGCTGAAACGCTGTTGCTGTGGGCGGGTGAGATGAACCTGTTCGATGCGATCGCTCACGCGTTCACGACGATGTCGACCGGCGGTTTCGGTACCCGCGCCGACTCGATGGCGGGTTTCAGCGCCTACACGCAATGGGTGGTGATCGTGTTCATGTTCCTGGCTGGTGTCTCGTTTGCGTTGCACTTTCGATCCCTGCGTCGGCCGATGGAATACGTGCGCAACGGTGAGTTCCGTCTCTATGCCTTCATTGCGGTCGCGGTGACCGTCGTCATCGTCGTCGGCACGCTCAGCGGTGACACCGCTCGGTCGGTCCGTGAAGGAGTATTTGTTGCACTCTCGACCATGACCACGACTGGATTCGGCATCGTCGATTACAACCAATGGTCTTCGGCGTTGCAGATACTCATCGTCGGTCTGATGTTCGTCGGCGGCATGGCGGGGTCCACCGCGGGAGGAGTCAAGACGTACCGCCTCGGCGTCCTCGCACGCGCCTCCCAGGCGGACCTGCGGCGACTCATCCACCCCAAAGGCGTGTTCGTAACGCGATTCGGCAAGGAAGCCGTTTCAGAATCGATCGTGGAGAGCGTCCAGTCGTTCTTCCTGTTGTACATGTTTATCTTCATGACGGGCACGTTGCTGTTCGGCGTGTTCGACTCGCTGCTCGGCGCGGACCTCGGCATCATCACGGCGGCCACTGCCGTCGCATCGGCGCTCGGAAACATCGGTCCCGGCCTCGATGTTGTGGGACCGGTCGGCAACTTCGCGAGCGTTCCTGTCCCCGGCAAATGGTTGCTCGCGGTGCTCATGATCGTCGGACGGCTCGAGATCTTTCCCGTGGTCTTGTTGTTCACCCGAGAGTTGTGGCGGCGCTGACCGAAGTGACTTCCAGAGCGAAGCCCTGGCCATCAGCCGATAGCAAGCCATAGGGCACACTCCTCGGGCCGAGACGTCCGAATGGCCCTAGTGGGCTCGGGTCTGCCCGGATACGGTCGCGTTGAATGATTCTCGTCTGGGTACTCGTCTCAACGATCGGCCTGGCGGTGGCGGTGTGGGGTAGCCGGCGGGCGGTGAGTTCCGCATCTCGACTGGCCCTGGGTTTCGGCGTCTCGCCGTTCGTGGTGGGTGCGGTGGTGCTGTCGGTGGGCACCGACCTGCCGGAGATCGCCAATTCGATCGTGGCATCCGTCAGCGGCAACGGGGACATCAACCTCGGCGATTCGGTTGGGTCTGCCGTCACCCAGATCACCCTCGTTCTGGGCCTCCTGGCGTTCCTCGTCGGTCGGATCGGCGTGCCCCGGCGACGGGTCCAGGCGGTCGGGCTCCTCACGGCCTTGGCTCTGGTAGTCCTGGCGGTGATGGTGGCCGACGGCTGGATGTCCCGAGCCAACGGCCTCATCCTGATCGCCTTGTGGGTCGGGATGTCCGTCTTCCTCGCCAGGCGAAAGTTGGTGGCCTCCGATCCTGTGCTCGTCGTCCGCTCGGAACGCAAAGCGCGTCTCGTCGTCACCACGATGCTGTCTCTCGGTGTCGTTGCCCTCGGGGCGACGGTGGCCGTGCTGTCGCTCGTCGAAGTGGCGGAGATTCTCGAGCTCCCGGAGTTTCTCGTCAGCTTCTTCGGCCTGGCGATCGGCACGTCGCTGCCGGAACTGGTTGTCGACTACACGGCGCTGCGGCAGGGTCAACGGGATCTTGCCGTGGGTGAGCTGTTCGGCTCATCCATGGTCGACGCCAGCTTGTCGGTCGGAGCCGGTCCGGCGGTGGCTCCCGTTGCGGTGACGGCCACTTACGCGCTCTGGTCGACGTTGTCGGCCGCTGTCGTCGTGCTGGTGGTCACGCTGGTGCTGGTGCGTCGCGGACACCATGATCGGTGGAGCGGGGCGCTGTTCATCGTGATCTACCTGGCGATGTATCCGCTGCTGTTGAATGCGTGATGCGGTGCGGGGGACGGGCCGGGCTGCGTGCGACTCACTCGACGGTGCCGTCATCCACCGTGATCGGGGAGACGAAACCGATCGGTTTGAGCGCCATGACCGAGCAGTCGACAGACCTCACGATCTCGTCGGCAGTGTTCCCCATGATCCAGCCGCTCAGACCGGTGCGAGCCACGGTCCCCATGATGACGAGCGAGGTGCCAAGCTCTTCGGCGAGATCCGGCAACACCTCGGTCGGGGCACCCTTCGCCAGGTGAATCCGAGCGCCGACGTCGTGTCCACCGTGTTTGCGGACGAGTTCGTCGAGGTGAGCGCGGTGCTCGTCCTCGGTGGCCCGCAGCAGGAGTTCGAGGTCGGGTTCGGGCATCGACACGAAGGCACTTGATCGCAGCAGGGCCTCACCCGTGAACTCCCAAGCCGTGGCGACGTGAAGTTCGGCGTCTGCGGCTCGGGCCATCTCGGTGGCCACCTCCAAGATCAGATCGTTCAGACCACGATGCGGCGGGTCATCCACCTCGGGATCGACGAGTGCGAGGATACGCGTTCCCGTGTCGCTCGGCGGTCGGACCAGCCACACGGGCACCGGGCATTTACGCAACAGTTGCATCACGTCCGAACTGATCCCGGCCTTGCCCGACTTCGACGGTGCCGGTTCCCCCACGATGACGAGATCGCATCCGTGGTTGATGACGTGACGGATGACCTCGACGACCGGCTTGCCCCGCGTCACGTCTGCTGTCACGCCAGTCGGACTCCCCGCCTCACTGATCAGTTCCGCCAACTTGGCCTGCCGTTCTTCGAGCATCAACCCTTCGACGTCGATGACTCGACCTTCGACGTTGACGGTTCTACGCCAAGGTGGGAGGGGCTCGAACACATCCAAGAGGGTGACCTCGGACTGGCCTCCGGCGAGTTCAACGGCGGCTTTCAGGGTCGCGAGGTCCGTGTGCCCGACGCTCGCCGCCACCAATGCGTGTCGAAATGTGTCCATGTCGCGCCCATCTCCTCTCGTGCGATCGTGCCGGCTGCCGGCGTGATCCTCTCTTGACACCGTATCGCCGGCAATCTCGCCGCGAGAAGGGCTGTTCGGCCCATTCTCCGGTCCTGAGAACGCCCTATACTCGCCGCCGCTCGTATCGATCGAACGTTGGAGAACACGTGAACCCGCAGATTTGGCTGTACCTCTCCCTGGGCGCGGGCGCTGCAGCCTTGCTGCTCGCCGCATATTTCGCCCGGGAGGTGAACTCGGCGAGTCCAGGCAACGCACGCATGGTCGAGATCATGGATGCCATCCGAGAAGGATCCATGGCATTCATCCGGCGTGAGTACACCGCTGTCGCCGGCTTCGTCGCCGTCATGGCGGTCCTCATCTTCGCGCTGCTCGACTGGGGCCGTCCGTGGGGCGCCATCGCCTATGTCTTCGGAGCCGTGTTGTCGGCGTTCGCAGGGTTTGTCGGGATGCGAATCGCCACAGCGGCGAATGCCAGAACGGCAGAGGCCGCCAGGCTCGGAGGCATCGACAAGGCGCTCCCGCTCGCCTTTCGGGGTGGAGCCGTCATGGGATTCAGCGTCGCCGGACTCGGCCTCCTCGGGCTCAGTCTCGGATACCTACTCTTCCGCGTGATTCTCGACGACCCTGACGCATTCCAGATCGTCACTGCCATCGGATTGGGAGGTTCATCGATCGCCCTCTTTTCCCGTGTCGGTGGCGGTATCTACACCAAGGCTGCTGACATTGGCGCCGACCTCGTCGGCAAAGTGGAAGCCGGCATTCCGGAGGACGATCCTCGCAACCCGGCCACGATCGCAGACAACGTTGGCGACAATGTCGGCGACGTTGCAGGCATGGGTGCTGACCTGTTCGAGAGCTATGTCGGGTCGCTCGTTGCGCCTATCGCGTTCGCCGCATTCGCCTTTGCCGGTCTCGGGTTTCAGGAGGCGGCGTTCTTCTATCCGCTGATGATCGCCACAATCGGAATGGGCGCCTCGATCATCGGATCCTTCTTCGTCAAGCCCGGCAAGGGCAGTCTCGCAACGGCTCTGCACAAGGGCACCTGGGTGGCGATGGGAATAACGGTCGTCGGAGTCATTGCGTTGACTCCGGTGATGTTCGATGGCCTGGATGGTGTCGACAACTCTTGGGGCCTTGTCGCCTCAGTGGTCATCGGCCTCGTCGTCGGGTACGCCATCGGTCAGATTTCGGAATGGTTCACGAGCGACCACTTCCGAATCGTCAAGAACATCGCCAAACAGTCCGAGACCGGCCCGGCCACGGTGGCACTGGCCGGCATCGCCGAGGGCATGCGCTCAGCTGCCTTTTCGGTCATCGTCGTGGCGTTCGGCATGTTGGGCGCCTACTGGGGTGGAGAACTCGCCTTCGACGCGGGCGGCCTCGGCGGCATCTACGGCATCGCCATCGCCGCCATCGGAGTCTTGGCAACCCTGGGTGTCACGGTCTCGGTTGACGCGTACGGGCCGATCGCGGACAACGCGGGCGGTATCGCTGAAATGGCCCACCTTCCGCCAGAGGTTCGTGAGGCAACGGACGCCCTCGACTCGCTCGGCAACACGACAGCGGCTGTTGCGAAGGGTTTCGCCATCGCGTCAGCGGCCGTCACCTCGTTGGCACTGTTCTTCACGTTCCGCCAGGCGGTTGTCGAAGCCGGTGGCGATCTCGTCGAGCTCGACATCCTCGAGATCCCGGTGATCGTCGGATTGTTCCTCGGCGGCATGTTCCCGTACCTGTTTGCGTCGATGACGATTCAGGCGGTCGGTCGGGCAGCCAACAAGATGATCGAAGAAGTCAGGCGCCAGTTCCGTGAGATCCCTGGCCTGCGCGAGGGGCGCGAAGACGCCAAGCCCGAATACGCCAAATGTGTTGACATCTCGACTACGGCAGCGCTGCGCGAGATGATCATCCCGGGTGCGCTCGCAGTCGCGTTGCCACTCTTGGTCGGCTTCATCTCCGTGCGCGCACTCGGTGGGTTGCTGGCAGGTGCTCTGGTCTCCGGATTCTTGCTGGCCATATTCATGGCCAACGCCGGTGGTGCATGGGACAACGCCAAGAAGTTCATCGAAGCGGGTGCGTACGGCGGTAAGGGATCCGAGTCGCACAAGGCAGCGGTCGTGGGAGACACGATCGGTGATCCGTTCAAGGACACCTCGGGTCCTGCGATGAACATCGTGATCAAGGTGATGACGATCGTGTCATTGATCTTCGCAAGTGCGTTTGTCTGAGGGCTGACGAGACCCGGTCACACGGCAGGTCTCAGCGGAACAACACGAGGTCTTCTGGCGTCGCCCCGACGAGCGTGTAACGGCGCGGATCGGGGCTTCTGCCTGCGATGAGTCGGATGAACGTGTCGCGGTCGGTAGCGAGTTGACCCGTTGCGTCACCCGAGCCGAACGAGATCGTTGTGCTGCCAACCATCGCAACGAGACCGAGGCCGAGCCTCCTGGATCGAGCCTTGAGTACTTCGAGAGCCAGACCGAATCCAGGAGAGTCGAACGGCTCCGTATCTCCGAGAGCGGCCCGGACGTCGCCCAAGTGGATCCAGGCGCCGATGCCGATTCCGTCCAGCGTGCCGCCCGCAGCTCCGATAGCCGACGCGGCGCCGACAGCAGATTCACGAAGTTCGTCGAGCAGCGCATCAAGTCCCCACTTTCTGCGCTCCAGCACGTCGTCTTGATTGGATGCAGGGGTGAACTCGTGGAGACGGCTCGAAGTGACGCGATGAACCGTTCCCGAGCAGTGAGCGATCACATCGTGCAGCGTCCATTCACTGCAAGGGGTGGCCAGGCCGCCAACGTCCAGCCCGGCAGCGAGAACCCTGTCAGTCATCTCATCGATGGTGATCAGCAGCAGCTCGGCCGCCGGACGGCGAGGCACGCCTCCCGCGTTCAACCCGTCACGCCGTCTGCGCGCCCTCCCGCCGAGCGTCATTCGGACCTCATGTCCGGATCGCTGTTCCGCCGATCGATTTCGGCTTGTTTGCGGTCCCAATAGGCGTCATAACTCTTGCGACGCGTGTTGCGCACGACGAAGTACAAGCCCAGAAAGATCGCGGCCACCACCAGCCAGACGATCAGCCCCGACCCCGACGGCACGTTCACTGCAGTCCTCTCATGCCTGTCTAGCCTACGGCCTTCCCAACCCATCGGTGAGAAAGATGTCTCGAACGATCACCTTGCTCCGTCATGGTCAGACGGAAGCAAACTTGGCCGACTTGTGGCAAGGGCAGGGCGATTCGCCTCTGTCGGCAACTGGACGCGCTCAAGTCAAGAGCGTCGCCCAGCGTCTGAGCGGTTCGCATTACGACCTCCTCATCGCTTCAGACCTGGGTAGAACCCGAGCCACCGCAGCGGCGCTGGGGCGGCCGGTCGAATTGAAGTCGGAGTGGCGCGAAGCCGACCTGGGAACCTGGGAAGGGAAGTCGAAAGCCGACACCCACGACGAGCACGAGGAGTTCGTCGCTGCGCTGAAATCAGGTGACGACCCGCAGCTCGGCGTCACTGGCGAACGTTTGGGCGACGTCGCACACAGGATCGGCGGCGCGCTGGACGACCTCGTTCGGCGTCTCGATGACGGCCAGAGAGCGCTTGTCGTCTGTCATGGAGGCGTGATCCAAGCTGCCGCTCAGCTCGTCTTGGGGGCAAAACATCCACCGACTGGACTCATCAACACCTCGCTGACGACGATTCAATACGACGACGACACTCCGAGACTCCACGTGTTCAACGACGTTGGTCATTTGCCGTCGGAGGTGCCCAACGGAGCGACCGAGATTCTCGTCATCAGGCATGGAGAGTCCGAGGGCAACGTTGCTCAACGGTGGCAGGGAAGACACGATGCCGCGTTGACGGAGACAGGTCGAGAGCAAGCCCGTCGCCTCGCCAACGTCGAGCTGCACGTGTCGAGAGTTGTTTCGTCGCCACTCGCGAGAGCGTTCGACACGGCGAAGGCGGTCGCCAACAGCGCGTCCCTCGATCTCGACGTCGAACCCGATCTCGTCGAATTCGACTTCGGTGAATGGGAGAACCTCACGGCAGCCGAAATCGAGCAACGTTTCCCCGAAGAGTGGCACGCCTTTCGAACCGTTGACGAGGACATTCCCCGCGGGAGGACCGGCGAGCGCTTCGAAGAAGGCGGCGAGCGGTTCCACGCCGTGGTCGAGGCTCTCGTTTCGGCAGCTCCAGGCTTGCGCACAGCCGTGGTCTCCCACGGCGGAGTGAGTCGCGCCTATCTCGCGAAAGTGTTGGGTGTGGGATTCGCCGATCGGTATCGCTACTCGCAGTTGAGAAACACTGCGATGGCGTCGTTCGTGTTCAGGCACGGGGTGTCACGCATGTCGCGATGGAACGTCGCCCCTCATCTCGATCTCAGATGAGACTTCTCGTCGTCACGAACGACTATCCACCGAAGCCAGGCGGAATACAGCAGTACCTGTCCGGTTTCCTGGCGGCGTTTCCTGGCACGGTCCGTGTGCTTGCCCCCGCTGACGGACCGGCCGATCAGACGGCGCTCGGTGAATCCGTCGTCAGGCGATTCAGTCGCTCCTTCATGTGGCCAACTCCCGCGGTTCGCAAGTGGGCACTGGAGCAAGCGATGGAATTCCAGCCAGACGTCATTCTGTTCGGCGCGCCGTACCCGTTGCCTTTCCTCGGGCCGGCGCTCAGAGAAGCGACCGGGGCTCCCTTTGTCGTACTTTGTCATGGCGCCGAGGTGACTCTTCCCGCCGCGCTTCCCGTTGCGCGTCAGTTGCTTGCGAAGGCGCTGAAGGCGGCGGACGCTCGAATCGCCGTGTCACGATTCACGGCTGGTCGAGTCGAGCGTCTCACTGGGGAGCGTGTTGACTACGTCGGTGCCGGGGTCGATCTCGAAGCGTTTGCCTTCGACCGCGACAAGGGTGGATTCAGCGACCCGCCAGTTGTCGCCTGTGTCAGTCGGTTCGTGCCTCGCAAGGGCCAAGAGCGGCTCATCGAGGCTGCTGAGCTCCTCGCTCGGCGAGGACAACCTGTGCAGTTGCTCATCGTTGGGAAAGGTCGAACCGAACAACGCCTTCGCAAGGCGGCAGCCGAAAGTGGAATCGACGTTCGGTTCGAGGTCGATGTTCCCTGGTCCAGACTTGGTGAGCTGTATGGCGGAGCCGATTTGTTTTGCATGCCGTGTCGGTCACGCTGGGGCGGCCTCGAGGTCGAAGGTCTTGGGCTCGTCTTCCTCGAAGCGGCGGCCACCGGTCTGCCGGTCATCGCCGGCGATTCGGGAGGTTCACCAGAGACGGTCGATCCGGGAGTGACGGGCCATGTCGTACATGATGTCGAGGACATTGCTTCTGCGATATCGAGCATCGTCGCCGACGAAACCGCGGCGCGAATCATGGGTGTCGCAGGACGCCGGTGGGTCGAGCAGGAGTTCACCTGGGAGCGCACGATGGAGCGGGCGATGGAGGTCTTCGAGAGGGTCGTCTCGAATGGCTGACCTTGACAGTGTGCCCGAGTGTCCG
>JABDJC010000153.1 GCA_013003395.1 Acidimicrobiia bacterium
GCCGACGTCGCCAGCCTCCGCATCGTCGAGATCGCAGGATTCAGCCTCGACGGCGGGACGCTCATCTATCCATTCACGTTCACGCTGCGCGACCTCGTCCAGAAGGTTGCCGGCAAGCGTGTCGCGCAGACTCTGATCTTCGCGGCTGCGGGCGTGAACGTGGTCATGGCGCTGCTGTTTCTCGCGGTGGCCAATCTTCCGGCAGACATGGTCGTCGGTCCTCAGATCGAATTCGGCGCCGTGCTCGCACCGGTCTGGAGAATCGTCACGGCCTCGATCATCGCGGAAGTCATCTCAGAGCTCATCGACACAGAGGTGTACTCGCGGTGGGTGGCGCGAATGGGAGACCGCAAACAGTGGGGGAGGGTGTTGTCGTCGAACGCCGTCTCGGTGCCCATCGACTCGGCGATCTTCGTCCTCATTGCGTTTGGCGGCGTTCTGCCGGGCAGCGTCGTCTTCGAGATCTTCTGGGTGAACGTCTTGGTCAAGGTCCTCATCACCTTCATCTCGATCCCGTGGATATACCTCGTGAAGCCCGATCCGGTGGTGCAGTCGTAGGTCCACGGCGCAGGCCGGCGCGACGGCCGACGCAACCCACGTACCATCGGCGTCGTGCACATCTCCGACGAAGATCTCCTACAGGCTCTGCGTAGTCAGGGACTTCGCATCACTGCGCCGCGACGGGCCATCTGCGGAGCTCTGGCGCGCCACCACAACACACATCTCACTGTGGATGACCTACATCGACTTGCCGAGGAAGATGCCGAGACGCATCTCGATCGCTCGACGGTGTACCGGACCATCGAGGCTCTCGAATCTGCTGGCCTAGTAACGCACATGCACCTCGGCCACGGTGCTGCCGTATATCACCTGGCAGAAGAGGCGCATCATCACCATCTGCTGTGCGAGAACTGCGGTTCGACCACAACGGTCGATGACGCCGACTTCGACGACATGATGGCCCTGGTCACTGAACGAACCGGATTCGTCGTCAACAGCCACCACTTTGCGATGCCCGGGAGATGCGCCGACTGCGCCAAAGAGGTTTGAGCAACCGCAGATGCGGGTACGTACTTGGAGCAACATCCCACACTTCTGAGGTGCCCCCATGAATGAACGCAAGACTCAAGACGATTTCATCACGGTTCTCGACGATGTCCGTCGTCCGCACAACGTCGTGGCCGCCTTTTCTTCGATCGAGGCTGCTCGCGACGCCATCCTCGCTCTCGAGCGGGTCGGAGTGCCGCCAAACACCATTTCCCTGCTCGGCGCCGAGAAGCACAGTGGCACCGTCGACTCGCCAGAAGTGAAGAAGACCGCAACTGCCGGCGCCGCAACAGGAGCCCTCACTCTGGGCGGCCTGGGCGCACTCGGAGCCCTCGCCATTCCCGGCGTCGGACCCTTCGTAGCCGGTGGGCTGGCTCTGGCCGGCGCGGCGGGAGGCGCAGTGGCCGGAGGGGTCGGCAACCTCGGTGATTCAGAGGCCTGGCGTCAAACGTTCGCCACTGCCACCGAAGGGAACGTCGCGGTTGGCGTCCACAGCAACGACGGTGCCGACGTCGACAAGGCGTACGAAGTGCTCGACGACATGGCGCACCTGGCAATCAACCGGTTCGACAGCTAGTTCGCAAGCCGCTTCTCGAACCATCGATCCGGATACGGGCCGTCGTTGTAGCGGTCGATCTCGACGTAGCCCTTTGCCTGATACATCGCGATGGCGGTGGTCAGGGCTGAGTTGGTGTCCAGGACGACGCGTTCGAGGCCGCGATCGATCGCCCACTGCTCCAAGGTGCTGAGCAACCGTGTGGCCAACCCCTTGCCCCGATGGTTGTCGTAAATCCACATGCGTTTGATTTCGGCGCGTCCTGCGTCGAACACTCGCACCGCCCCACATCCGATCGGGTCTCGGCCGTTCCGGATGATCATCATCGCCCCGTCAGGTCCTTGGAACTCGGATACATCGAAACCCGCATCGCTGTCCGGGTCGTACCCGGTTTCGAAGAGGCGAGACAGTTCTGCGAAGTACTGGCGGAGACACCACTGGGCGTCGTCCGTCGTCGGATCCTCGACGCCGATCGTCACCTCGCTCATGCCAACGCTTGCTCGAGATCCGCAATCAGGTCGTCGACGTGCTCGATTCCGACTGACAGCCGCACCAGGTCGGACGGCACCTCGAGCTCGGTCCCTTCGACCGACATGTGCGTCATCGCCGCAGGAACCTCTATCAGTGACTCGACGCCACCCAGGCTCTCTGCCAAGAAGAACAATTCGGTGCGACGAGTCATCTTGAACGCCGAATCGGGCCCGTCTTTCATTCTGAATGACACCATGCCGCCGAAGTCGGCCATCTGTCGCGCCGCCAGCTCATGCTGCGGGTGCGAGTCGAGTCCTGGGTAGATGACCTGGGAGACCTTCTCGTGCCCTTCCAAGAATTGAGCGATTGCCATTGCGTTGCGCGAGTGGCGTTCCATGCGCAACGCCAGAGTCTTCATCCCCCGCAGCGTCAGGTACGCATCGAACGGGCCAAGGACCGGACCGACGGCATTCTGAAGGAACTTCAACCGTTCGTGCAGCTCGGCGTCGCCAGTGACGATGGCTCCACCGACGACGTCGCTGTGTCCGCCGAGATACTTGGTCATGGAATGCAGGACGAGGTCGGCGCCGTGATCGATCGGACGAGTCAGGAACGGCGTCGCAAATGTGTTGTCCACACAAACCTTCACACCGGCGGCATGAGCTTCTTCGATACGCGCGCCGAGGTCGACGATGCGCAGCATCGGATTGGTCGGGGTCTCGATCCACACGAGCTTTGTGTTCGACTGCAGGGCTTCGGCGAGGCCATCGGAAGCCGTCATGTCGGCCGCTGTCCACTCCACTCCGTGTTCGGAAAGCACGCGAGCGAAAAAGCGAAACGTGCCCCCGTAGGCGTCGTTGGGGAGCACGATGTGGTCGCCGGGCTTCAACATGTATCCGATCAACGCCGTGGCTGCCATGCCGGAGCCGGCCGAGATGGTTCCACCGTTTGCCTCGGGATCGACGCCCTCCAGAGAAGCCAGCGCCACCTCGAGTGCATGCCGAGTCGGATTGTCCGTACGGGAGTACTCGTACCCTCGGTGCTCGCCGGGAGCATCCTGGGCGTACGTACTGGTCGCGTAGATCGGCACATTCACTGCGCCGGTCATCTCGTCAGGTTCTTGTCCGACGTGTATCGCCCTGGTCTCGAAATGGTCTGAGCTCACTCGTCCTCCAAAAAGCCGTACGACTGCATCCAGCCGTCATCGAAGATCTTGGACAGGTAGTTGCGTCCGCTGTCAGGAAGGATCACGACGACCAGGTCGTCTGGCCGGTCGCGAGCCACACGCAGGGCACCTTCGGCTGCCATTCCACATGACCCACCAACCAGCAGTCCCTCGACCTCGGCGAGCTTGCGGGTCATCAAGAACGCCTCTTCATCGGTGACCATCTCGTACCGGTCGACAACCGACGGATCGAACGCCTCGGGCCAGAAATCTTCCCCGACGCCTTCGATCAAATACGTTGTGACGTCGGACTCGGTTGCCGCGGTGTAGATCGAACCTTCTGGATCGACCCCGACCACCATGATGTCTGGATTCTTCTCCTTCAGGAAACGTGCGGTGCCCGTGATGGTTCCACCCGTTCCGACTCCGGCGACGTACACCCCTACCCGCCCGTCCGTCTGCTCCCAGATCTCGGGTCCGGTCGACTCATAGTGAGCTTGAGGATTGGCGGGGTTCGAATACTGATCGGGTCGGTATGCGCCCGGTATCTCGGCGGTCAGCCGGTCGGCAACCGAATAGTACGAACGAGGATCGTCTGGCTCGACATCGGTGGGGCAGACCACCACCTGGGCGCCATACGCCTTGAGTAGATCCTGCTTTTCCTTGGATTGCTTGTCCGCCATCACAGCCACGAGTTTGTAGCCCTTGATGGCAGCGACGAGCGCCAACCCGACGCCGGTGTTGCCGCTTGTCGGCTCGACGATGGTGCCCCCTGGCTTCAGCAGACCAAGTTCCTCGGCGCGCTCGATCATGCCGAGACCGATGCGGTCCTTGACCGATCCGCCCGGATTCATGTATTCGACCTTCGCAACGAGGTTCCCCGGTGTATGGAGTCGGCCGAGCCGAACCAGCGGAGTGTTGCCGATCGCATCGACGATGGTGTCGTGAATCTGCACGGCACCAGGCTAAACGCGGCGACCGGCCACGGAAACGTGGGATACAAGATCTGTGTCAGACCTCCCCGAGGTCTTCACGACTTCTCCACAATCTCCCGAGACGATGGCAGCCATCAACCCCACGAAAGGAGTGGTCAGATGTTCTACCGTCGTAGCCCGATCCGGCTCATGCTGCTGATCGGAGCCGGAGTGCTCTTAGGAATGATGCTCACCGGAGGATTCGAGGCAGTCACCACGTTGGCGATGATCCCGTTCCTGGTCTTGGCGTTTGCATTCAAGATGCTGTTGTTCTTCATGCTCTTCGGATTCATCTTCGGAGCCGTCAAGCGGCATCGCGGTGAATCCGACCATCGATCGAGACGGCGCCCACGGCAGTCGGAGGACTGGGTGGACGAGGCACGGACCTGGTGGAACCGCCACGAGGGCCGGAGCCGAACGGAGCGGAAGCCCGACACGACGGACGCCGATCGGTTTGCCGACTGGCATCGCATGGCACATGCCAGACGCGAAGTCGACGAGCATGCTCCCCCGGTCGATGATCTGAACGACCAGTATTGAGCTCCATGAAGACGGTGCTGGTTGTCGATGACGAACTGAAGATCACCCGCTTGGTGCGCGACTACCTGCACCAAGCGGGCTTCAGCGTGCTGACCGCCGCCGACGGGCAGAGTGCTCTGGCAGTCGCCCGCTCGGAGAAGCCCGACATGATCGTGTTGGACCTGGGATTGCCAGGGCTCGATGGTCTCGACGTCACGAGAGCGCTGCGGGCCACCTCGGATGTACCCATCATCATGCTCACAGCTCGCACCGAGGAGTCCGATCGGATCGTTGGACTTGAGCTCGGCGCCGATGACTACCTCACGAAGCCGTTCAGCCCGAAGGAGCTCGTGGCTCGCGTGCGCGCCGTCCTGCGACGAGTCGACGCCTCCGTCGAGGCCCCTTCGATCATCCGGGCGCTCGGCTTGACGATCGATTCGGAGAAGAGACTCGTGATGGTCGACGATCGTCTCGTGGACCTCACCCCGACCGAATACGACCTTCTCACGCATCTCGCTCGATCGCCTGGAAGGGTCTTCACTAGAGCGCAACTCCTCGACGCGCTACATGGAGTCACCTTCGAGTCGTACGAACGGGCCATCGATGCGCACATCAAGAACGTGCGGCGCAAGATCGAGTCGGACCCGGCGAACCCGAAATACGTGCTCACCGTCTACGGCGTCGGATACAAGTATGCCGATGCGTAACCACCACGGGCACGGACCGCACTGGTGGCCCGAGGACGCCGAATGGCCGCCGCAGGGAGGTCCGGGACGACAGGCATGGTCGATGTTCGGCAAGAAGATGTTCTTCGGAGTCGTGCTCTTCTTCATAGTCATGACGGCGCTGATTGCAGTCCTCGGATTCGTCGTCGCAACGGTCTTTGGAATCATCAGCGCCCTCGGACGGCTACTTCTCGTCGGCCTCGGCACGCTGTTTGTCATCTCGGTGATGCGGCGAGTGTTAGGGCGAACATGGCGCCCCGTCCAAGGCCTGGTGGATGCCGCCGGGCGATTGTCCGATGGCGACTACTCGGCGCGTGTCGACGTTGTGGGAGCCGGCGGAGCCAAACCCGTCGCGCGATCGTTCAACACGTTGGCTGAGCGCTTGGAGCACGCCGACGAACAACGCAGAAATCTGATGTCCGACCTGTCTCACGAGCTACGGACGCCGTTGTCGGTGATCCGAGGCGAAATCGAAGCAGTCATCGACGGCGTACGCGACGGCGGCCCCGAGCACATGGAATCCTTGCTCGACGAAGTCGAGATCATGGAGCGCCTCATCGAGGATCTTCGCGTTCTCGCCTTGTCGGAAGCGGGCAAGTTGCCCCTCCAGACCGAACCGACGGATGTCGTGGCGCTTGCTGGTGAATTGGTGGATTCGTACCGCAACAACGCCGCCGGCAACGGTGCCACGATCACGCTCGAAGCACCGGACCACATTCCCCACCTCGAAGTCGACTCGGTCCGGGTTCGCCAAGCCCTCAGCAACCTGGTGGTGAACTCGCTCCGAGCGATGCCACACGGAGGCTCGGTGAGAGTGGTCGTGATCGCCGAACCAGAAGGCGTCGTGTTCGACGTCATCGATACCGGCATTGGTATCGCCGCCGACGAGTTGGACCTGATCTTCGAGCGGTTCACCAAGGCGTCCGACTCGCCAGGCAGCGGCCTCGGCCTGTCGATCGCCCGAGGTCTGGCGCGCGCTCACGGCGGTGACCTCTCCGTTGTGGAAAGCAGCCCAAACGGAACCACCGTGAGGCTCTGGATACCTCGGTGACGGCTCGGGAGGGTCGGGCCAACGTCGCAACTCGACCTTTGCGAGACGGTGACACAAATACTACTTGCACCCCTCCCCGGGTGGGGTAGGATGTGGCTCATGAAACCGCTCCACAAGAAGGATGCGCTCAATCGCCTCAAGACGGTGCGAGGTCACCTCGACGCCGTCATAGCGATGGTCGACGACGAACGGTACTGCCCCGACGTCATGAAGCAGGTGTCGGCACTCCAGGGTTCCCTGGAAAAGGTGAACCGGGTCCTGCTGCAAAACCATGTCGAAACCTGTGTTCTGCACGCCGTCGAACAAGGCCGCTCCGGCCAGATCGTCGACGAGCTCATGGAAACACTTCGCTACACACCGGCGATCACCGGACCAACCAACCAGGAGGACCAATGACCACCACCACGCTCAACGTTCCCGACATTTCGTGTGGGCACTGCAAGAGCTCGATCGAAGGCGCGGTCAGCGAGCTGAGCGGCGTCGACAAGGTCGAAGTTCACATTGACGCCAAGACCGTCGAGCTCTCGTTCGACGACTCGGCTCTCTCGATGGACACGATTGTCGAAGCCATCGAAGGCCAGGGCTATGAGGTCGCAGCAAGCTGAATGAGTGACAACGTGACCACCGCAAAAGGACCTGAAGTCGTCTTCGATGTCGAGGGCATGACCTGCGCGTCGTGCGCCCTTCGTATCGAGCGCGTGATCGGCAAGCAGGAAGGGGTAGAGGCCGCAGTGGTCAACTACGCCGGCCAAGAAGCACGTGTCACGCTCACCCCTGGAACCGACGTCGAACAACTCCGGAGCGCCGTCGACAAGATCGGATATTCGATATCCGAAATCACCGCGGGCGAAGAGCGGGAAACGCCGGCTCAACGGTACGACGCAGAGGTGCGCTACCAAGGCCGCAATGTGATCCTCGCAGCACTGTTCACCATTCCTCTCATGGCGCTGTCCATGCTCGGACCCGAAACGCTCACCTCGAAGGTGTGGCAGTGGGCCCTGGCGACTCCGGTGGTGTTCGTCTTCGGTTGGCAGTTCCATCGCATAGCCGCCAAGCGGGCAAAGTCGCTCGGCGCCAACATGGACACGCTCATCTCGATCGGCACACTCGCCGCGTACGGCTTCTCCGTTTGGGCGACCTTCACCGATCAGCCGGTCTTCTTCGAGACGGCCGGCATGATCGTCACCCTGATCCTCCTCGGTCGGTTCTTCGAAGCCAAAGCCAAAGGCAATGCGTCCAGGGCGATCACCAAACTGCTCGAACTGGGCGCCAAGCAGGCCCGGATTCTGCGAGACGGCACCGAAACCATGGTGCCCATCGAAGACGTGCGCGCAGGCGACCACATCGTCGTCAAGCCCGGCGAGAAGATTCCTGTTGACGGTGTCATCCAGACCGGTTCGACGTCGCTCGACGAGTCGATGCTCACCGGCGAGAGCCTCCCCGTCGACAAGGCCGTCGGAGACACGGTGTACGGGGCGACCATCAACCAGCAGGGGCGCATCGTTCTGGAGGCATCCCGAGTTGGCTCTGACACTGCGTTGGCGCAGATCGTGCGACTCGTGGAAGAAGCTCAGGCGTCCAAAGCTCCTGTGCAGCGGTTGGCAGACAAGATCTCAGGGATATTCGTTCCGATCGTCATCGCCATCGCCGTCGCCACCTTCATTGGCTGGCTGCTCGCGACCGGTGAAGTGGCGACGGCGCTGCGCAACGGTGTAGCGGTGCTCATCATTGCCTGCCCTTGCGCCCTCGGATTGGCCACCCCCACCGCAATCATGGTCGGCAGCGGCCGCGGGGCTCAGCTCGGTGTCCTCTTCAAGAACGCCGAGGTGTTCGAGCGGGCGAAAACCATCGACACGGTCATCTTCGACAAGACCGGCACACTGACTCGCGGCGCCATGACCCTCGCCGCGTTCGAGACGGACGTTGAAGACGACTTGTTCTTGTATCTCGTCGGCACCGCCGAATCGGCGAGTGAACACCCCATCGGCAAAGCAGTCGCACTGGGAGCAGAGGAACGCGACGTCGACCTCGGCACTCCGGACGAGTTCACGAACCTGCCAGGGCGAGGCATCACCGCAACGATCCAGGACATGGCGGTCACCGTCGGCAAGACCAAGCTCATGGCGGATCTCGGCATGCACATCTCTGATCGTTGGCTCGACCTCCTCGAGCAATACGAATCGAACGGCCACACCGCTTTCGTTGCGGGATGGAACGGCGAAGTCCACGGAGTCATCGCGGTGGCCGACACCCTTCGACCCACAGCTGCAGACACCGTCGCCGGCCTCCGAGATCTCGGCACCGATGCGGTGATGATCACAGGAGACAATCAGCGCACTGCCGAGGCCATCGGAGCGCAAGTGGGGATCAGCCGAATCTTGGCCGAGGTATTGCCAGGAGAAAAGTCCGCCGAGGTGCAACGCCTCCAACGCGCGGGCCACGTCGTGGCATTCGTCGGTGACGGCATCAACGACGCTCCGGCGCTGACGCAGGCCGACCTTGGTATGGCTGTTGGCACAGGCACCGATGTTGCCATCGAATCCGGCGACATTGTGCTGATGTCTGGCGACCCGCGTCTTGCCGAGTTGTCGCTTCGGCTTGCCGGGGCCACTTTCCGCACCATCAAGCAGAATCTGTTCTGGGCTTTCGCCTACAACACCGCGGCTATTCCGTTGGCAATTGCGGGACTACTCAACCCGATGGTCGCCGCCGCAGCGATGGCGTTTTCCAGCGTCAGCGTGGTCACGAACTCGTTGAGGCTGAGGTCGTACGGGGGTTGAGCGGCAGAGTTGCGATGACCAATCCCTGGTCAGGCGGCCCGAACTCGAACCCGAGCGACGATACGACGTTGATTGCGGCCTCGTTCTCGATCAGACATACCGCCTCGAGTTCGTCGAACCCTGACTCGTGCGCTCGATGGACGACCATCTCGAGTAGAAGACGGGCGATACCCCGCCGTCGCATCGACGGCTTGACGGTGACCGCGACTTCAGCTCGATTCGGCGCCTCGAGCGCCTCGTAGCGGGCAATTCCAGCGGCTTCTCCATCTTCAGTGAACGCCACGAGGGCCATCCGGCGTTGGTAGTCGATCGCAGTGAGGTAGGTGATGGTGTCGTCGTTGATACGCGGCTGGGGCGTGAAGAATCGCTGATACAGCGTCTCGGGATCGGCTTGATCGACTTCGCGACGCAGCAACGTCGCGTCATCGGCTCGAACGGGCCTGACGAAGAGACGCTCGCCGCTGGCGGTCGTCACCCAGGCCTCCAATTCGGTTGGATAGGTATTCATGATGAGAATGCTAGCTGTTGCTAGCACTTTGCTAGTCCTTGTTCGCAATGTGACGCGGATCGGAGCCACCGCGACGGTGGCTTGGCCCTGGCCTCGCATAGACTCGACACCATCGAGCAAGGGCAGTGAAATATGGGTGAGCTGATCGAATACCGGTCGAACGGCGGCAACGCATCCGGCTATCTGGCCATACCACGCTCAGGGACCGGACCGGGTGTCCTCGTGATTCAGGAGTGGTGGGGTCTCGTCCCCCACATCAAGCACATCGCAGATCGATTCGCTGCCGTCGGATTCGTCGCCCTTGCACCTGATCTCTATGACGGCGCCACCACGACCGAACCGGACGAAGCCGGCAAAATGATGATGGCGATGGAGCTCGAGAAGGCTGCCCGCCACATGAGCGGCGCGGTGGATCACCTCCTCTCGCTCGATGCCACCACCGGCGACGGAGTGGGCGTGGTCGGCTTCTGCATGGGCGGCGGCCTCGCCCTGTGGCTGCCCACCATGAACGCGGCCGTCAAAGCGGCGGTGCCCTTCTACGGAGCGTTGCCGTGGGAGAGCGTGGATCCGGACTACTCGCAGACCGATGCAGCATTCCTCGGTCACTATGCCGAGAACGACTCATGGGCCACGCTCGAGTCGGCTCGGGAACTCGAAAAGTCGATTCGTGCCGCCGGTAAGCAGGTCAAGTTCCACTACTACCCCGGCTGCGAGCACGGGTTCTTCAACGACACACGTGACGACGTCCACGATGCCGAGGCGAGCAGCCTGGCCTGGAACCGCACGGTGAGCTTCCTGGAGAGAACGCTCCAGCGGTGACGGGGCCGGTGTCGGGCCGCGTTGTTGCGTCGTAGCCGAGAACGATCCATTACTGTGACCGCATGGACGCGATCCGTAGGTTCGCCCGACCGTCGCTTCGAAGGGCCCGCGCGGTACTTGCCTTCGAAGGATGGAACGACGCCTGCGATGCAGCAAGCGGCGCAGTGCGTTACCTCATCGAGCAGGCCGACGACATCGAACCCTTCGCGGTCATCGACCCCGAAGAATTCTTCGACTTTCAGCAGCATCGGCCGACCGTCGAAATCGAGAACGGCGGCACTCGACGGCTCACGTGGCCGACAACGCGCTTCTATGCGTTGCCACGTCCGACGGAAGATCGCGATTTGATACTGGTTCTGGGTGACGAACCGAACTTCCGCTGGAAGACGTTCAGTCGTCACGTTGCACAGGTTCTGCACGACGCAGACGTCGACACCGCACTGCTGCTCGGAGCGTTCATCGGGCAGGTCGCCCATACCGTTCCAGTCCCAATCGTTGGTTTCGCCACGGATCCGAATCTGATCGATGGCGTTGCGAAGAGCCAATACGAAGGCCCGACCGGCATCGTCGGCGTGATCACCGAGGCGTGCCGCGAAGCGGGGCTTGCAGCCATCAGCTTGTGGGCCGGTACCCCTCACTACCTGGCCGCAAATCCGAATCCGAAGGCGATGCTCGCCCTGCTGCATGCAGCGGGATCCGTTCTCGCTGTCGACTTCGAGGACGCGGAGCTCAGCCAGCTGGCCGCCGAGTTCGATCAGCAGGTGCAAGCCGCACTCGAAGAGTCCGGCGAGCTTGCGGAGTACGTCACCAATCTCGAGCAAAACGACGACCCGACTGACGGACTCGCAGCCGATACGGACACCGCCGCGCTGGTCAACGAGATCGAGGCATTCCTGAAAGAACAAGGCTGACCGTTCTGAACAGGTCGCCACTCCAGACGGTCAGGATCCTCGCGTTGCCGGCTGTCATACTCCTGGCGCCGCTCGAGTCTGCGGCGATTCTGTCGCAACTCGAGGGAGCGGCTGACGGATACAACCGCGTCGTCGTGTTCACGGCAATGGACATCGCGCTGGTGGCATTGGCGATCTCGGTGTTGGCGCAGTCGAGATCATTGAGGCGTCCCTCGACAATGGCGAGCCTCCTCCTGCCCGTCATGGCAGCGTTTGCAGCATTTGCATGGTTGTTCAACCCGTCCGTGCGAGGCGGGTCGGTGATCATTCGCCTCGTGCTCGCGAGCCTCGTCGTCGTCGAGGTAGCAGGCCTCAACAGAGTCGAGCTGCGAAATCGGGTGGTGCTGCCCCTGCTCGCAGCCTCGGCTGTACAAACAGTGGTCGTCATCCTCCAAGCACTCGAACAAGGACCGATCGGTCTAGAGGTGCTGGGAGAGCGATCCGTGTTCCACCAGTTCGGCACCTCGGTCGGAGCACAAGGGACATTGATCCACCCGTATCCTCTGGCGGGCTTCGCCACGCTCACGGTCATCGCCACCATCCTCTACATGGCCGGCCGACCAGACGACGCTCCTAGGTGGCCCTACCTCTCGGCACTGGCGATCACCGCGGTCCCGCTGGGGGTGACCTACTCCCGCATGAGCGTGATCGGACTCGCCGCAATAGCGGTGTTCGCCCTGTGGGGAGCCAGCCACAACCGCAAGCTGTACCTGCCGATGCTCACAGCGGTTGCGGTGGGCGCGTTGCTCCCGGCCCTCATCTGGAACGGTGGTTGGATCGATCGAGCTTCCGACAGCGTCGGCTCCGACATCGATGCCATAACCAGCAATCGACTTGTCCTGACCCGCCAAGCCATCGACATTGCAGCCGCCAACCCGTGGGTCGGTGTCGGACCGGGCCTGTACACGCAGTACCTCGAGCAGGTTGAACCGGACCTGGACCACTACGACGCGGTCCACACCGTTCCGCTTGTCGTGGCGGCAGAGGACGGCATCCCTGCCGGAGCAGTGGTTCTCGTCACGCTGTTGCTGATAGGAATCCGCGCGCTGCGGATGGGGCCATCAGCAGCGATGGCGTTCGGAGCGTTCTTACCGTTCGTCGTGTTCGACAAGTTTCCGTACATCCATCCGAATGGAATCATCATGTTCGCCATATGGCTGGCGATGCTCGATCGTTCCAACTCGCCTGAACAGCCCTCGGCTTCCGCATTTGATGAAGACCATGCGAAGATGACCGCCTGACGAGAGTCTTGTTGGGGGGTGCGCCTCGTGCGCGCAACGATTGTCCGAATCGGTCTGTTGGTGGCATTTCTGGCGGTTGGCGCCTACTTCATGAATCGCGCCTGGGACTATTCGACTCAGCTCGGAGATCGCGTACTGCATGGGGAGATCCTCATGCCGACGACCGCCGAGGCAACCGTCACTGCTACCGGCAACGGCACCATCACCTTGTCGAGCAGCCGCCCTGAATTCAGCCGTCCAGGCACATTTGCCGTCGAGTGGTCCGATGGTCGCGCCACGCTGCACGACATCTTGGAATCGACCGCCACCACGGTGACGAGGCGCGTGATCGGCGGCACGCTCCCCGCCACCGGCACACAGGTCTCATTCACGAGAAGCGTGCTCGATGACGATCCACGAGCAGCCCTCGGCCTCGAGTTTCGGACCGTCGACATCGAAACCGAGCACGGATCGGCTCCAGCCTGGCTTCTCTCAGGGAGCAACCGGTGGGTCGTGTTTGTCCACGGACAGGATGCGGGCATGGAGTTTGCGCTCCCGATGCTCCCCGTGGTCGCCGAGGCAGGCTTGTCGGCGCTCGTCATCACCTATCGCAACGACGGCGTGGGGCCGGCCGACCCCTCAGGCGCGCACAGATTCGGTCAGACGGAGTGGCGCGACCTCCACGATGCCATCCGATTCATCATCGGCACGGGTGGCACCGAGCTCGTCCTCGTGGGTCAAGGCATGGGAGGATCAATCGTCATGGCGTTCCAGGAGCAGTCATCGCTGTCCAGTCGTGTCACCGGCATCGTCCTCGACGCCCCAATTCTCGACCTGAGCGACACGGTCGACTTTGTAGACGTCACCATCCCAACTGGTTTTCGCACGGTCGCGAAGCAGCTTGCAGCGTTCAGGTTCGACATCAGGTGGGCTCAACTGGATTATCTACGCGGCGCGTCCACTCTCGAAGTCCCCGTGTTGCTGTTCCACGGGACTCAGGACGCAACGGTCCCTCTCGCCACCAGCGAGGCCCTCGACAATCTCCTGGAAGATTTGGTCATATACCGACCGGTTGCGGGGGCAGGTCATGGCGAGTCATGGAATGTTGAACCGACAGAGTACGAGGACGCGTTCGGCGACTTCCTGAGATTCGTCGATCAGTCCGCATCGTCCGGATAACGGAATCCATGCTTGACCTCAGCTGAGGTAGGCATCGCCACTCCGGACACGTGGCCCCGTGCAGCCACGAAGCGCCAGCGAATCACCGCCACCACAGCGACCAGCCCAACCAACGACAAGAACACCGCGCCCGCTGCCAGACCAAGACCGGTCGTGTCATCTCCGCCAAGCGCCGCGACAGATGATGTCGTCACCGTCGCCCCGAGGACCGCGACGTCGGACTCCTCCGTTGGCTGCTCGGCCTGGCCGTTCTGTGAGCCAGTTGTGGACGATGACGTTGGTGGCGCTGCCGCCGCGGTGCCCTGACCTGTTTGGTCGGTGCCGGATGTGGCACTGGAGGACGTCGTCGACGGCGGCGGCTCCGCCGTAGTTGTCGTCTCGGGCGGTGCAGTCGTTGTGGGCGGCGACGACGTAGTCGTAGTGGTCGTCGTGCGGAGTGTCGTCGAGGTCGGTGCGACAGTCGTTGTCGTCACGGTCGTTGTAGTAGTCGGCGCCACAGTCGTGGTGGTCGTCGGCGTCACGGTCGTGGTGGTGGTCGGAGCAACGGTGGTCGTCGTCGTAGTAGTCGGCGCCACAGTTGTGGTGGTTGTCGGTGGCGGCGCCGTTGTCGTCGTCGTCGGTGGAGGCGCCGTTGTCGTCGTGGTGGTGGTCGGAGGCGCTCCAAAGACCACGACGGTTACCCTTTCGAGTGCCGTCGAGCCGGATGCCGTAGTCAACAGCGGATCGAAGGAGTACGTGCCGGCGGTTGCATTGGTCGCGTCGATCGTCATCGTCGGCGTCCAGGTTCCGGGCCCACCGGTTGCAGGCTGCACGGAGATGCCGAGTCCCGCAGGCGTTTGAGGCACAGCAACCGTGCCCTCTTCCGCGGAAGTTATCGAGTACGGAAAGGAAGTCGACGCACCAACGGGAACGCTCACCTCCACCGCATTCGCGCTCTGTACGAACGCGACGCTGGCAAGCACCGCTGCAATCACGATGAGTACGGGGCGGATATGGACCTCGGTCTCGTCGGGAAGCGCTGAGCCTACTCAGCAGTTGAGCGCAACTGTGCACCGACAGATCGGTCGATCACGCTCCAAGGTGCGCACGCAGCCTCTTGCAGGCTGCCAGACCTGAGCGACGAGCTACTTCTTTTTGTGTCGGTTCGCCTTGATGCGCTTCCGATACTTGTGCTTGGACATCTTCTTGCGCCGCTTCTTGACCAGCGAACCCATGCAAACCTCGTAAAAGACGGAGAAAATAGACTCAGCGAGCCGCCGAGCCGTGCGTAAGGATCGCGGGTCAGTCGACTTTGCGCAAACCCGGAGTCTCGACGCTCAGGCCCATCCCTGCTGGGACGCGGGTAGAGGTCGAGCCCAGCCGCTCGGACCGACGGCAGATTCCATCGCGATGACCACATCCGAGACCGTCTCGGCGGTCGCGAATGCGATCACCGATGGACCGGCTCCGCTCCACGCGGCGTGCAGCGCACCGGCCTGGCGTGCCGCGCTGATCGCTTCCGTTGTGACGGTGGAGAGCTCGGATCGCGGTAGTTCGTGCATTTCATCACCCGAAGCGGCAAGAAGACGGCTGGCGTCGGCTGTCCGTAATCCCTCGACCAAGAAGATGGCGCGTGCAATCGATCTCGCCGCTGCGGCGTGGTCGATGCTCTCAGGAAGCGCCTCTCTGGCTCGGGTGGTTGAAAGCCTCTCGCCCGGCACTGCAACGACCGGCAACAAGCGATCCGACAGTTCCAGGCGGAGCACGTTCCCATCAAAGACGGCGACCAGACCCCCGTAAACGGCAGCCGCCGCGTTGTCGCAGTGCCCTTCGAGTCCAGCGACCAGATCGAAGAGTTCGCGGTTGGTGGGTTCGTGCTCGGCGAGCCTGAACGCTGCAGCAGCCGCTGCGGTTGCCACGGCGGCACTCGAGCCGAGTCCACGAGCACGGGGAATCGGACTGTTCACCGCGATGTGCACCGGTCGTCCGGCTGGCGCCACCGCCTTCTCGAGAAATGTTCCTGGGCTGTTCGGCTCACCGTCAACCATCAGAACCGTGTCATCAGCCGCTTCGAGCTCAACGGTGCAGCGCATCGACAATGCGAGCGCGACGCAGTCGAATCCCGGTCCGAGATTCGCCGACGACGCAGGAGCCGAAGCTGACGCGATCACGGGTGAGTCGCCGCTGATAAACACGTCGCAGGCGCCTTCGTACGGTTCGGGGTCTTGAGTCGTGGAGTCATCGGTCTGGGAGTCTACGAGTAAAGAGCTCTCGGATATCTGTTCAGTCAACCTACGATCCTTTGCACTCATGACTTCATCACCCGCCCCAAATCCAAGGTTTGCTCTCCGCCTTGGAACCGTTGTCATCGCTGTCGTGATGGCGATGACGATTCCAGCGTCGGTAACCGCCGACGAAACTCTCCTGATCGAGCACCAGTCCGGTTTCTCTACGCCGATCCTTCTGACGGCGCCGACCGATGACGATCGGTTGTTCATCGTCGAAAAGGGGGGACGAATTGAGATCGTTGCCTACGGAAGTGTTTTGCCTGTCCCCTTCCTCGACCTCAGCGCTTCGGTGAGCAACGGCAGCGAACAAGGACTGTTGGGACTGGCCTTCCATCCCGACTACGCCGTCAACGGCAAGTTCTATGTCAGCTACACGGACCTGGCAGGCGACAGTCGTGTGGTCGAGTACAAGGTGTCGAGCGATCCAAACGTGGCGGATGCGAGCACGGCCAAGGTCGTGTTGACCGTCGACCAGCCGGCAACCAACCACAACGGTGGGATGATTGCGTTTGGCCCCGATCGACTCCTCTACGTTGGCTTGGGCGACGGAGGCGGCGGTGGCGACCCGTTCGGGAACGGTCAGCGCACCGACACGCTGCTCGGAGCGATTCTGCGCATCAACATCGATACGACTGGGCCGTACGTCATTCCGGCCGACAATCCATTCAGCAACGAGGTTTGGGCGTACGGCCTGCGTAATCCGTGGCGGTTCTCGTTCGATTCGGCGACGGGAGATCTCTACATCGGGGACGTGGGCCAGAACGCCTGGGAAGAGATCACCACAAGTGCTGCCGGCGTAGCGGGGGTCAATCACGGGTGGAACGTCATGGAGGGCAACCACTGCTATTCGCCGTCGGTTGGTTGTTCCACGGCCGGCCTGAATCTGCCTGCTGCCGAATACGGTCACGGGGAAGGCTGTTCCGTCACCGGCGGCTACGTCTATCGAGGCTCCGAAGTCGCAGCACTCGACGGTACGTATTTCTACTCGGACTTCTGCAGTGGATGGATACGGAGCTTCGTCGGCTTGGCCGGCGGAGGCGCAAAGGATTGGACCGCCGAGTTCGGCATCGTCGGCAACGTGACGTCCTTCGGTACGGACGGCCATGACGAGCTCTACGTGCTCACCTCTGCCGGCGCGATCCATCGGCTGTCGGCCGGCGTCGACAGGATTGCGGGTTCGACGCGGTACGGCACGGCTGCCGAGATATCAGCCGCGGCCTTTCCCGCGGGTGCAAGCGACGTGTACATCGCCACTGGGGAAAACCATCCGGACGCTCTTGCTGCGGCTTCGGTGGCAACGGCTTCGAATTCACCGATTCTGCTCGTCGCATCCAGCGGCATTCCGACTGAGACAGCAGCGGAACTGTCGCGGCTCGACCCTGACCGCATTGTGATTCTCGGGGGGACGGGTGCCGTGAGTGCCGCCACCGAAGCGGCCTTGGACGACTACGCGCCAGTAGTCACCCGGCTTGCAGGCGCAGATCGCTATGGGACAGCTGCGGCAGTGTCGGCGGCAATGTTCCCGGCGAACACGCCTTTGGTCTATGTGGCTACGGGTTCGGACTTCCCCGACGCATTGACCGCCGGACCCGTCGCAGCCGCCAATGATGCACCCGTGCTGTTGGTGGCGGCTGACAGCGTTCCAACAGCGACCGCGGCGGAACTCGACCGACTGAATCCAACGTCGATCGTCGTACTCGGAGGATCTGGGGTCGTCACCGATGACGTCGTGGAAATACTCGAAGAAGGTTGGGCGCCGGTGACTCGGCTGTTCGGTGCCGATCGGTATGCGACCGCAGCCGCTATCTCGGCGTCCGAGTTTTCTCCTGGAATCGCAACGGTGTACATCGGAACCGGAGCCGACTTCCCAGATGCGTTGGCTGCGGCCCCGCTGACGATGGCCGCCGGACCGGTCTTGTTGGTCCAACCGGACAGCATTCCCGCAGCGACGGCTACGGAGTTGGCGCGACTCGGGCCGACGGAGATCGTCCTTCTCGGCGGCTCAGGCGCTGTGACCGAACGGGTCCAGGCCCAGCTGTGGAGCTACCAAACTGGTTGAGGCCTGTTCAGTCGAACACGAGCGCAGCCCGGCTCGCTGGCTCATCGAGCGACAAAAGGCCTGCCCATCTAGTGTCGGCTGTGACACCTGAGAGGAGTCGACATGTCCGTGTACAAGGTCATCGACATCGTGGGAACGAGCCCCGAGTCATGGGAAGCGGCTGCGGCAGCAGCCATCGCCAGAGCGTCTACGTCGTTGCGCGACCTGCGCGTGGCGGAGGCAAAAGAATTCGATCTCACGATCGGTGATGACGGCAAGGTCGAGACGTACCGCGTCAAGCTCGCCGTCTCGTTCAAGTTCGAGGGCTGACCCCAACACAAATCACGGCCGACGCCCGTCAGCCCAGCCGTTCGTACAGACCACGGACGTAGTGGGCTTGGCCGACGTGCTGGAGGCAATCGTTGATCACGCTGACCAACCGGACACCGGCCGACACCGGCGGGTCCCACCTGTCGTCGACGATCCGGTCCAGATGTTCGGGCAGGACGTTCGCTGTGTACTCGAGTGTGCGCTCGTAGGTTGCGTCGTGATACTCGATCAGGACGTCTGCACCAGCCGGCCGTATGGCGGCAACCTGCAATGACGTGTGACCGTAACCCACGTCCTCTGGACTTGGATCGAGGCCAAACCGCGGCGCCCAGTCATCGACGATCCAGGTCTGGTCGCGACCTGCGAGTTCCGAGATGTGATGGTCCTGGACACGCGTCAAGTGCCACACAAGCCACCCAATCGAGTTTGCATCTTGATCCGGCCGGTACGCCAAAGCCTCTCCATCCAGGCCATCCACTGCACGGTGACTCCCCTGGCGGATCCGCTCGAATGCGTCGGCGAGGATCTGGTTCGTTTGCACATCCGCATCGTACGGTGACGCACGCCATTCGGTAAGGCCTTGCGGCTGATCAAAGACGGCCGCCGTCTGAATGGAGAAGCTGGCCGTTGATCCAACGCCCGGCGTCAGAGCACAGAAACGAGACGAGCCGTGAGCAATCATCGGGAGTGCCGACCCGTGGCTGCAGGTTTCGCCGCACCACTGATTCACGAATCTCGTGGTCCATCCAACCCGTTTCCGTGGGACCAGGGTTGATGACGTTGGAAGTGATTCCTTGAGCGGCCAACTCCACCGCCGCCGCAAGGACGATTCGATCCATCGCCCCTTTGCTGGCGCCGTACGGCAGGTTGAAGGCGGTGTGATCACTGGTGATCGCCACGATGCGACCTGCACCTCGTGGTCCCGGGAACTGCTCGGCAAACGCCTTCACGAGGAGCCAGGTCGCCCGGGCGTTGACCGCGAAGTGGCGATCGAAGCTCTCGACCGTCGTGTCGAGGATCGACGAGTCGACCGACTCGGCATGAGCCATCACGAGCGCTGTGACGGGACCGTGCTCGCCCTGCACTTGCTCGAAGAGTGCACTGGGTGCCGCCGGATCGGTCAGGTCGGCCTCGACCATCGTGAGCAGTTTCGAGTCCGCTCCCCATGGCATTCGCTCGTCGTATGGGCGCCAACCGGTCGTCACTACGTCCCATCCATCCTCGAGCAATCGGGACGCACACGCGGCTCCGATCCCGACGGACCGACCTACACCGGTCACAAGCGCGAGAGAACGGGCGGACATGTCACGAGACTACGTGACAGCGCGCAGCACCACCGAATGAACGCGACGATCCCCCCGGCCCATCGGCCAGGGGGATCGACATGATCGCTTCAGACTCGGATCTGGAGTAGCTCTCCGAAGCCTGGGCAGATGCCGCAATTGCTCACGTAGAGCGCACCTCGGTGATAGTCCATGCCGCCTGGGAAGAACAAGCCCTCGTAGACGAGCGACTGAGCACCGTCTGGCGCCACCGCGACGATCGCACCTACCGGCTCAGGATCGAGCAACGAGTTGTGCGCGATTTCCAGCACATACAAGGTGCCGTTCGGCGCGAACGCCAGATCCATGATGTTGGTGAATCCCTCCGCATACACCGTCGGTGCTTCACCCGGGACGACGCGATGGACTCGTGCCGCTCCGATCTCAAATGGGAATCCGGTCAGCTCACCGACGTACCAAGCGCCGTCTGGACCCTGCACCACGGACGTCGGCACCGACTCCATGGGAATCAGCGTTCCAGGAGGCAGACCGAGGAACGGGGGCGCTTCGACGAATCGGGTGTCGAACACAGCAATGGTCGAGACCGAATTGGCGCCGACCTCGAGGAGTGAGTTCCCACCGGCGTCTGCAACAACAGTGCTGCTGCGACCGGCAATCGCGAGCGAGTTGGCATTCGAGTCATCGGCGCCACCGTCAGGATTGAATCCCGACTCGTACGCTGCAATGTCAGCCGAAACCGTCCAGGTCCCCGCCGCTTCATCGACCCGGATCACCGTTCCCAGAGCGCCACCGCCTGCAGGATCGAGGACGTCCTGCTGCACCGCACGTGGCTGCGCGGGTCCGCCGATCGTGGCCTGGAGTCGCATCCCTTTGGCTGCCACATCAGATGGACCGGTTGCAGCAAACCCGCCTTCGCCGGCCATCGAGGGCAGTCCCTCGATCACCCGCGTCTGGACGCCTCTGTGCAACTTCGTGATGGCTCCGGTGAACCCGAGACATTCCTCACCTTCGGCGCCGATGACACATGGACCGTCGCCGCCAACTCCGGCCTCGGCGACGTAGATCGCCCCGCCTTGTCCGACCTCGACACCTCGCGGGTTGAACAATCCACTGGCTACCACTTCCGCAGCCACGCCATCGGCCTGGGCTGGCAACGTCATCGACGCCAGCAGTCCTACCGACAGAACTAATGCAAACAACGACCGAGTCGGTCGCGTCGCGTTGAGAACACGCATATCCCTCACCTTTCGCATGTTGGGCGCCCCTTCGCACCATGCGCCCTTCGTCAAACCTACGCGCGATAACAGGGAGGTGACGCCGGTTCGCCGAATATCTCCCTAGGCGTTGAGGAGCCGAACCTCGTCACGGACCACTCCGCCTCCGATCGAGACGCTTTGTGGTGTCCAGTGGAGTTCGATCTGTGAGGGGTTGCCCACTTCCTCGCCTTGGAGGATCGTGAGGTGCCCGCTCTCTTCGCCTGACGATGAGAGCGCAGCCGCGAGCGCAACCGCGGCACTCCCGGTTGCAGGGTCTTCCGGCACCCCGTGGCCGGGAGCGAAGAACCTGGCATGAACGGTCGAGCCGTCACGGGCGAACACATAGGTTCCGAACTGATCCAACGCGTCGAAGTCCACGTCGAGATCTCGGACCGCAGCCGAGTCGCCCAGATCGAGGATCAGGTATTCGAGAGGCATCTCGACGAGCCACGATCGGGCCGGTTGCGGTATTCGAGCTGACCGCAGTTGGTCGGCCAAGTCTGGTACCGGAATCACTTTGCCGAGCGGGTCGAGCTCGATCCACGTCGACGACTCATCTGAGCGGATCGCGACGGCGCCGGTTTGGCATCGGAGGTGATCAACACCGCCCGGTCCGAGGTGATGAAAGACCCAGGCGGTCCCGACCATGGGGTGACCGGCAAACGGCATCTCTGCAGTAGGCGTGAAGATCCTCACCACCGGATCACTCCCTGGTGGCCATTCGACAAACGTCGTCTCGGAAAAGCCCAGGTCAGCGGCTATCTGTTGCATTTTCGCGGTGTCGAGACCAACGGGGTCGTTGACCACTCCGAGCGCGTTGCCCCCAACACCATCGCGGGTGAAAACTCGAAGCACATGACAGGGGCGGGCCATGGCCTCGACGCTACCAGCGAGCACGGGTCTCGACGGCACTAGCGTCCCAGTAGTGGAACAGATCACTGATGTACTCGGCCTCGACGCGTTGCTGGCGCAATTCATTCTCGCCGTCGGTGCTGCCATGGTGCTCGGCAACGGCTTCGCCATCTGGAAGCACCGCAAGGGAGAAGCTCCCGCAGTCGAGGGCGCCGTGTTCCGCGCCTCTCGGGCGTGGTGGCTACTGACTGTCGGCTTGTTGATCACCGTTTGGGGAATCGCCAGCCTCGTCTCGTGAACTGAGCGTTTGCTACGATCAGAGCCGCTTGCGGGTGTAGTTCAATGGCAGAACACGAGCTTCCCAAGCTCGGAATGGGGGTTCGATTCCCCTCACCCGCTCCACCGTGCCGACGAGCCTCCGTCGCCCTGCGAGCCGCGGCTCAGATCGCGCCGCTAAAGTCACCGGCGGTGATCTTTTCAGACAGAACCATCAGAGAAGCAGTCGACACCGGCCGCGTGGTCATCGACCCTTTCGACGCCGCGATGGTGCAGCCGTCGAGCATCGACCTCACTGTCGGCTCGGTGTTTCGGGTGTTCGAAAACCACAAGTACGCGCTCATCGACCCGAAGGCGCCGCAGGAAGACCTGACGACGGAAGTCGAAGCAACGTCAGACTCACCGTTCATCCTCCACCCGGGCGAGTTCGTGCTCGGTTCGACCTACGAGGTGATCGGCCTCGCCGACGACATCGTTGCCCGACTCGAGGGTAAAAGCAGCCTCGGCCGCATCGGCCTGTTGATCCACTCGACCGCGGGATTCGTGGACCCTGGGTTCAACGGA
Organism: Acidimicrobiia bacterium; assembly: GCA_013003395.1. Taxonomy (GTDB): domain Bacteria; phylum Actinomycetota; class Acidimicrobiia; order Spongiisociales; family UBA5794; genus JABDJC01. The sequence goes on from JABDJC010000153.1 coordinate 22,831, forward strand.
CATCTCACGCTCGAGCTGTCGAACGTCGCGAACCTTCCGATCGCGATCTATCCACAGATGAAGATCGGTCAGATCTCGTTCTACCAACTGTCCACACCGGCCGAGCATCCGTACGGGTCGTCAGAAGCCGGCTCCAAGTATCAGGGTCAACAGGGTCCGACGCCCAGTCGCATCCATCAGGACTTCACGAGTGCCTGACGGCACCGCTCACCCGATCGCCAGCGGGCCCTCACCTTCGCGTATCCATTGATTCAGATCGGCCCTTTCGGGCTGAGTCACGAGTCCGTCGGTGACGAACATCGCTCGATCGACGAAATCGACGGCTGCCGGATCGTGCGAGGCCATCAAAACCGCAGTCCCCGCTGCGGCCAGCTCCTTGAGCAGCCCGAGGATTCCCGCGCCAGTTTTCGTGTCGAGCTCGCCCGTCGGCTCATCGGCGATGAGGTACTTCGGCGCGTGCACAAGAGCTCGCGCGATCGCTACTCGTTGCTGCTCACCTCCTGACAACTCGTCGGGACGGTGGCTCATCCTCCCACCCATCTCGACCGCATTCAGTGCCGCATGAACGCGATCTCGATTGGAACGCCCTCCGACGCCAAGCAGGCGAAGCGAGACGTCGACATTCTCTTCGGCCGAAAGCAATGGCAGCAGACCGGGCGATTGGAAGACGAAGCCCAGCTTGGAGCGCCGTACCGCCGCGGTTGGTCCCTCGCCGCGGCCGTCAACGCGCTCCTCGTCGATCAGGACTTCCCCCTCGTCCGGCGGCAACAGCAATCCTGCGATGTGGAGAATTGTGGTCTTTCCCGAACCGGACGACCCGAACAGCGCCACGAACTGGCCGGGCTCAACGACGAGGTCGACACCAGCAGCCCCGACCGCGCCGTGCGGGTAACGCTTCTCGACGCCTCGCAACTCAAGCGCCATCGGAATCCTCCTCGGGCCGCAGCAACAGGCCATCTTCGACCACTTCGGCGGTGACTCGGTCGGTGATGCCGGTCTGAATCAACAGCTCATAGGGAATGCGCACCGAGCCGGCTGAGTCGACCGCGAGCGAATCGACGGTTCGTCCGAGTTTTCGCTCTGTGAGCATCCGCCCGTCAGCGAGGCGCACTACCCGATCTGCGCGCTGTGCAAGCGCAACATCGTGCGTGACCACGAGAACGCTGAGACCCGCCTCGGCGCAGAGCCTGCGAAGCAGTTCATATATCTCGATCGAAGTGACGGTGTCGAGTTCGCCGGTCGGTTCGTCGGCGAGGAGCAACGTCGGCGCCATGGCCAGCGCAACACACATGGCAAGTCGTTGCTGTTCGCCTCCAGACATCGTTCCCACGTTCGCAAACGCTTGGGAACGGAGGCCAACGGCGTCAAGCAGCGCAAGTGCTCTGGTGCGTCGCGCTTTGCGGCCAACGCCGGCCAGCAGCATCGGCACCTCGACGTTCTTCACCGCATTGAGGTACGGCAACAGGTTGCGGGTGAAGTCCTGCCAGAGGAACCCGATGTCGCTGCGGTAATGCTGCACAAGTTCACGAGAACTCACGTCGGTGAGGTCCAGCCCCGCGACAGCCACGGCTCCCGCCGAAGGCTTTTCCATGCCGGCCAGAATCTTCAGGAGCGTCGATTTCCCCGCTCCCGACTTGCCGACCACCGCGACGAACTCGCCCTCGGACATCGCGAAGTCCAGTCCTTGGAGCGCCACCACTTCGAGGGTTCCCTGTTTGTGGATCTTGATGAGGTTCTGGCATTCGATGACAGCCATCAGCGCTCCACCTCCCGCAGGACCTCGCTCATGCGACGAACGCTGACGCGTCGTGTAGCCCAAATCACCGACAGGATCAGCAGGGCGCCGACCGCAGCCACGTACAACCCGAGCGCGCTCGGACGAATGTCCACCAGCACCGACGGAACGATGTCAGCCGCCGTCTCGCCGAGTTGGAGGAATGGAATCATCACCCACATCAATCCGACGCCGGCAGCGACGCCGACGATCGCGCCCAATCCCATCACCGCCAACTGTTCGACTGCGAAGGTGGCAGCGACGCCTCCCCTCCCGAAGCCGAGCGCACGTAGGACGCCCATCTCGCGTGCGCGCCTGGACACGGCAAGCAGCACGTATCCGGTGACGCCGGCCAACGTCAACACGATGCCGGTGAACGCGCCGACGAAAAGGATCGCAACCAACCCGACCTGCACAGGTCGACTGGAGAAGTCCGCGTTCTGCCCGACGATGGTGATGACTTCGACGTCTTCGTCACCAGACACTGCGACCAGCCGACGGCCGATCCCGTCTGGGTCGGTGGGAGCTGCGGCCCACAACTCGTCCGGGCTCTCGGGACGCGCCAAGCGGCCGGTGAGACTCCAGGTTGGCGTGGTGTTCAACCAGTGATTCAGCGCGTCGAGATCGATGATCATCACGCCCTGTGTCCGACGATCGACCATCGTGGGCACGAGTTCGACGAAACCCGTCAAGGTGCCAGGTATCTGACCGGTACCGACGCCGAACACGGCATCGTCTCCGACGGCGAGGCCGGCTATTCCGGCAGCCTCACGGTCGAGTAACACGTTCAAAGGCACGGGCGAGCGAGCAAGGTGCGGCACGTCGCCGAATTGCGTGCGTGCAGGAAGCGACCACAAGGTGACCTCCCCATCGCGGAACAGCGGGCTCTGCTGGATCTCTGCAGCGGATGGAGCAGTTTCGCCTTCAGGGATCGACGAGTAGAAGACGTCTGTGGCGTACGCGCCGTCCTCCGGTCGGACTCCCAAGCCACCGTTGCTGGCGAACTCGCCCGCGACGGCATCGTCGATGACGGTCGTGCCGGCAGGGGTCTCGTATCGCCAGTCGTCCACCAACACTCTCGAGGTGCCGAGGCGGGCGTTGCCGATGGCGTCTGGATCCTCAAACCAGACGGCAGCGAGAACGACGGGACCAGGAATGGCTCCGCTCACACCGTCGTCGAGAGCGGAGGCGGCGCTCAGGGTCATCACCGACGTGACCCAGGCCGTGTCGCTCACGTCTGCGTCACCCGCCAGCGTCCACGGCCTGCCATTGACATCGAACACGCGGGCGAGCACGCGAAGTTTCGGCACTTGCCGGTTCACCGATCGAGAAGCCACCTCCTCCCAGTCTGGTCCAACGATGATGGCGTCCACCGCGATCGCGGAAGCATCCGCCGGGAGTTCGATGCCGAGGTCGGGCGCTCCGTCGGGTCTGAGTGGGGCGAACGCCTCCTGAGCGGTCGGGGCGCCAAAGTCCTCTCGCCACGTCACGACCTCGGCAAACGCCTCCGGCCGGACCGCAAGGAGTTCTGCACGACGATCCGACAAACGTGGAGCTCCGTTTGACCGGTAGACAGCAGCAGTGGATATGTCGTCCGGAGGATCGATGTAGCCGATCCGGTCTCCCACGAGACGCACGTCGGCGCCGGCGGCGAACTCGGCACGATCTTCGAACGACCCCTCGAGCGTAAACGCGTACGTCAGCGCGAAAGCACCAAAGCCGGTCGTCAGCCACACCAGCAGCGCCAAACGTCCGTAGGGAATCGGATTCCGCCCCAGGTGCCAACCAGGAAGCGAGAGCGCGAGGCTGCGGAATTTCGTCATCACCCATCCGACAAACCGAAGCAGGAACGGCAACACCCGCAACAGCAGTAGCGCACCAGCGAACAGGAACAGCGCAGGGGCGATCACGGCAAGACCGTTGACTTGCGCCTCACCCTCTTCGCGCGTAACGAAGCCGGCCTGACCGAGCTGGAAGAGGATGATGGCCGAAAGCACGATGGCGAACAGGTCCAGGTAGTACCGCTGCCATATCGAGATCCGACTCGGCCGCGCCGCCAGTGCCCGCAACTCCAACACGCTGCGCCGGGCAACGGGCAGGATCGCCAACCCCATCGTGATGAAGGTGATGATTGCCCCGGCCACGACAAACGGAGTCAACGACCGCGTCTGCGCAACCTGCAGCGGCTCTCCACCGGTGAGATCAGAGAGCGGGGGTATTCGACCGGTCAGCCCAACCAGGAAACGAGCAACTGTTGGTGCCGCCAAAGCGGCGAGCGCAGCTATCGCCACCGACTGCGCCAGGTGGATTCCAACGGTTTGCCAGGCACTGGCAC
>JABDJC010000157.1 GCA_013003395.1 Acidimicrobiia bacterium
CCCTGACCCACCATCCACAGGAATCCGTCGACCGTGTCGTCCCAGCCGAACACCGGGTTTCGGTCCGGAGCGAAGGTGCGAAGCCCCGCCCACGTGGTCTTCACCGAGCGAAGATCGAGTGTCGAGATCGTGTTGATGTGGTCGATGGCCTGCGCCACGTCGATTTCCTCGGCGCAGGCATCGCAGGGATCGGATGGGGTTTCGTCCGAAAGCGAACACAGCAGCTGTTGGCCGGCTTCGGGTTTGAAGTAACAGTGGGTGTCCTCGATCGCAGAGTAGATGAACGGCCACGCCGCCGGATCCTGGGCGATCGGCGCGGTGAAGGCGGTGCGGCGCATTGGTGTAAGCCCGATCGGCTGGGCGCCGGCCATTGTCGCCACCACATCACCCCAGGCGCCCGCGGCATTCACGACCGTGGTCGCCGTGACGTCACCGGCTTCGGTCGAGACCGACCAGTGTGACCCTTGGCGACCCATTGCGACGACGCGAGCTGCTCGGCGTATGTCCGAGCCGTTGGCTGTTGCTCGCCGGATGAAGAGCTGATGGAGCGCCATGACGTCGATGGAGGCCGCGGTTGGTTCCAACATGCCGATCGTCACCACCTCGGGTCGCAGCACAGGGCATAGCTTCAGGAGTTCCGATCCTTCGATGATGCGAATCGAGCTGGTGACTTCTCCTGCGTCTGCGGCCTCCTGCCGGAACTCCTCGGCGAGTGAATCATCGCCCACCTTGAGTACGGGCAACGGGTCGAGCAGCGGGGCGTCCAACTCAGGGTGCTCCGCTTCGAAGAATGGTCGGGACGCCGTGCTCACACGATGAAAGACGCGACCGCCTTCGTTTTCGATGTAGATCGCGGCCGAGCGGGAAGTTGTATGGAAGGCGAGCTCGTTTTCCTGCTCCAGCAGGACCACCGAATGGGTGCGCGACAACTCGGCCGCCGCGGAAGCGCCCGCAATCCCTCCGCCGATGACCGCTACGTCGAACTCTGTGCTCATGGCCGCCGAACCTACCAAAGCCAGCCCTGACGGTGGCGCTCGACCTGGCGCTGCTATCGTTACTCGGTTGAAGCCGGTAGGTACTGTTTTCCTACTGCAAACCCTGGGAGGGGAACACACATGAAGAAACTCTTCATGATCCTCGCAATGCTCTCGTCGCTCAGTCTTGTGGCAGCAGCTTGTGGATCAGATTCAGATAGCGCGGGCGACGGTTCGCTCGGCACCGTCACCGTCGAATCCGGCGCTGAGGTGCAGATCCGGTCGCTCAACGCCATTACCGGTGAGGTCGCCTTCCTTGGCGTTCCCAACCAGCGAGGCATCGAGCAAGCCGTTGCCGATTACGGCGACATCAAGGGCTTCTCCGTCACCAGTGGTGCGGGTCTTGACGACCTTTGCTCCGCCGATGGTGGTCAGGCTGCTGCTCAGCAGATCGTTGCGGACGAACAAATCGTCGGTGTCATCGGAACATCCTGTTCCGGCGCAGCAGCTGCTGCTTCGCCGCTGATCAGCGACAACGGCCTCGTGATGATCTCGGGCTCGAACACCTCGCCGACGCTCACGTCGGATACCGCAGGTACCCAGGCCGAGAACTTCCAGCCGGGTTACTACCGCACCGCGCACAACGACATCTTCCAGGGACAGGCAATGGCGGACTACGCCTACAACGTCCTCGGTCTTCGTAGCGCAGCCGCCATCCACGACGGCGACCCCTACACGTTCGGCCTCTCGCAGGCGTTCGGCGACTCCTTCGAGGAGCTCGGCGGCACGTTCACCGCAATCACGGCCATCGCCAAGGGTGACACCGACATGGTTCCCGTCCTGACGGAAATCGCCGCCGGTTCCCCTGAGGGTCTGTTTGCACCGCTGTTCCAGCCGGAGAGCGACTTCCTCTTCGAGCAGGTTCGTACGGTTTCGGGCATGGAGGGCGCAACACTGCTTTCCGCCGACGCCAGCCTCAACTCGGACTTCCTTGCGCTCGAGCAGAGCAAGGACATCCACTTCTCTGGTCCGGACACCCGCTTCGGCGAAAACAAGAACGAGAGCACGGGCAAGACCGCAGCCGAGGTTCTTGCGGAGTACGAGGCGGCCAACGGTGAAGCACCAAGCGCGCCGTTCTGGGGTCATAGCTATGACGCCACGACGCTGTTGCTTGATGCCATCGACGCTGCGTCGACGGTTGATGGCGACGACCTGGTCATCGACCGTGCCGGTATTCGTGAATACCTGTACAGCGTCGAGGGCTACTCCGGTCTGATCGGCACGATCAATTGCGACCAGTACGGTGACTGTGGTTCGCAGAAGATCACGATCGCCCAGAACCCCGACCCGTCTCTCAACCCGGGTCCGGGTGATCTCGAAGTCCTCTTCGAGTACGTAGGCGGCTAACGCCAGGGCGGATGAATTCCGTCTCAATTTGATTTGCGTAGGTGACCCCGCCCATTCTTGGGCGGGGTCACTTCGTTTTGTTCCCGGTTGGAGGGTGTTCGTGAAGGTGAAGAAGCGTTGACGTCTGCCGTTCGCGCCAAAGCAGCACCTCGCACAGGAGTCGACTGGTTTCTGTTGTTGATGCGCGTGGTCCTCTTCAGCGTCATCATCTTTGGGTTCTTCGCGTTTGTTTGGCAGCAATTCGACTCGAACAACCCTCTGGCCCGTCAGATCAACCCGGACGCGACGGGCCTGAAGTCCGATCAGGTGAAGGGTTTGTTCGTCACCGGCCTCAGTCAGGGCGCGATGTACGGCCTGATCGCCCTTGGGTATTCGATGGTCTACGGCGTTCTCGGGTTCATCAACTTCGCGCATGGCGAGGTTTTCATGCTCGGCGCGTTCTCGGGGTTCATCACGAGCACCAAGCTGGACCAGGCCGGCTATTGGGAGGGCAACGCCTTCATCCCATCCGTGTTGATCGCTGTTCTCGTTGCACTCGTCGTGTCGACCTCAGCTGCCGTGATCATGGAGCGGGTCGCGTACCGGCCCTTGCGGGGATCGCCGCGCCTCATCCCGCTCATTACCTCGATCGGTGTTTCCTTCTTCATCCAGAACACGGTGATCGTGCTCTTCGATCCGGGCTCCAAGAGTTACCCCCGGCCACCCGATTGGATGACGGATCAGTATTCGATTCTGTCGTTCGATATCGAAGGTACGAAGATCGCCGTTCTCATCGTGGCCGCGCTGTCGATGGCAGGTCTGTGGTGGTTCGTCGAGCGAACCAAGACCGGCAAGGCCATGCGCGCCGTAGCCGAGGACCGCGAGATTGCGTCGCTCATGGGGATCGACGTCAACAAGACGATCGTGACCACCTTCGCCGTTGGTGGCGCCATGGCCGGCATCGCGGGAATCCTTTGGGGCCTGTTGTTCCGTTCGGTGACGGCGACCACCGGCTTCCTTCCCGGCATCAAAGCCTTCACCGCAGCAGTTGTGGGTGGCGTGGGCAACCTTGGTGGCGCCATGGCCGGTGGCGTTTCGCTCGGCAGCGCCGAGGCGCTGGCGCCACTCGTCCTGCTCGAACCTCTGGGGATCAACGGAGCCTCGCAGTTGCGTGACGCAGTTGCGTTCACGCTCCTGATTCTCGTGTTGCTGGTGAAACCGACCGGACTCTTCGGTGAAAAGCTCTCGGCGGACGATCGAGCATGAGCGATCTGATCAGCAACGACATGACCGAGGACGGATCGAACGAGTTGGTCGATCGCGGCGCCTTCGATCTCGATTGGAACCGCGTCGGCCGTATGGGGGCGCTGGCAGCGCTCGCGATGTGGTTTGTGTCGCTCTCTGGAATGCCGGTCGACCTCGACTCCCGTGCGATCATCGATCCGGATCTCTCGCTCGGATACCTGGCACTCGTGGTGATTCCGGTCATCTTCGGTTGGCTCGTCGGAAACGAAGTTGTGCTCGAGGGTATGGCCGCAACCAAACGAGGTCCCCGCGACGTGGTTGCAGGCGCGGCCGTCGGGCTCCTCAGTGGCCTGGCGACGGCCATCCTCCTCGTTCTCATCAACAACTTCGACATCCGCGACCCACTGGTCAATTGGAGCCCGGACCTTCTGAGTCTCCTCACGTTTGGCCGCAGCAATGCGTTCGGAATATTCGTTTGGCTGTTGCTCAGCGCAGTCCTGGGGGTGGCTGGCGCATCGCTCCGACTGCTCGCACCGAGAATTCGGCGCGCCATCATCGTCGTGCTCGTGAGTGTGCTGAGTATGTCGATCTTCCAAGCCGTCATCGACGACCTGTTCGGAGCCATCGATCCGCTCATCGACCTGCTCTATGCCAAGACCGGCGGGCTGACCCGCCAGGGTGCGATTGTGATTGCGGTGGTGTCCGGCGGACTCTCGCTTACCGGCCGTGGTCGCATTAAGGCCGCTCGGGACGATTACGCCGCCAAAACCGGCCCCGAGCGCACGCGTCAGACGGCGATCATGCTCGCCATCACCACGGTTCTGCTCATCGTCTTGCCGTTCTTCACCGGCAAGATCATCAACGAGCTTCTCGCCAACGTCGGGATCTTCCTGCTGCTGGCCCTGGGTCTCAACATCGTCGTTGGTCTGGCCGGCATCCTCGATCTTGGCTACGTCGCGTTCTTCGCGGTCGGCGGATACACGACCGCCGTGCTCACGGCAGCCCGACCAGGGGAGAGCTGGCCCGACTGGCTGCCACACACTCCGTGGATCGTGGCACTCCTCATCACCATCGTCATCGCGGCGATGGTCGGTCTGTTCATCGGCGCGCCAGTCATCAGAATGCGCGGCGACTATCTGGCGATCGTCACGCTGGGCTTTGGTGAGATCATTCGCATCCTGTTCCTCTCCGACTGGCTGAACGGGTTCTTCGGTGGTGCGCAGGGAATTATCAACATCCCGGCGGCCGAGTTCGGTTTCATCGGTGAGGTCAGTGGTGTCAGCCCACGATCCGTCTTCTACCTGGTGCTGGTGTTCGCCGCCATCGCCATCTACGCCTCATGGAGACTGGAACGGAGCCGCCTCGGTCGTGCCTGGATGGCCATCCGCGAAGACGAGTCCGTCGCCGAGGCGATGGGTATCAACACGGTCAACGCCAAGCTCATGGCGTTCGTTGTCGGCGCTGTACTCGCATCCTTCGCCGGCGCAATCTTCTCCGCGAAGGTCGGGTCGATCTTCCCGAGCAGCTTTCTCATCCTGATCTCCATCATTATTCTCGTCGTGGTCATCGTTGGTGGCATGGGCAACATCCTCGGCGTGATCGTCGGTGCAGTCGTCCTGATCGGCATCCTCGGCGGGCCACGTCAGCCGGGTCTGCTGACCGAGTTCTCCGAATACAAACTGCTCATCTACGGCGCATTGCTCATCTGGATGATGTTGCAGAGGCCCGAGGGACTTGTACCCAACGTCCGTCGCAGCCGAGAGCTGCATCAGGAGGAATTCCTCCAGGACGCCTGGCTGAAGGGTGAGGTCGATCACGACGACGGAACACCCGGCGATGGCGTCGATCCGGATGGTGGCACGGAGGTGGCACCCGCATGAGCGAACGGATTCTCGACATCAACAAGCTCAGCGTCACGTTTGGTGGGCTGCACGCCCTTCGCGATCTTGACTTTCACGTTGATGAGGGTGAGATTGTCGGCGTCATCGGCCCGAACGGCGCCGGCAAGACGACCTTCTTCAACATGATCAGCGGCATGGTCGCTCCAACCTCGGGAGAGATTCTGTTCGAGGGCAAGTCGCTTCTCGGACTCGACCCGAATCAGGTGACCGCACGAGGCATTGCCCGTACATTCCAGAATGTTCGGCTGTTCGCAAACATGACCATCGCCGAAAACGTCATGGTGGCCCAACACTGCCGTACGAAGCAGGGCGTGTGGGGATCGTTGTTCAACACCCGGGCGTTCCGACAGGAAGAACGCGAGATTCGTGAACACGCCGAAAAGGTGCTCGGATTCTTCGGCACGCGCCTCATCGGCTACCGGCTCGAACAGCCGGCGTCGGTGCTGAGTTATGCGAACCGTCGCCGCCTCGAGATCGCTCGGGCGATGGCGACAAAGTCGCGACTGCTGCTACTCGACGAACCTGTCGCCGGAATGAATCCGATGGAGTCGGCGGAGCTCACCGGTCTGATCGGCAAACTCCGCAGCGAATGGGGATTCACCATCGTCATGATCGAACACGACATGAACGTCGTGCGCGACGTGTCCGATCGGGTCGTGTGCCTCGACCACGGCGAGACGCTGGCGCAAGGTTCGTTCGAAGAAGTCTCGAGTAATCCCGACGTGATCGAGGCGTACCTCGGCCGGCCGCTGGAGAAGAAGACCACATGACCGACACGTCAGCTCGGAACAGCGACGCCACGCCGATTCTCGAGTTCCGCAATGTCAACACCCACTACGGGGCGGTCCACATTCTGAAGGACGTGAACCTCGCCATCTATCCAGGCGAGATGGTGTGTCTTCTCGGCGGCAACGCCTCCGGTAAGTCGACCACACTCAAGACCTTGCTCGGCATGGTCACGCCAACCACGGGCGAAGTCGTGCTCGACGGCGAGGTCGTCAACGACAAGCCGACGTCGTATCGGGTGGAGCGGGGGATCACGATGGTTCCCGAGAATCGCCGCCTGTTCAAGCGCCTGTCTGTGCTCGAGAATCTGCAGCTCGGCGCGTACCTTCGCAACGACAAAGCCGGTATTCAAGAGGACCTCGAGCAGATCTATTCCATGTTTCCTCGCGTGAAGGAGAGGCTCAATCAGAAGTCCGGCACGTTGTCGGGTGGTGAGCAGCAGATGGTTGCGATGGGACGGGCATTGATGGCCCGACCGCGAGTGCTTCTAATGGACGAACCGTCGATGGGTCTTGCGCCGGCGCTCGTGCAAACCAACTTCGAACTGATCCAGCAAATCCACGAGGAAGGTATCGCCATCTTCATGGTGGAGCAGAACGCAAACATGGCGCTCTCGCTCGCCGACCGTGGCTGGGTGCTCCAGACCGGCAAGGTCGTGCTCGATGACACGGCCGAGGCTCTGCTGGCCAACC
>JABDJC010000172.1 GCA_013003395.1 Acidimicrobiia bacterium
ACCCGATCGGGGTCCAGCATCCAGACGCCCTCTGACATCCAATGAGCGTTGATCCGACTTCGTGCCAGGCGAGCTATACCTGCGAGCTGCTCGTGCGAGTTGACTCCAAGTCCCTCGTACGGATCAGCCTGAACCGCAGCCATCGGCTGACCGGCCGCTGCCAGCAAACCGATCACATCTGGGAGGTAGTACTCACCCTGAGCGTTGTCGTTGGTCACTTGCTCGAGACGCATGCGCAGCACGCCGGCGGAGAAGGCGTACACGCCGGTCGCTACTTCTTGGATTGCGCGCTGAGCGCCGGACGCATCCTTGTGCTCGACGACGCCGGTCACCGCGCCACCGTCGTCGCGCAGAATGCGGCCATAGCCGGTCGGATCGTCGACGATGGACGACAGCAGCGTCGCAACGGCCCCACTGGTGGTGTGTACCGAAAGCAGAGCCGCAAGGGTCTCGCTGCGGATGAGCGGCATGTCGCCAGGAAGGACGATCACGACGTCGTCTGCGGACAGCGTCATCTCGGCCAGGCCGATCTTGGTAGCGTGCGCCGTACCGAGCTGTTCCGCCTGAATTGCGGTCGTGGCGCCCGGCGGGAGTTGCGTCACCACGGCATCGGCGCCGTGCCCGATCACCACGGTGGTCTCATCGACGCCTGCGCCTTTGAGCGCTGCGAGCACCCAGTTGACCATCGATCTACCCGCTACCTCATGGAGTACCTTGGGTAGCTCTGACTTCATCCGGGTGCCTTTGCCGGCTGCGAGGACCACGGCCTTCACGGTCATACGGTGGACCTCATGCTTGTGACGCGCTCCTCATGTCGACGTGGCTGGGGGGCCAGGACTCGAACCCGGACTGAGGGGACCAAAACCCCTAGTGCTGCCAATTACACCACCCCCCAAAAGTGGGCGGGACCGCAGTTTACCCAAACGAGACTTGGCCGATTCGCCTTCGATCACGAAGCCGGCGACAAGTCGCCGGGCCAGTCATGCAAGACGGAGCCGTCGGGTGCCCTCACTTCGCCACCGTCGGACCAGACCCAGCCATGGCGGACGGGTGCCGCCGCTCTGACGTCTCGTGCGCCGCTCGGAACTCCCGACAGTGCGGAGGCGGCTTCATCGAGATCGACGAAGAAGGCGTAGAGCGTCGGGCCACTCCCCGACAGCAACACCGGTCGACCCCAGGCGTGCCGAAGCTGATCCTGCCAATCCGCGACGGCTGGAGCGAGTGCCGTCGCCGCCGGTTCGAGATCGTTCGCCACGGGGCCGTGACTGCGAAGCGAAGGTGGAAGCGCACGATCTGCCGTGGACGGCGCCGTCGGACCCCCGAGGCGATCCCACTCGGCAAAGACCGTTGGTGTCGACAGCTCGATCGGCGGGACGACCATCGCCAAGGCGAAGTCGCTCAGTGGGTCTTGAGAGTCGACCACTTCTCCGCGTCCCGAGACGAGGGCGGTGCCGCCTCGCAGACAAAAGGGAACATCGGAGCCGAGTTCGGTCGCCAGCCGCAGCGTCGTGGCCGCGTCGAGGCCGAACATTCGGGCTCCAACTCCGAGCGCAGCTGCTGCATCGGCGCTCCCCCCTCCAAGGCCTGCCGCAACCGGGATCTGCTTGTCCAGAACCATCGACAGGGGTTGGTTCGCCCCGCTCGCTTCCCGTGCAGCCAACAACGCACGCCACCCGAGGTTGCGTTCTCCGGAGACGAGCTCGCCATGCGCGCTGTCGACCTGATCCTGCTCAGCCGCCCCGATCGCCAGCTGGTCCGCCCAACCGATCGACTGAAAGATGCCATGGATCGGGTGAAACCCGTCGGCTCGCCGCCCACCAACTCTGAGCCCGATGTTGAGCTTGGCAAAAGCGGTTGCGTGGATCATTCGGGGAGCGCTCTCGCGAGCTCGAGATAGTCCGCCGGCGACAGCCGTTCGGCACGAGAAGTCGGGTCGAGTCCCGCGGCAGCGATCCAAGCGGATGGGTCATCGCTCGCAGACGACAACGACCGACGAATCATCTTGCGGCGCTGTTGAAATGCCGATTCAGCCAGCCGCACCGCTCGGTCGGCGGCAGGATCGACGTTGTTGATCCGTTTGATGTCCACCACGGCGCTCTGTACATCAGGGACCGGAATGAAGACTTGCGGCGGAACGAAGAACGCAATCGAGCTTGTCGCGTGGAGGCCGGCGACGACCGAGGGCAGGCCGTAGACCTTGGATCCAGGCGACGCGCACAGGCGCTCGGCGACCTCGCGTTGCACCATCACGACCAGACGCTCGACCTGGCGATGGTGCCGCAACACGTCGAGAACGAGCGACGTGCCGACGTTGTACGGGAGATTCGCAACGAGGGTCCACCGACGCTCACCCAGTAGCTCGTCGAGATCCACCTTCATGATGTCCTCTTGAATGACGGTCGCCCGATCGCCGAACAGGTCGCTCACCATCCGCGCCAGGCCACGATCGAACTCGACCGCCACGACATTGGCGCCGGTTTCGATGAGCTGGTGAGTGAGCGTTCCGGTTCCGGGTCCGACTTCGAGCACGTTGTCGCCCTCTGTGATCTCGGCAGTCCGAACGATGCGCTCCACGATGTTCGGATCGGCGAGAAAGTTCTGGCCCAGAGCTTTCGAAGGTTCGAGGCCATAGTCGTCGAGCAACCGACGGATTTCTGCAGGTCCTTGGCGCGTCATCGGCCGAACACCTTGCGGGCTGTTGCCGTGGTGAGTGCAGCCACTTCATCGACGTCGATGCCCCAAACCTCGCCAAGCGCAACACCAACAAGTGGCACGAACCGCGGTTCGTTCTCTAGTCCCCGATGAGGCGGCGGCGTCAGATACGGAGTGTCCGTTTCGACCATCGTTCGTTCCGGGGGCGCCTGCTCCGCCCCGAGTCTCACGGTGCCACCGTTTGGGAACGTGACCGGCCCTGCAAAGGAAAACACCACGCCGAGCTCCCTGAACCGCTTGGTCCACTTCGGCCCGCCGGTCCAACAGTGCAAGACCACCCGATCCCCGAGCTCGATGTTCGCCAGGTCTTCGTAGACGTCGGCGAAGGCATCTCGACAGTGCACGATGACGGGCTTGCCGAGATCCGCGGCGAGTTCCAGTTGGGCCCGAAATGCCACGCGCTGCGCATCACGAGGCGAGAGGTCTCGGTAATAGTCGAGGCCGCACTCCCCCACGGCGTCGGCAGTTTTGGCAGCCTCGTGGATGGCGTCGACTTCGGCCGACCATTTGGCCGAGTCATGTGGGTGCAGTCCGGCGGCCGCGACAACCCGATCGGGGTGGGCGGCGGCGATGTCGATCGCCCGGCGAGATGAGTCAGCGTCGGTACCGGGACAAACCACGAGATCGACATTGGCGGCCTTTGCCCGGTCGAGGAGAACCTCTGGGGGCTCACTCGCCATGTGCAGATGGCAATGGCTGTCCACCCAACTCACCATGTCAGGCTCCGTCTGCAGCAGGCAGCTCCATCTTGGTGAACAAAGGCTTGACGGGCGGAAGTTGGTGCCCTGTGGCGACTTCTGGCCGGGCGTAGCCGGATGGTGCGACGCCGAATGCGTCGAGCACCTGCTGTGAGGTGAACGGCAGGTAGGGCAACAAACCCACCGCAAGCCCTGCGATGCCCTGAAGAGCGACATACAACGTCGTCCCCGTGCGCTCCATGTCGACCTTGGCGGTCTTCCACGGTTCCAGCGTGCTGAGGTACGTGTTCACGTCCTGCGCGCCTGCCATGAGTGTCCCCAATGCTGCCTTCAGCCGGACTTCTGCGATCTCGGTACCGGCAGCGAGCAGCGTGGCATCAACACCGTCGAGCACGGCCTGGTCGTCAGCGTCGAGTTCCGCCGGCTGGGGCACGATGCCTTCGAAATACCTGCCGGTCATCGCCCACACCCGGTTGACGAGATTGCCCCAGGTGGCGACGAGCTCGTCGTTGACCCTGCGAATCATCTCTTCTTCGGAGATGTCCGAATCCGACATCTCAGGGAAGTTGGCAGCAAGCGCGTAGCGCAGCGCGTCTGGTTCGAAGCGTTCAAGCGCTTCGGAAATCGACATGCCGACACCGCGGCTGGAAGACGCCTTGCCGCCCTTGAACGTGACGAATTGATTCGCCGGAATGTCCGTCGGGAGATTCAGTCCGCCGTATCCCATCAACATCGCGGGCCAAAAGATGCTGTGGAAGGTGACGTTGTCCTTGCCGATGAAGTAGTAGTGCTCGGCGTCTTCGTTTTGCCACCAGGTGCGCCAGAGCTCTTCGTCACCTTGGATCGTCGACCATTCCTTCGATGCAGAGAGGTAACCGATGACGGCGTCGAACCACACGTAGATCTTCTTCCCGGGTCCGAGGTCGTCGACCGGAATGTCGACCCCCCAGTCGAGGTCCCGCGTGATGGCGCGATCAGGCAGGCCTTCTTCTATCGCCCCAACTGCGAAGTTCACCACGTGTTTGCGCCATCCCTCGCGAGACTTGAGCCAATCGGACAGCGGTTGCTCGAACTTCGAGAGCAGGAAGAAGAAGTGATCGGTCGACCGGAGTTCTGGCGTGCTACCTGTGAAACGTGAGCGTGGATCGATGAGTTCGACCGGGTCGAGCGTGCGACCGCAGTTCTCGCACTGATCGCCGCGGGCATCCGTATATCCGCAGTGTGGACAGGTCCCTTCGACGTAGCGGTCAGGCAGGAAGCGACCGGCCTCGGGATCGTAAAGCTGCTCGGAAGTGCGCCGCTCGATGTAGCCATTCTCGAGAAGCTTCGTGAACACGTCTTGAGTGACCGAGTGGTGATTGGCGGTCGACGTCTTGGTGTAGAGATCCCACGAGAACCCGAGTGCGTCCCACTGGCTGACGAACTCGTCGTGATAGCGGGTGGCGAGTTCCTCGGGAGTGACCCCTTCGTCGTCGGCTCTGACCGTGATCGGCGTGCCGTGAAAATCACTCCCCGACACCATGAGGACCCTGTTACCGACCAGGCGCTGATAGCTGGCGAAGATGTCTCCTGGCAGGTACGCGCCGGCCAGATGCCCGATGTGACGGGAGCCGGAGGCGTAAGGCCATGCGATGGCTACGAGGATTGGTTGGTTGCTCAAGGGCCGCGATCGTACCACCAGGAATCGTCGGCTTTCCGCGTGCTCGCGCGCCCATCCGCCACTATTTGGTAGTAGTCCAAGAATTGGATCGCGGGCCTAAGCTTGATGCGACATAGAGGAGATACCGATATGGGGGACACGGGCCCAGTGATGGGCAAACAGGAGGTGGGATATGGACACCGGCATGGTGCGCAAGATCGATGATCTTGGGCGAATAGTTGTGCCGGCGGAAACCAGAAGGCTCTTCAACATCCGAGAAGGGGACGAACTGTCGATTGCTGTCGAACACGGCGCAATCGTCATCAGGAAGTTGGAAGCGACGTGCACGTTTTGTGGGAGCACCAAAGAGGTGAGCTCCTACAAGGGGAAAGGCGTGTGTACTCGCTGTCAGAAAGAACTGGTCAACCGTTAGGCGATCACCCGGAATCGCCAAGTCGAAGCGCCGCCTCGTAGAGGTGGCGCTTCTTCATTCCCAGGTCATCGGCGACCTGCCGAACGGCCTGGCTCAGGGACTGCCCCTCGGCCATCTCTGCCGTGACGAGTGAGAGCGCATCTTCGAGACTCGGCGTGCTGGGATCGGCGCCGTGGACCACCACAGTCACCTCACCTTTGACACCGTTGCCGAAGTGTTCTCGAGCGGTCGCGATCGTGCCCCGGAACACTTCTTCGTGCCGCTTGGTGAGTTCACGCGCCACGACGACCGCACGATCGGGACCGATCGTCGACTCGAGAGCATCAAGGTCCGCCACCAGTCGGGAAGGTGCAGCGAAAAAGACGATCGTTCGCTGCTCGCGAGCCATCTCGGCGATTCGCGCCTTGCGGTCCGGACCCTTGCGAGGCAAAAACCCTTCGAATACGAACCGGTCTCCGCCAAATCCGCTCACTGCCAGCGCCGATGTGACGGCGCTGGCGCCGGGAATGACCGTCACCGTCGCGTCGTGCTCGACCGCGATCTGCACCGCCGAGACTCCAGGATCGCTGATGGCGGGCATCCCTGCATCCGTGAGCAAGACCACGGTCTGGCCGGCTTCGAACCGCTCGCCGAGTTCTCCTGCCCTGGCGGCTTCGTTCCCTACGAAATAGGAGCGGAGCGGCACAGTGATGCCGAGATGGTCCAGCAGCGTGCGACTTCGTCGCGTGTCTTCGGCGTAGGCCACGTTCGCCGACTCGAGCGCGTCGGTGAGGCGTTGCGTGATGTCACCGAGGTTGCCGATAGGCGTGGCGCAGAGGATGAGCGTGCCCGGCATCAAACCAGCATAGGCAGCACGCGGCCGTGCACTCCGTCGGAGAACCCATCGACCAGCTCGTGAGGGCTCTACCTACGGGTTCACCCTCTGCCCACTGTGCCCCTCCGGCGCCTGGCGGCGCCGCCTCCCCCAACCGTCTCCTCCGTCGACGGGGGAGGAAACGAGCTCTGTCCCCCTCGCGAGCGAAGCGAGCCTTTGTCCCCCTCGCGAGCGAAGCGAGTGTTGGGGGGACGCGGCCTCCTAGGCCGCAGGGGGGCATCACCGTACGAGAACCCCCTCGGTCGCCGCGTCAGAATCTGTTGACGCGATCGATCGCTACCCGTTGTGCCCCCTCCGCGCCTAGCGGCGCCTCCTCCCCCAACCGTCTCCTCCGTCGACGGGGGAGGAAAGGCACATTCGTTCCCTCGCGAGTGACGCGAGAGCCTCTGTCCCCCTCGCGAGCGCAGCGCGTGTTGGGGGGACCGCGGCCGCCAGGCCGCAGGGGGGCATCACCGTACGGGAACGCCTTCGATTCGTGGCTGAACGGGCCATTCGGTAAACTGCCTCCCATGGCAAAGGCAAAAAGACGCAAGTTGCGCGCTCGGCGCAGAAAAGCCAACCACGGCCGCAAGCCAAACGCGGGACGAGGCTGAGACCTCTCCGACGCGTCGCACCATCTCGGATGCGATGGGCCCTCAGATCGGTTGGGCGTTTTGTCGCGCCCAAAACCAATCAACCTGCGCTGACCAGCGCCCGTACCTGCGCACCCAATTCGGCGTCCGTTGCGGCGATGAAGAGCAGCCCGTCACCGGTGCGATCGATCCAGACGTAAGGCTCGCCCGGGAACAACAAGCCGGCGTCCACCGACTCTCCTTGCCCCGCCAGCATCTCGATCCGTGCCAAATCGATAAACGCCTCGGTGACCTCGATGGTGTCTTCTTCCGTGTCTCCGAGATAGCGATACACGAAGACGATGTCGTCCTCGTCGTAGAGGAGCCGATGATCGTCGCCTCCCCATCCGGCTCCGATCTGCGTGCGGAGGCCTTTGGTGGCGCTGTCGGTGAACATCAGGCGAAGCTCTTCTTCTCCGAGAACGCCGGATCGCAGCTCCTCTAGACCGGGGATTGCCAAGATCGGAAGCGATACCTGCCGCACTGGCTCGTCGACGCCGTGCAGCAGATGCTCTGTCGTCGTGGGTGGGTCGAGGTAGGCCTGGTCGACTGCCGCGATCCCACCTTCGCTGACGAGTTGCCTGACAAAGGCTTCGCCAGACGTATACGGGAACTCCAGCGCTTCTCTGAGGAATTCAGGCGCGTCATCGAGCACACCGAAATCTTGCCCCAACGCCTCGGTGCTCAGAGCAAGGAGTTCAGCCGGCTCGAGCTGTTGGATGTAGACGACTTGGAAGTACGTTGCGTCGCCTTCGATCAATCCTTGCACGGCGGCGGCTGCGTCGAATTGATCGCTGTCGACGAGCTCGGTCCAGTACTCGAAGAATTCGAAGTGCTGGTCCGTCAGCGCGTGCACCAATTCGTGAACCGCCACAGACTTCGTGAATGGAGACAGCCCCTCTTCGGCAGCGGCCACAACCAGCTCACCCGTCTCACCGTCATAGAAGCCGGCCACCTGCTCGCTGTAGAGGTCTACGAGAATTGTCATCAGATCTTGATTCGGCTCGATGAGACCCAGCATTCGATAGAAGCGGTCCTCTACGGCCAGCTCGTCGGCATCGATCTCCTCTTCGAGATCGGCACGAATTCGTGCGGCCATCTCCTCGCCGGTGACGACCGTGACCTCAGGATCGACGATGAACTCCAAACCACGGACCCGTTCGGTGACAGCGATCAGCTCACCGATCTCTTCTTGAATCATCGCCGCAACGTCATCATCGATTGCAGACCCGGTTTCAGAGGTCGTTCCAGAGGTCGTCGTTGTCGTCTCGGCGGTATCAGTGCCGCCGACTGTGGTGGCGACGGTGGTCTGGGTCGCCGCCGAAGTCGTAGCCGGTGGTTCCGTCGCCGACGGCGAACAGGCGGAAACCACGAGCGCAAACGCCACTGCGGCGAGCAGCGGAAGACGAGGTACTCGTTGTCGGTCCGTGGTGAGTGTCATGGAAGCCCTGAAGATAACGGGGTCACCCGAGTAGTCGGCCGACCTCCGGCTTTCCCGTCCGCGCAAGATGTTTGCCCGGTCGGAACCTGGGTAGATGATCGACACAATCGGCCGCCGCCATGAGCGCTTCCGAGAGGTTGGTTCAGCCTCCCTCGAGCTCACACCGGCTGCCACGAAGCACCTCAACCCGAACCACCCCAAGGAGAGCCATGCACGACACCATCATTTCTGTAATGACCAAGGATCTGGTCACGTGCCCACCAACCGCTTCGGTTCGCGACGCAGCCAAGAAGATGCACGAACACAACATCGGCGACGTGCTCGTCGTAGACGGCGAGAAGCTGGTGGGCATCGTCACCGATCGCGACCTGGTGGTGCGCACCCTGGCTGTCGACCTGGGCGCCGAGACACCGATCGCTGAAGTCATGTCAACGGACGTATGCACCGTCAATGAGTCCTGCACCACCGGAGACGCCGCTCGCCTCATGGCCGACAAGGCAATTCGGCGAGTGCCCGTCGTCGACGGCGAGCGACCCATCGGGATCGTCTCACTCGGGGACCTTGCCGAAACCAAGGCTCCGGAAACCGTGCTCGGCGAGATCAGCGACGCCCGACCCAACAACTGAATCAACTGAATCTGTCCAGTCCGAAACACCAATCCATCCAACAAGGAGGAACCATGAACGAGACCACACCAATCGTTCCAGCAGCAGCTACATCAGGCATGGTCGACACCGACGAGCGCATGGACGGCCACGACGTCGTCAGCACGTTGGAGCACCTCGCCACCACCGCCGAGGATGGCGCCAAGGGCTTTGCTCAGGCAGCCGAACACGTCGACGACTCGCGGATAGCGCAGGTCTTCACCGAACTCGGTGCTGAACGTGCGCGCTTCGCAGAAGAACTGCGAGCGTTCATTGCCACTCGCTACCAAGAGGTCGTCACTGAAGAAGGCAGCATCAAGGCCGCCATTCACCGTGGCTGGATCGCACTGAAGGACGCCCTCACCGGTACCGATGTGCACGCCGTTGTTGCGGCCGCAGAGTCAGGCGAGGACTACGCCCTCGAGCAGTACAACGAGGCGATCGAAAAGCCTCTCCCGAATGACATCGCCGCTGTCGTGAGTCGTCAGCGTTCCGCCGTCAAGGCTGCTCACGACCGTGTCCGCAACCTGAAGGATGCGACCGAATAGACCTCCCACTGGGTAGTTCGGTCCAGCGGAAAGGCGCCCCCCACACGGGGCGCCTTTCTCGCGTTGCCAGCGGCGCTGTGCGGTTGGACGGCAGGCCGGTGCCGTGAAAAAATCGTGGCCAGTGGGCAACGAACCCCTTGTTTGGTGGGGTGAAATGAGGCATAATCGAACATATGTTCGATACAGTTCCAGCGCTCCCGGCGGTTCCCCAGTGGATCGACACCAAAGAGCCCGACATGATCGTGTCGGCCATCTTGGACAACGTCGACATCCGCCAACTCAACGGCCACGACCGCATCAAGGTCCTCCGTGCCCGACAACGGTTGGCGTCCCAACTTGCCGCTCGCGTCTACGACGACATGGTCGCTGTAGTCGAGTACCTCGACAGCGAATGGGACAACGACAACATCGGCGCCCCAGAAGCCGCAGCAGCAGAAATCCGAGCGGCACTGCATCTCACCCGACGCACCGCCGACGCTGAACTCGCTCTCGCCATAGACCTCAAACAGCGACTCCCCCAAGTATGGGCCGCCCTCGAACGAGGCGACATCGACCCTCGGCGTGCCCGCACCATCGCCCGTGGCACCGAAAACCTCAGCGATGACACCGCGCAAACGGTCGTTGATCTGATCATCGACGACGCGCCTCTGCTCACCACCGGCGAACTCGCCGCCAAGCTACGCAAGCTTTCCATCGAAGCCGCACCCGAGGAAGCCTCCGACCAATACCAGCGCGCGGTAGATCGGCGAATGATCACCACCGAACCCAACCCTGACGGCACCGGTTCGATCCACGGACTCAACCTTCCGGCAGAACGAGTCACCGCCATTGCGGACCGCATCAACGCCATCGCCCGTAGCCTCACCGGACCCCACGAGCCACGCACGATCGATCAAATCCGAGCCGACATCTACCTCGACCTGCTCGACGGCCGAAGCACCGACGGAACCAAGACCAACGGTTCCGTGGACCTGGTCGTCGATCTCACCACGCTCGCCGGACTCGACGACAAGCCAGGCGAACTCGCCGGATTCGGACCTGTCATCGCCGACGTCGCCCGCAAAGTCGCCAAGCAGCAACAACACGCTCAATGGCGATACACCGTCACCAACCCCGACACCGGGCGCCCCATGTACACCGGGATCACACGACGGCGACCCACCGCAGACCAGCGACGGACCGTCCAGGCCCGCTACCGGCGCTGCATCTTCGTTGGCTGCAGAATGCCGGCAATCCAATCAGACATTGACCACCAACAACTGTGGTCCGAAGGCGGTCCAACCCACACCGACTACCTCGCCCCTCTATGCCGGTACGACCACTGCATCCGCCACCAAGCGGGGTGGACGTACAAATTCCTCAAAGACGGCACCATCCAATGGACAAGCCCCCTCAAACACACGTACATCACGAGCGGCACTCCGCCATAGTCGACCGCGTCCGCCGGCCTAGCGGGAATCTCGGTCGATCGCTCCACGAATCTGGAGTCCGATCTCGTCGAGTGCCTCCCTCGTGGGGCGATTCTCCCAATCCGCAATCAGTTTGAATCCATCCCCTTCAAATCGGGGAAGGACATGGAGATGCGCGTGGAATACCTCTTGAAACGCGGCTTTTCCATCTGCATAGAAAAGGTTGACGCCATCGCAGCGCACGCCACTATTTCGGAGGGCTGCTGCCATGTGCTGTGCCACGTTGAACATGTGAGCGCCGGTTGGTGCATCAACATCACTCAACGCGGGTAGGTGAGCCCGGGGAACTACCAGCAGGTGTCCAGGAGTGACAGGGTTGATATCGAGGAACGCCACCACAACATCATCCTCATGAACAAACGTGGCCGGTGCGGTGCGCTGCACGATGTCGCAAAAGACACAATCTGAGTCTGTCATCACAGTGGAGGCTACGGGATTTGAGGCGCCCGCCGGTAGGCGGACCCGGCTGCGTTCGCGACCTTCCAAGAAGACTGGGCCAATTCGTGGAGGTGACGGGATTTGAACCTAGAAAACAGCACCGGAGCGCCAGCGCAGGTACCAACGTCTTTGGATTCGAGGCCGAACAGGACTCGAATCGAAAGGCGCCCGTCGATAGGCGGACCCCGTGTCGTCCGCCACCTTCAGAGAAGACAGGCCAATTCGTGGAGGTGACGGGATTTGAACCCGTGACCCCTTCGTTGCGAACGAAGTGCTCTGCCGAGCTGAGCTACACCCCCTGGCCCTCAAAAGTGTAGTCCTGAGGGTCAGTCGATCCGTTCGGCCAACTGGCGCCTGAGACGCTCTTGGACGACGGTCGACGTGAGGTCGGCGCGACTGCGTTCGATGAGGCTCCTGGCGACATCGGTGGTGCGGCGCAGGCCTGCAGTCATCCCGTCGGGATAGTCGAGGCTCGTGAGGAGGCCGATGATGGACTCCATCGCGTGGAACGTCTTTTCACCACCCTCGAGATCTCCGGCGCGGAGTTGATCGAGCAGCCGCCGCCGCTGCTCTCCAACCGCTTCTCCCAAACCCTTCAGATACGGCACCGCATCGACGCCGACTTCGGACGGCAGCGGAAGAGGCAGGTCTTCCAGCAGCGCGTGGGTGAGCTGCGCCTCGGCGTACTCCTTCACGGCGTCGTAGAAGAACCCGGCATGGAAGATGTCAGCATGCTCACGAAGCTGCGGCTCCATCTCATCGATCAACGACTTCGCACGAGCCATGAGTTCGACGGCGGCAGGCGTCTCCCCACGGTGTATGGAGCGAATGGCTTTGGCCGAGAATCGAATGACCTTGCGGCAATGCCCGAGCGCGAGTTCGCGTGCGGCGTTCTTGGCGTCGAGCTCGGACCGGACGATTTCATCGATCCGATCGAGTTGATCCACCGATCAGCCTGCGACGATCCGCACGGTCGTGTCAGCGGCATAGAGACGTGCAGGCGCAGGCTGTCCGAGCGGTACGACCTGAGCGACTTGCGACTGCCACTGCTGCTTCATGTACAGCAACACCGTGATGTACACGGCCAGGGCGATGTCCACGAGAATCGACGCGCCGAGCCACATGACGCTTCCGGTCCAGATTGCGGTCAGCAGCGTCACCGCGGCGACGCTTCCCAGCGCGAGCAATGTTCGGCGACGCTGTTCGATGACTCTGCGTCGCGCCAGCAACGACGGACCAGACACGCTTGCGGACACGGCGGCCAGCAGCGCTGTGTCTCGTTCGTAATTTCTCGTTGTGGTGATCGGGGCGTGCTTTCGAGTGTCGAACACTCGGGGAAGAAGGAACGCCGCCCAGATACCCGCGATCAAGATGAAACCAAGAAGCTCCATGTATTCCTCACCTCAGGCCCGAGAGTAGGACGCCGGGGGGTGGCGACCAAGGATCACTCGTCGGGAGCAGTTGCCGTATTGTGGTCGCTATCGGCCCGTTGGAGCAACTCGACAGCGTGCCTCAGCGCCGGTCCGACCACTTCGAGCGACTCCTCGACTCCGCGTTGGGATCCCGGAAGGTTCATCACCAACGTGTTCCCGACGATCCCCGAGACGCCGCGCGACAGCATTCCATGCGGATTCTGCCCAAATGTGGCAGACCGCATCGCCTCACTCAGACCCGGTGCCGGCCGCTCGATCACCTGCGCTGTGGCCTCAGGAGTGAGGTCGCGAGCGGCAAATCCCGTCCCTCCTGTGGTGATGATGAGTTGTGCACCAGTAGCTGCGAGTGCCCTGATGGCTTGCGCTACAGAGTCGATGCCGTCGGGTACGACGACCGGATCTCCGACATCGAAGCCGAGACCGTCAAGGATTCCGACCGCGGCAGGACCGCTCGTGTCGGTCGCCTCGCCTCGGCTCACACGGTCAGAGACGGTGATGACCGCAGCGCGCATCATCGAACGAACTCACCAGACTTTCCGCCTGCCTTGTGGACCAGCTGCACGTTGTCGATCACGGCTCCTCGTTCCACTCCCTTGATCATGTCGTAGAGCGTGAGCGCTCCGACGCTTGCGCCGGTCATCGCTTCCATCTCTACCCCGGTCTTGCCTGTGACCCTCACGGTGACCACAACCCTTGCGCCTCGAGGTGTCTCCTCGATGTCGGCGTCGACGCCAGAAATGGCGAGAGGGTGGCACAGAGGAATGAGGTCCGAAGTCCGCTTGGTCGCGGTGATCGCTGCGACTCTCGCTACGGCGAGCGCGTCGCCTTTGGGCAGGTCGCCGCCGAACAAGAGCCCCTTCGTCGCGTCCGTCATCGTTACGTGGGCCTCGGCAGTCGCTGTGCGGACCGTCACGTCCTTGGCTGCGACGTCCACCATGTGAACCTGTCCCGAGTCGTCGAGGTGGGTGAGTCGTTCGCTCATCCCTGCTCCGTCGTCAACAGCTGCTCTTCTCCGCTCAACAAACGCCGGATGTTGGGAGCGTGGCGGGCCAAAACCAGCAGTGCCATGACGCCCGCAATCAGGAGATCGATGCCTCGCGCGCCAAACACCAACAGACCGGGCACCAGCAGCACCATGGCCACGATCGAGGCGATCGACGCGGTCTTTGTCACGGCGACAACACCCATCCAACTGACGGCCACCATTGCCCCCCAGATCGGCGACAGCCAGACGATGGCGCCAATCGAAGTGGCGACGCCTCGGCCGCCCTTGAACCTGTGCCACACCGGAAAGACGTGGCCGACGACGGCACCCAACCCGGCCAAGTAACCGGCGGTGACCTCGCCGATCCAAACTCCGAACGCCGCTGCGGCCAGACCCTTCAACAGATCGCCGACCAGCACCAGGGCCGCAGCCTTCTTCCCGACACTGCGCAGAACATTCGATGTCCCCGGGTTGCCGCTACCCACTGCGTAGATGTCGACCCCACGGGCGCGCGCCACCAGGACCGCAAAGTCGACACTTCCAAGGAGATACCCGAACACGAGAGCGATGAGGGCTGGCACATCGGAGAGTCTAGAGCCGCTACTGTCACCGACCCGCAGTCTGGAAGGTGCGTCCACATGCGGAACGAAGAGATCGCAGTGGGCCGAAAGGCGAATTCGCCGCGCCGCCATACTTTCTCGAAAAATCTCGCAATCCCCACGCTCGAACAGCGTTCGATGCGGCAGAATGGATGTCAGCGACAGCGGAGCGAGCCGGGAACGCACAAAACCGACAGTAGATGTGTCATTGAATCCTTCGGCGAGACGGGTACAGTGCGTATACTGTCGGCTACAAAGAGTCACCACCGTGGGAGTGGAAGGTGACTACACCAGCATTGCGCCACGACGCGCTCCAAGTTCCCTCCCCGTGATGCCGAACGCAAGTCCCCCACCATTCCCCCTGCTTGCGTGAGGCGCCCCTTCCTCGTCTTCGGACGAGGAAGGGAAGCGGGGAGGGATCTTTACTCTCCCTATTCGGTCACCGAAATCATGCCTCTTCTGTTGGCGTCAACCGATCGATACGGTGTGCGGTGTGTACTGGATGGGCAAACCGCCCTACCTCCGTTGGTTCCTCGTCGGCCTGATCGTGGTTGGCTCGCTGGCGTACGATGCACGTGCTCCTGCAACTGAGTGGTACCCATTCGCGGCGAGAGACCTCGACGCAGGGACGGTGCTCACCGCGGGCGACATCTCGTATCGAGAGGCACCATCTGGTCTACTCCCACCTCCTGAGGACTTCGTGGGCCGGCCAGTCCGGCTGAGCCTCTCACAAGGCGTGCCTCTCGGCGCGTGGCTCCTGGAACGAACGCCATCTGCGCCACCTGACACGTGGGCGATCGCCCTCTCGATACCGAGCCATGTCGGCGTTGGCGACGCCGTCCGGATCGTCTGGACCAGCGGCCTCGAAACCCGCTTCACAGACGCAGTCGCCATTCGCTCCGGTGTCGACGGCTCGGCCGCGGTTCCGAGTCAGGTTGCCGCCGACGTCGCTGACGCATTGCGCAGAAACCAAGTGACCGTCCTCACCCAGCCGGGTAGTTAGGCTCTCGGCCCAATGCTTGAAGCCGCACTCTGGGGCCTTCTCCAAGGCCTGACCGAATTCTTGCCCATCTCCTCGAGCGGGCACCTCGTGCTGATTCCTGCGCTGTTCGGCA
>JABDJC010000175.1 GCA_013003395.1 Acidimicrobiia bacterium
AGATGACCTACACCGCTACCGGGATGCCGGCCGGGCTTTCGATCAACAGCAAGACCGGAGTCATCAGTGGGACTCCCACTTTCGAGTCGGCAGGGACGTACAACGTCACCCTATCGGTATTCGACTCCGGCACACCGAGCTTGGGGGACACCGAGAACTTCGTCTGGACCATCACCGACGTCAACCGTGCGCCGATCGCACTCGATCAGTCGTTGGGAGCCGCAGCCGGCCTGCCCATCGACGTCACGTTGTCCGGCACCGATCCGGACGGTGACGTTCTCATATTCGAGATCGTCGACGAGCCGCTGCTCGGTGTCGCTATCGCTTCGGGGGGAGGGACTATCACCTATGTGGCTCCTGCGGAGGTTGCCGGTTTGGACGTGTTCACGTTCCGAGTTGGCGACGGAGCGTTGTGGTCTGATCCGGCAACGGTGACCGTGAGCGTCGGCGCGAACTCGGCGCCGGTCGCGGTCGGTGAGAGTTTCGCCATCGACCCGGGCGCCACGATTGACGTGCCTGCTCCTGGACTGCTTGGGAACGATTCGGACCCGGACGGAGCTGCATTGACCTCGCAGCTGGCAACTCCGCCGAGGCATGGCTCGTTGTCGCTCTCGGCCAACGGCAGCTTCATCTATCGCCACGAGGGAGCGACTGGAGTCACGGATACCTTCAGCTACGTCGTATTCGACGGACTACGCACATCGCCGCCCGTAGTTGTTCGGATCGTCATCGCAGCCAACATTGCACCAAGCGCCCTCGACGACGTAGTGGGACTCGACGAGGACACCACAGCCGAGTTCAATCCACTCGAGAACGACAGTGACGTCGAGAATCACGAGCTTTCACTGCTCTCGATCTCGCAGCCAGAGGTCGGCACCATCGTTCGCCTGGACGGAGGCACGATTCGGTACACGCCAATCGCCAACTGGTTCGGCACCGACGTGGCAACGTACGAAATCGTTGACGAGTACGGCGGTGTCGACACCGCGCAAATCACCTTCGTCGTGGCGTC
Organism: Acidimicrobiia bacterium; assembly: GCA_013003395.1. Classification (GTDB taxonomy): domain Bacteria; phylum Actinomycetota; class Acidimicrobiia; order Spongiisociales; family UBA5794; genus JABDJC01. The sequence goes on from JABDJC010000175.1 coordinate 1,013, forward strand.
GGTCAACGATGCACCCACTGCCACGGGGCTGTGGGGATCAGTCGAGGCGGACGAACGGTATCTCGACATCGATCTGACGGGTGAATTCGGAGATGTGGACGCCGACGCGATCGAAATCGTCCTGAGCACGCCACGGCACGGCACGGCAGTTCTGGTGGGCGAGAATGTGGTTCGCTATCAGCCAACGGATGGGTTCCGAGGCAGCGACTCCTTCACGTATACGATCTCGGACGGTAACGGGGGTACCGCCACCGCCACCATCGCCATCAGTGTCGATGGGATCGACGCCGACGCGATTGCGCTCGACGTGGTCGGCTTCGATCGGCCCGCTGCCGCGAGCCTGAACGATTCCAACTCGTTCACGACCACATTCCGGAGTTTCCGTCTGGTTGTCGGTTCGGTGTTCAACACGATGGAGCTGTTCCGGCTACCGATGCTCATCCTCTTGCTCGGCTTCCTTGGCACGGCACTCACCGGGTGGCGGCGTACGCTCGGTCCGAGTTCAGGGGCAATTCACCTACCCGGAGGTGATCCCAAGTCCTGGTCCGTCGTATTCGTCGACGATTCGGCGCAGCTCATCGGACGCGTCGAGCCGGGGAACCACAGCGATCCGGTGCACCGGTTCGTTGCTGCCGAGACCGCACTGCGGGGCACCGGCGCCACAGCGCTGTTGGGCGATGAGACGTGGATCGAAATCGACAGCGCGTCAGGGGCCGCATGGGTTCCTGCGTCGATGGTGACTGAGGCTGTGCCACCTGGCAGATTCGCCGGAGACGAAAGCGTCACCGAGGCGGTGCGCGAACTCCGGACCGTGATCGCCGACCAGGGCTCCATCGACGGATTGCTCTCGGATCGGGGACTGGCCATCTCGCACTTCGCCCCGCCGCAACGCTTCACTCGTGAGTTTGCGGCAGCAATGATGGGCGCCAACCAGCCGATGACTTGGTGGAACCGGACCGGCGGAGTTCCGTCTCTCGAGGGGACCTTCCACAACGTCATTGCCAGACCGCTCGCCATGTCTTTGGATCGCTATGAGACGCGGGCCAATGCCGACGTGAGCGCGGCGATCCCGACGGAGTTGGTGAACTTCCACCGGCTCAGCGTCGGCGACCCGGCCATCCCAGGCAAGGACGCCTGGCATCTCTTCTTCGAATACATCAATGACGAGCCGGCGCTTGTTGGTATCTGGAGAGAAGGCGACTACAACCTCGAGTCCTTACGCAGCGATGCGTCTGCCGACCTGAGTATCGAGCGATAGCTCGCGATGTTGAGCCGGATCTTCTAGTTGCTCAACGGGCCACTGGAGAAGCCGGAAGCGGTGTCGCCATCCGTCGACTCCACCTCCGATGCCGCCCAGGAGGCGTCAGGCGTTTCCGAGAGGAGTTCCTCGGGGACATCTTCGAATAGCTCGATGCGTGTGATCTCAGCAGCATTCGTTTCCATACCGAAGTAGCCAACCGGGCGATACCGCTGGTTTTCGTCGGGAATCCAAATCGCGGCTACCGGCTCCAGACCAAGCTCGGCACGAGCGAGAGACATCCAGGGCGACCGTGATTGGAGCTCATCGAGAACGCCGACGACAGTGTCAGCGTCTTCAACGATCCCATGAAGTTGGCAATCGACGGAAAGCAATCCTCCAATCACTTCGAGATCTCTCGCATTGAATCCTTCGACGAAGGCCGACACGAGATCTTCAGGAGCTACTTCTTCGGTCGTCATCAGCCCTCCTCGGGTGCTGAGCTGATGGTCGCGCCCTCAGCCTTCTTCTTCAACTTTGAACGCTACTTCGACCGCCACTTGCCAACGATCGATCTCGGCGCCTTCGCCAAGGTTGGCGCGAATGTCGCTGACCTTCATCCAGGTCTGGCCACGCACGGCGTCGCCAGAGGTTTTCAGCGCGGTGCGAATGGCGTCCTCGAATCCCTCACTCGACTCTCCTACGAGAGTGGTCATCTTGAAAGTGGACATTTGGGTCCTCCCCTTGTCTGGTGAAGTGCGCATCTACCCACCGTCCGTTCTGCCCAAACTGCGGCAGTCACTGCAATTCTCAAACCCATCTACTGTGCACGTCGACCGCCCGACGCAGGAGTCTCATGCGTTCCACATTCATTTCACTCGCCTTGGTCGTGCTGGTCTCCGCTTGCGGAGGTTCCGACTCGAACGACCAACCGCGCGTCGCTTCGATTCAGAGCACCACGACGACGTCGACGACGATTGCCTCGGATGTGTCGGGCGAAGATCAGCTTTTCGAGTTCGTCGACTGCATGCGTGAGCAAGGTGTAGATGTCCCCGATCCGGTCGTGGACAGCGACGGCAACGTCGGCTTTCCCCAAGACGTCGACCCGACCGACTTTCAAGGCGACGAGGTACAGGATGCCTTCGCGGTGTGCCGAGAGTTCCTCGACTTCGCAACCCTTGGCTTCGGTGACCTCGACTTGAGTCAGCTGGCTGACGACCTACTGGCCTTTGCCTCGTGCATGCGAGACAACGACTTCGACCTGCCGGATCCCGATTTCTCCAACTTCGAGATCGCCCCACCGAACGAGGCCGGTCAGGTGAACACTCCGTTCGGGGTTCTCGATCTCGATGATCCGGACTTCCAGGCGGCACTCGAAATCTGCGAAGACACGTTGCCTGGCTTCGTTCAGGGATCCGGCTGAGACTCAGTCGTTTCGAAGCCACTCACCGGTGGTGCCGCCGCCATCGTCGCCCCGGTTGTCTGTTCCGGCGGGCTCGAGCAGAAGTAGTTCTGTCGGCTCGGGAGCCACGGGCCGATGGTCCACGCCTTTCGGCACGACCAGCATTTCGCCCGGCTGCAACGTGCGTGGACCGTCGGGAAGCTCGATGACCAGTGAGCCGCTGATGACGAGGAACAGTTCGTCGGTTTCTTGATGGCGATGCTTGACGAACTCGCCTTCGACCTTGACGAGCTTGACGTGCAGATCGTTCATCTGAGCCACGATTCGCGGCGACCACACTTCGTCGATCCGATCGAGCATGCCGGCGAGGTTGATCACGTCCATCGGCCACATGTTCGCATCAATTCTTGTCGTAGGCATGTGCGATGCTTCGGAAGTGGGCGACGCATCGATTCTCCATGTCGATCTCGACGCCTTCTACGCATCAGTGGAAGAGCGCAGAGATCCGACGCTGCGAGGTCTGCCTTTCGTCGTGGGAGGTGGGGTCGTCCTGTCACCGAGCTACGCGGCGCGCCGGTTTGGGGTTCGTTCTGGAATGGGGATCCGGCGCGCCCGTGAGCTCTGCCCACGGCTGGTCGTGGTCTCAGGCGAGTTCTCCGAATACGCACCGGCGTCGGAGGCCGTGTTCGAAATCTGCCGCAGGTTCACGCCGCTGGTCGAGGAGGTGTCGATCGACGAGGCGTATCTCGATGTCTCAGGAGCGACCCATCTCTTCGGAACCAGCGACATCATCGCCCGCGACCTGAAGGCATTGGTACTCGAGGAAACGCAGTTGGTGGTCTCGATCGGAGTTGCGAGAACGAAAGCCCTGGCCAAGGTGGCGTCGCAGGTGGCAAAGCCAGACGGCATCGTCTTTGTCGACCCGGCCCGCGAGTCCGAGTTCCTCAATCCGCTTCCCGTTGGTCTGGTGTGGGGTATCGGACCGGCAACCGTGGAAAAGCTCGCTCGCTACGGCGTCGAGACGGTTGGAGAACTTGCTGCGCTCCCCAATGCGACGATCGCTGGCTGGCTGGGTCCGGGCCTGGGGCCGCAGTTGCGAGCGCTCGCTCGGAACGTCGACGCGAGGCGGGTGAACACGACGCATCGGGCAAGATCGGTCTCGTCGCAAGCCGCGTTTGGTGGGGACAATCGCGACACGGCGTATTGGGAGCGGGTGTTGCTCAGCCTGGCCGATCGGGTGTCAGCCCGTCTGCGCGACAAGGAGCGAGCAGCCGGCACCATCACCACCCGGGTCCGATTCGCCGATCTCGCGGCAGTCACTCGCAGTGCCACGTTGAACAGTCGGCTGGCGACAACTGACGGCTTGTTTCTCGTCGCGCGCCGGCTGATGTACAGGGCTGTGGAGGAGGCCGCTGACGGTCGTGGCCTGAGCCTGCTCGCAATCGGCGCGTCCCGCCTGGGACCGGCCGTTCCCCAGCAATTGGAGTTCACGCTTGGCATCGAGCACGAACTCGTGCGGGCCGGTACCGCCGCCTCGATACAACGCTTCGACTTGGACCGCGCAATCGACGGCCTCCGAGACCGCTTCGGCAGAGACGCAGTGGGCCGGGCATCCGTCCAGCTCATGGGCGACGGCGGAATGGTCCCAGAGGAGTTCAGAAAGCTGGCACAGAAGAAGGAGACAGGCTGACACTCGCGCTGCTGACAGGACCGCGGAAAGAGACTTTCATCTGCTTGGCGTTGAACTCGAGTTCTCCACCTGGAGGGGAAGGAATCGTGAGCTGCCCCTGCGCTATTGCGACAACGGCTGGTGATTCAGGTTCGGTAGAACGTATTTGGCGAACAGGTCGCATTCCTCGATGTGCGGGTAGCCGCTGAAGATGAATGCGTCGACGCCGACCGCCTGATAGGCCTCGATCTTCGCTCTCACCTGGTCGGGATCCCCAACGATCGCAGCCCCGGCGCCACTCCTCGCCCTGCCAACGCCAGTCCACAGGTTGTCTTCTACGTAGCCGTCGTCGGTGGAGGCCTGGCGAAGTTCAGCTTGACGTTGCACACCGACCGATGCGGCGTCCAGCGACTTGGCTCGAATCGACTCGCCGGTGTCAGTGTCCAGCTTCGACACGAGACGGTCGGCGGCTGCTCTGGCTTCCGCTTCGGTCTCTCGAACGATGACGTGCGACCGGAATCCGTATCGCAGCGTCCGATCGAACTTGGCTGCACGCTCGTTCATCTCCCTGACCAGGCCGGCAACGGAATCGACCTTGTCTGGCCACGTGAGAAAAACATCAGCGTGCTCGGCGGCGGTTTCCTTGGCGTCTTCAGAGAACCCTCCGAAGTAGAACAGTGGACACTCTCCCGAGACGGTTCTCACACGAGGCGGTTCGACGGTCAGATCGACGAACTCACCGTGAAAGTCGATGTCCTCGCCGTTGAGCAGCGCACGCAACACCTGCATCCACTCGCGGGTGCGCTGGTAGCGGGGGGCCGACTCGAGCTTGTCTCCAGGGATGTCGCTGGAAATGATGTTGATCGTGAGGCGGCCATTGAGCATCTGATCCAACGTCGCAAGCTGACGGGCCAGCTGAGGAAGCCAGAGTTCACCCATCCGCACCGCCACCAGGAGCTGCATCTGCGTCAACAAGGGAGCAACGCCTCCGGCGAACGCGACGCTGTCGATGCCGAGGGTGTACCCGCTCGGAAGCAAGATGTTGTCGAAACCGTGGCGATCGGCGTTGAGTGTGATGTCGCGGCAATGCTCCCATGAGCTTCGTAGCGAAGGATCCGGAACACCCAAGAACTCGTAGTCGTCGTCACACAGCGCCGCGAACCAAGAGACCTCGATCGGTTGAGTCATGGCAGGGGTACTCCTTCAGAAGCTTGCACGATCGCATAGGCGTCGTCACGGTTCAGGTACACCGAAGTAGCACGGGGTGCCGTCTGGAGCCGTTCGAGATTCTGAGTGCCGAGGATCGCGATGGGACCTGACGGATGGGCGAGCACAAAGGCGATCGCAATCGCAGCCCGATCGACTCCTTCACGCGCCGCGAGGTCGTCGAGCACCTTGACCAACTCCGGTCGCAGACCCTCACCGGTCGCAAGACTTCCTCCACCCAACGGGCTCCAGGCCAGTGGCGTCACACCGTCACGCATCGCCAAATCGAACGTGCCGTCTCTCATCGGAGCGAGGTTGGCTGCGGAGAACTCCGGTTGCGTGGTTGCGAGAGCGAAATCCATGTGCCGTGCCAGGGCGTCGTATTGCATCGGGGTGTAGTTCGACACTCCGGCCTCACGAATCTTGCCTCGAGCTCGCAGTACCGAAAGCGCCTCTGCGACCTGGCCCGGATGACTGAACATGTCCGGCCGGTGGATCTGATACAAGTCGATGACGTCGACGTTGAGGCGCCGCAACGAGTCGTCGCAGGCCTGGATCAAGTAGTCGACGCTCGAGTCGTACGGCGTCGGCGGGTTGATGCCACCTTTCGTCGCCAGGACCATCTGCTCTCGCAGGTGCGGGGCATCGGCCAACACCTTGCCGAGAAGCTCTTCGGCTTCACCGAATCCCGACCCTCCCCAATTGAGGCCATACACATCTGCGTTGTCGATCAGGTTCATGCCCGCGGCAAGCGCTGTCTCGACGTTGGCACGGGCGGCAGTGACGTCCATGTTGACGAGGCGCCAGCATCCAAAAGCCAACGGGCCGACAGTGATGTCGGACATGCCCAAATTCCGTGGTGCTGCATCTACGAGGTTCTCGGTCATGGCCCTATCGTAGGGGTTCCTTCTCGGCCAGGATCACATCGTGCAAACCATCAGATACGGCATCATCGGTAGCGGAATGATGGGGATCGAACACATCCTCAATCTGCAACACATCGAAGGCGCGTTGGTGACCGCCGTGGCCGATCCCCACGAGCCGTCACAACAAGCCGCTCGGGCGGCCGTTGGTGATCCAGGCCTGCCCGTGTTTGCGGATCATCGCGAGATGTTGGAATCCGACCTGTGCGACGCCGTCGTTCTGGCAACGCCCAACATGACCCACGGCGACATCCTTCTCGACATACTCGCCGTCGACCGTCTTCACGCCCTCGTCGAGAAGCCGCTCTGCACCACCATGGACGCGTGCCGCGACGTCGTCGCAGCTTCCAAGGACCGCAGCGGCATCGTGTGGATGGGGCTCGAATACCGCTACAAGCCACCGATCGCCCGGCTCATCGAAGAAGTGAATGGTGGTGCGGCCGGTCCGGTCAAGATGGTCGCCATCCGCGAACACCGCTTTCCCTTCCTCCAGAAGGTCGACGACTGGAATCGATTCAATCGAAACTCGGGCGGCACACTTGTCGAGAAGTGCTGTCACTTCTTCGATCTGATGACGTTGATCGCCGGCGCCAAGCCCGTTCGGGTGATGGCGTCAGGAGCGCAAGATCTCAATCATCTGGACGAGTCATACGGTGGCGAGACGCCCGACATCATCGACAACGCCTACGTGATCGTCGAGTACGACAACGGAGTCCGAGCGGTCCTCGACCTCTGCATGTTCGCCGAAGGGTCTCGCAACGAGCAGGAGATCTCGGTGGTCGGAGACGTCGGCAAGGTCGAGGCGTTCGTTCCTGAGGGCGTTGTGCGCATCGGCCGTCGTGACCGCGGTCGCGACATGGACGAGATCAAGGTCCACGATCCACGGATCGCATTCGAAGGCCTCCACGAAGGCTCCAGCTTCCTCGAGCATCTCGACTTTGCTCAAGCCATCCGCACAAATACGCAGCCCCTGATCACGCTGGAAGACGGCATGCTTGCGGTAGCGGTAGGTGTAGCTGGCCAGATGAGCATCGCAGAAGGCAGAGCCGTGCCGATGGACGAAGTCCTATAGCGGCGACGCCGAGCGTTTCTCTGTCCCCCCTCCATCGCCGCGTCCCAAGTTCTTCGAACGCGATCGACCTTCACCCGTTGTGCCCCCTCCGCGGCTAGCGCCGCTTCCTCCCCCAAACGTCTCCTTCGTCGACGGGGGAGGAGAAAGTCATCCGTCCCCAGCGAGCGAACACAACGAGCGCTTCTCTGTCCCCCTCGCGAGCGCAGCGAGTGTTGGGGGGACAGCGGCCGCTAGGCCGCAGGGGGGCATCACCGTGCGAGGACGACGACGATCGCCGCGTCAGAACCCGGCAGACGCGATCGACCTTCACCCGTTGTGCCCCCTCCGGGCCTCCCCTAATCACCGACAGACGCGATCGACCTTCACCCGTTGTGCCCCCTTCTGGCCTCGCCCAATCAC
>JABDJC010000178.1 GCA_013003395.1 Acidimicrobiia bacterium
AAAGGTCCCGGCCACCTCGTTCGCAGGACCTACACCGAGGGAAGCGGCGTGCCCTGTCTGCTCGCCATTCATCAGGATGCAACCGGCAACGCGCACGACCTGGGCCTGTCGTATGCATGGGGCATCGGCGGTACCCGCGCCGGTGTTCTGATGACGACTTTCGAGGAGGAAACCGAAACCGACCTCTTCGGCGAGCAGGTGATCCTCTGCGGTGGTGTCTCGGAAATGGTGAAAGCGGCGTTCGAAACGCTGGTCGACGCCGGATATCAGCCAGAGTCGGCCTACTTCGAGACACTGCACGAGCTCAAGCTCATCGTCGATCTCATGTACGAGGGCGGCCTCTCGTGGATGCGGTATTCGATCTCGGACACGGCCGAGTACGGCGACTACACCCGTGGCCCTCGAATCGTCACCGACGACACGAAGGCAGAAATGCGCAAGGCGTTGGACGAGATTCGATCTGGCCAGTTCGCCCGCGAGTGGCTCGCCGAGAGCGAGGCAGGTGCAGGCAACCTGCTCGACCGTCGCGCTGCCGAGAAGGACCACCAGATCGAGCGAGTCGGCGCCGAGCTGCGCAACATGATGCCGTTCCTGACGCCAAAGGCGCCCCCGGCATAACCGCCGGCCTCCGAACCCCTGGGGAACGGTCGCCGGTGACCTCCCCCGTCGACGGACGAGACGGTTGGGTGAGGAGGCGGCGCTAGCCGCGGAGGGGCACAACGGGTGAAGGTAGATCACGTAGATAGGTTCTGACGCGGCGACAGGTGGCGTTCCCGCACGACAATGCCCCCCTGCGGCCTAGCGGCCGCCGTCCCCCCAACACTCGCTGGCGCTCGCGAGGGGGACAGAGGTTCTCGCGTGGCTCGCTGGGGAGGGGACGGTTGCCTTTTTCCTCCCCCGTCGACGGAGGAGACGTTTGGGGAGGAAGCGGCGCTAGCCGCGGAGGGGGCACAACGGGTGAAGGTCGCCGCGTTCGTAAAGCTCCGAACGCGGCGACCGAGCCGGGTCCTCGCACGACAATGCCCCCCTGCGGCCTAGCGGCCGCTGTCCCCCCCACCCTCGCTGCGCTCGCGAGGGGGACAAATGCTCTCGCGTCGCTGGTCAGGGGACGGATGCCTTTCTCCTCCCCCGTCGACGGAGGAGACGTTTGCGGGAGGAGGCATATTGAAAGCGTTCACGATCTGAATCCTGTTCGGCCTCTGATCGCTCTGCCTGTCGGTGCTTCCGTGCGCGCCCCGGTGCAGTCATTCAGACCGAAGGCGACACTTGCTCGCGCTCGAAGATGATGGGGGACGTGAAGCCCACGATGAGCATCACCACGCCGAAGGCGGCGTAAAGCCAGCCGCTGCTGCGGCCTGCGCCAATCGTGGTCTGAAAGAACTCGGGAGCGCCGATGAGCACGATGCCGAAGGCCGTAGCCACACCACCGATGATGCGGTACGCGGTTTTGGGCACGAGCCGTTGTGCCGCAGCAACGAGCAGTACAAGGCCGAGCACCAGTTCGATCGCCGCGAGGATCGGTGTTCGCGTCCACAGTGCGACCGCGACTTCCGGACTCAACACGCCGGTGATGCCGACGGCGCCGGCGCGTGCGAGAGCGATGCCGGCAAGGGCAGTCCAGATGACTCCGAGAGCCAGGACGACCAGCTGAGTGGGGCTCCATCGGTACGTGCGAACAAGCTCGGTGGCGATGGGGAGTGGGCTGCCGGAAGGCACAGCGGACTGGTGCTCTTGAGTGGGAATCGATTCGGTGGTCATGATGGTGGGGAGACTCCTGTTGCGGTGGTTCGAGAGATAGACGCACGCAGGCCGCGGTTCGTCGCGAGGAGTTTCCGTGGAATCGCTCCCAAAAAAAGCAAGCCCCCCAGGGGGGACGAGGGGGCCTGCTTGTTCTGGAGCGTTGCTCCAGCTGCAAATGTAGCTACGCGGTTGGCGACAGATTGTCGGCAACCCGACGCTCAGCGGCGATGAGAGCGCTCCACGACGCCGACCGACCCGTCGGCCTCACCACGTACACTCGGCACCGTGAGACTCACGAGCTACTCCCACGGCGCCGGTTGAGCGTGCAAGCTCGGCCCTGACGAGCTGTCGCAAGTTTTGCGACCCTTGACCGATCGACCGTCCGCCGACGCTGTGCTCGTTGGTATCTCCGGTTCAGATGATGCCGGCGTCTACCAACTGAGCGAGTCGGTCGCGCTTGTACAGACCGTCGACTACTTCACGCCGATCGTCGACGACCCCTACGACTGGGGCCGAATCGCTGCTGCCAATGCGCTGTCTGACGTATACGCGATGGGTGGCACGCCGTTGACTGCACTCCAGATCGTGGGATGGCCACGAGGGGAACTCTCGCTCGACCTCCTGGGGCGGGTGTTCGCCGGAGGCGTCGACGTTCTGGACCTCGCCAAGTGTTCGTTGGTCGGCGGACACAGCATCGATGACAAAGAACCGAAGTACGGCATGGCCGTCACAGGACTCGTCCATCCAGACGACATCGTCACGAATGCCGGTGCCCGGGCTGGAGATGTTCTGGTGCTCACCAAGCCGATCGGAACGGGAATCATCTCGACCGCAATCAAAGCTCAAAAGGCGTCGGACGAAATGACACAGCAGGCGATCTCGGTGATGGCGCAACTCAACGACGGGGCATCCCGAGCAATGCTCCGCGTCGGCGTTCACGCAGCGACGGACGTCACCGGGTTCGGACTGCTCGGCCACCTCAGTGAGGTCGTGAAGGCAAGCGGCGTATCGGCGCGGATCGAACGATCTGCCGTGCCGATCATCGATGGCGTGGTCGAGTTGGCGGAAGCGGGCGTGGTGCCTGGTGGCAGTGGCCGCAACCTCGAAAGTGTTGCTCGGATGACCACGTTCGACGGCGTGACTTCGACCGATGAAATCGTCCTCGCCGACGCCCAGACGAGCGGAGGCCTGCTCATCGCCGTGGACAAACCATTGGCACAGGCTCTCGTTGCAGCGCTCGAAGAAGAAGGCACTGCCACGGCCGCCATCATCGGCGAGGTGGTGGAGCGACAGTTGGCACACGGACCCACTGGCCAGATCCTGGTCGTTCCTTGAAGCAATCCCCGTGGGTTCTTGTCGGCACGGTGTTTCTCGTGATGATTGGACTCTCACTCGTCGCGCCGATCCTGCCGTTGTACGCACGAGAGTTCGGAGTGAGCCGCACTGCCGCCGGAGGACTCATCTCCTCGTTCGCCTTTGCCCGCCTCATCTTCGACTTCGCCGGAGGCCCGATCGTCGACCGTGTCGGTTCGAGACGGATCATGGTCGGCGGAGCGCTCGTCCTGTCGGTTGCGAGCGTCGTCGCGGCATTGGCTCCCTCGTATCAGATCCTGCTGTTCAGTCGATTCGTCGAAGGCGCCGGCTCAGCGGCGTTCGCCACAGCCGCCATGCACTACCTCATCGTCACAACCGACGTGACCCAACGAGGCCGCGTCATGGCACGATTCCAGATGGGTCTCGTCGGGGGCATCACGATCGGGCCCGTCGTCGGTGGCTACGCCTCGGAACTCGGTGACTTCACCACGCCGTTCTGGATCTACGCGGGCATCGGGCTGATTATCGCAGCCGTGGCCTGGCGGTACATCGACGACGTCCCACCTACGGGCGCCACCATCCGCGAGGTGTACGGCGCTGCCGGTCGATTGGCGAAACGCCCTGCGTTCTTGGCATTGATGTTCGTGACGTTCGGTCTCTTCTTCATGCGAGGGGGCATCAACATCACGCTGATCCCGCTGTTCGGTTCCGAGGAGCTGGGACTCGGCGCAGACCAGATAGGCACCGTGCTCGCCGGAGCAGCGTTCATGAACCTGCTGATCGTCAACCCTGGTGGGTGGGTGGTCGACAACGTTGGTCGCAAACCGGTTCTCCTGGTTGGGCTGGTCGTGACGGCACCGATCATCGCCGTGTACGGGTGGACGACCAGCTACCTCACGTTGCTCCTCGTCGGGCTCGCCTACGGTTTGGTCACGTCGCTGGCTGCACTACCTCCGCCGACGATGGCAGGAGATCTCGCCCCTCCCGGAGCAACAGGAGCAGCCGTTGGTCTGTACCGAGTCGCCGGGGACCTCGGTCTGGTGATCGGTCCTTTGGCCCTCGGAGCCATCGTGGAGGATGGGTCGTTCCGTCTCGGGTTCGCCGTGGCCGCCGCAGTGTTGATTGTGGGTGCGGTGCTCACTGCGGTGTTCATCCCAGAGACCAGGCATGGAGATCAAGCATCCGACGCTGTTCTGACCGGTGACGATCGCAACGTCGATCCGCCGGTATAACCTTCCCGGATGCGAAAGTTGTTCTTCAGAGGCATAGTCGCGTGGCTGTTGTGGCGTGCCCTCGGTCCTGAGTCCAAGCCGCGCTTCTCCGGCATACAGGAGCGCCCGCTGCGAGTTCCCGGCCGTACGGTGTTCGTTGGCGCCCACGAGTTCTTTGTCAGAGAGCTTGGACCGCAGGACGCTCCACCGATTGTCCTCATTCACGGCTGGGCATACGACGGTGAAGCGACGTGGGCTGCGGTTGCACCGCTGCTCGCCGCCCGGCATCGCGTGGTGCTGGTCGATCAACGCAACCACGGCAAGTCCGATCGGATTCGAGGTTCCTATGACATCGAAGACGTCGCCGACGAGCTCGCCGGCGTGCTCGACGCGCTCGATCTGGGACCTGCGACCATCGTCGGCTATTCGATGGGTGGCATGGTCGCTCAGATGCTCACCAAGCGGCACCCGCGCCATGTCGGCAAACTCGTGCTCGCAGGAACCGCGGCGTATCCGATATTCACTCGCAGACTCCTCACGCGATGGACGTTCTGGTGGGGACGGGCGGCTGCTCGCCTCTCCCCGGGCGAGGGGAACTGGATTGCGCTCGCAGCGCTTCGAAAGCTCGGCGCGATTGCTCCGCAACACGAACGCTGGGCGTGGGAGAAGATCATGGATCGCGACCCGACGTTGTACTACGAGGCGGGGAACGCCGTCTGGCGGTTCGATTCCAGGTCATGGATCGGCCGCCTCGACGTGCCGAAACTCGTGATTATCCCGACCGATGACATCCTGGTTCCACCGGCGTCTCAATACGAGATGGCTTCGCTGCTGGACGACTGCGAAGTGGTCGAACTGGTCGGCGCCAACCACGACTCTGTACTCACTCGTGCTGACGACTACGCAAAGGCGATCGAGCGGTTCGCCGGTGTCTGACCTGACCTGTACGCAGTGCGGCGACACCTTCACCCTGGCACCGTCGGTTGCCGAACGTTTCCCGGGTTGGACGCCGTCCAAGTGTCGCTCATGTCACGAGACCGGCAACAGTTCATCGCGAAACGGACCCACCGCGGCGAAGAAGACGACGTCGAAGCCACGGAAGCGGTCGAAGAGCTCCGGCCAGTTGATGACGACAGCCGAGGTCCTCGAGCAGTTTCACGACGGGCCACAGACGGGCGTCTTCACCGACGGCAGCTCGGTGCCGAATCCTGGCCCAGGCGGCTGGGGCGCCGTGTACGTGGTCGAAGGGCAGATCATTGGAGAGAGCTACGGACACGAGCCGACCGAAACGACGAACAATCGGATGGAGCTCATGGCACTCGATGCGGGTTGTGATCTCGTGCCGACGGGTACCGCGGCCACCATCTACAGCGATTCGAATCTGGTCGTGCGAACCATCAACGAATGGGCGGCCGGATGGAAGAGGCGCGGCTGGAAACGAAAGACGGGGCCGGTCGAGAATCTCGATCTCGTGAAGCCGTTGTACGAGAAGGTTCGCTCACGCCCGGAACTGAAGGTCGAGTGGATCCGAGCCCACGACGGCTCACGCTGGAACGAATACGCCGACTCGCTGGCAACGGCGTGGCAACGGTCCGAGGTGTAGCGATCAGCCGGCCAGTTGCGCTTCCCACAGGTGGATCGCAGTCGTGAGTTCCGCGGGTGAGACAGCGACCACATTGTGCGGGGCGTCCTCGATGACGACGTGTGTCGCTATGGGGATGAGCGTGGCCATGTGAGCCATGGCCTCCGTGTATTTGGCGTCCTTCGCTCCTGATACCAGCAGCGTTGGCATGGAGAGTTCGCCGAGGCGCTCAGACAGCGGGGGTGCGCAACCCTGTCCAAGTGAGCGCAAGGCCGCAGCCAGACGCGTTGGTTGGTTGGCCGACCGCATCGCCCTGTCGGCGTGGACTCGAGCGTCGCTCATCGACGGGGGCAACGCAACGATCGGATTGTTCAGCCACTCGTCGAGAAAGTCCTCGATGGACATCGTCTCGAGACGATCGGCCAACTCACCGTCGGAATCCCGTCTCGCAGATCGCAAGGTGTCGTCGTCTATACCGCTGCCGGTGGAGACGAGGACGAGTCGGTCAACGAGTTGTGGATGGTCGAGCGCGACGTTGAGTGCAAGTCGACCCCCCATGGAGTACCCGATCAGCATTCGGGGAGCTTCGACCGCCCGCAAGACTTCGGCGACGGCGATGAGAGCGTCGGTCAGGTCGGCTACCGCCTCAGATTGGCCATGGCCCGGCAGGTCCGGAGCGATCACCGGTCGCTGCAGGAGGCCTGCCAGCTCGCCGAACGCGGACCCCGAAGCCGTGAACCCGTGCAGCGCGACCGTTGAGCAGTTGTCGTCGGCGGTGACATCGCCCAAGCGTCGAACGAACAAGCCCGATTTCACTGCGGTTCGAGACAGAACACCGCGATGTGACGATGGCTGGCCCGGCGCGGGTATTCGGCATAGCCGGCATGGATGGCGATGGCGGCGGCGAGGGCGAGATCGCGTTCGTCGTCGACGAGTTCTCGCGCCTTGACGGTTGCACTGCGACCGGGAAAGCTGATGTCGGCCTGGCGGTTTGCTCTGAGGTTGAACACCCATGCCGGAGTCTTGTCGGTTCCCCAACCCGATCCGACCACGGCGACATTGCCATCGAACGGAATCGCAATGAGCGGCGACGTCCGTAGTTGGCCCGACTTAGCTCCGGTGGAAGTGAGTTCGATCGTTGGGAGGCCGGTGGTGACTTCGGTCATCGTGTGGCTTCCGTTACCAATGCGTCCAGTGAGTCGGTCGATGTGGTGGAGCGTTTTCGAGAACACCATTGCGCCAACTCTCGAGCTGCCCAGCGACCGGGCGAGTTTCTCCGCAGTATTCGGTTGGTGGAGTTCGATACCGAGGTCGGCAACAAGCGACATGGCTGGAAAGTTACCAGCACCGTTGCCCCAAGAACCTGGTGCCCCAGCCGACTCGCCCTGGATGGCCACTATCGTCCTGGAGGACCGCTTCGAGCAGGTAATTCGATGACCAAACAACGCCTTTCCATCGCCTGGTGGGGTGCGCTCGTCCTCACTGAATTCGTGATTCTCTGGGGAGCGGTCGTCCGCGCCACCGGTTCTGGGGCCGGGTGCGGCGCCAACTGGCCCTCATGCAACGGAGAGATCATTCCGTTGGGTTCGAGCACCGAGACGCTCATCGAGTTCACGCACCGCGTGACCAGCGGGATTGCGCTCATGGCCATCGTGCTGTTGTGGTGGCTCGGTCGCAACGTG
Organism: Acidimicrobiia bacterium; assembly: GCA_013003395.1. Classification (GTDB taxonomy): domain Bacteria; phylum Actinomycetota; class Acidimicrobiia; order Spongiisociales; family UBA5794; genus JABDJC01. The sequence continues at coordinate 7,530 of JABDJC010000178.1, forward strand.
TTGGAGGGGCTGGCGGCTCGGGGTGCTCGGTGGTCGGTCGTGTTCATCGTGATCGAGGCGATCATCGGCGCGGGCCTGGTGCTCTTCGAGTGGACCGGAACCGACGCTTCGGTTGCGCGTGCCGTGGCGATAGCCGTCCATCTCTCCAACACGCTCTTGCTGCTGGGCGCCCTGACGATCACGGCGTCCAACGCCAACCGATCCGATGAGTCGGCGACCCGGCTTCAACCACCGGCCCTCGTGAAGGTGGGGCTGGTCGCGGTGCTCGTAGTGGCCGCCGCCGGTGCGGTGACCGCACTCGGCGACACGCTGTTCCCAGCTGAGAGTCTCAGCGACGGATTACGCCAAGATCTCTCGGCGTCGTCGAGCTTCCTGGTGAACCTGCGAGTCATTCATCCGGTCCTAGCAGTGGGCGTCGCCGGATTCGTGATCTGGGTGACCCAGCGATTCCGTGATGGCGCGCCTCGATTGGCAACGTCGGTCATCGTCGTCGTTGGTCTGCAGGTGCTGGCCGGATTCGTGAATGTCGCCCTGCTGGCGCCGGTCTGGATGCAAGTGGTGCATCTCCTCCTCGCAGACGTGCTGTGGATTGCGATGGTGTTGTTCGCATTGGCCCTCTCGCGGTCTACCGCGAAGTCTGCTGTGTCGGTGAACGCATGAGCACCGCAGCAGTAGCAGCGCCATCGTCGAGTCGGCTCCGAGCCTATGTGGAGCTGACGAAGCCTCGAATCATCGAGCTGCTCCTGGTAACCACGGTGCCTGCCATGTTTCTCGCTGCCGATGGATGGCCAGGCGGATGGCTCATCATTGCGACGCTCATTGGCGGGACATTGTCGGCTGCAGGAGCCAACTCCATCAACAACGTGGTGGATCGCGATATCGACCAGATCATGCAACGGACCTCCAAGCGACCATTCCCGACGGAGCGCGTAACCGTGAAACCTGCGCTCGCGCTCGGGATCACCCTCGGGGTCGCCGGCTTGGTGTGGCTCTGGCTCACGGTCAATCTGTTGGCGGGCTTGTTGTCTACTGCTGGACTCCTGTTCTACGTCTTCGTCTACACCTTGTACCTGAAGCGGTCGAGCACACAGAACATCGTCATCGGTGGCGCGGCGGGCGCAGTACCGGCGCTGGTGGGATGGGCAGCGGTCACCGACTCGTTGTCCCTGCCGGCATGGATCCTCTTTGCGATTGTCTTCTTCTGGACCCCGCCGCACTTCTGGGCGCTCTCACTGAAATACAAAGACGACTACGCGGCTGCCGGTGTTCCGATGCTTCCGGTTGTCGCAGGCGAGGCCTTCACGCTGTTGCACATCTTCCTGTACAGCGTGTTGCTCGTCGCCGTGACGTTCTTGTTGTTCCCTGCAGCCGGGATGGGCCTCATCTACCTCATCACCGCTGCAGTCCTTGGCATCGCTTTTGTCGCCGGTGCCGCACGACTGCGGACTCGGCCCCACCTCGCGATGAAGTTCTTCGGATACAGCAATCTCTACTTGGTTGGCCTTTCGGTTGGCATCATCGTCGACCGACTGGTGGCCTGACCGGGGTGCTCGAAACTGTTGTCGCTCTTGTGGCGAGCATCATTGCGACGGCGATGGCCGTGCTGGTGGCCGTAATCGATGTGAGGTCAGGCCGTCCGGGTCGCTCACGGATCGAGGAAGTCGCCTTTGCCCTGCTACCGGTGCTCGCCCTCGCCGGCCTCGTGTGGTGGGTGCAGTTGGGCTAGTGCCGGGCACCGATAGACTCAGATCATGTTCGCTGCCATCAGCTATCCACCGATCCCGATCTTCGAGCTTGGTCCGCTGAATCTCTCACTACACGGGTTGTTCGCCGCCATTGGATTCATGGCCGGTGCCTGGTTGATGCTGCGTGAGGTTCGCAAGCGCGGTTTTGATGTCGAGGGAGCGACGTCGGTACTCACCTGGGCGTTGGTTGCCTCGATACTCGGCGCTCGGCTGTTCACGGTCCCGGTGCACCTCGGTGACCCCGGATACGGCTTGTCGAACATCATCGGCCTCGAAGGCGACTTCTCGATCCTCGGTGGTTTTGCAGGAGGCATCCTCGGCGGTCTGCTGCGGGGACGGTTGCTTGGCCTCAAGATGTTGCCGTATCTGGACATGGCGGCAGCCGGATTGGCTGTTGGTGCCTGGGTGGGCCGTATCGGCGACGTTGCGATCGTCGAGCATCTCGGATCTGCCACGAACTTCTTCCTCGGCTATCAACTCAAGCCCGGATATGACGTTTCCCCGCAACACGATGTGCTCGAGACGTGGTGCGAACAGGGTCTCACCTGCGGTCCGTATCACCACACCGGCTTGTACGACCTCGTTGGTGCGCTCGTTCTGTGGGGAGTTCTCGCATGGCTCGCCCGAGTGTGGAAGTCACGCCACTATGGACAACTGTTCTCGTTCTGGATGATCTGGTACGGCTTGCAGCGCTTTTTCATCGACTTCGCTCGGTTGGGCGTGGCCAAAGGCGAAGCAGACGGACAGATCGCCGACAGCGTCATCGGACCATTCACCGGCAGTCAATGGGGTGCGCTGGCCGGAGCACTCGGCGGCTTGATCCTCTTGTTGTGGTTCGGTAGATCTCAGCCGGTCGTTTCCGCGCAGGAAGACGCAGTCTTCAGCGGCAATGCTGCCGATGCGGTCGAGGTTGGATCGGATGCGTCAGAGCCACTCGAAACGGCCGAGGTCGACGCGACTCAAGACACTTGAAGTTCGAAGAGCAACAGCCCCGAGCCTTCTAGTTCTGCCTCGAAAATACCGCGTGCCTCCGGCTGAAACGTCACGGTGTTGACACCTGCTGTCAGGTCGAAGTAGAGATCGAGCCCGTGGATGTGGAGCTCGTCGGCCACGTCGGTGGTGACTTCGATGGTCACGGCTTCAGCTTCGGCGACCTTCACTCGTTCGACTCCGCCGACGATCGTGCCCCCGGCGACCACAACGATGTGCGTCGGGGGTGTCGTGGTGGTGGTCGGTGTCGTGGTGGTGGTCGGCGCAGCAGACGTCGTGGTCGCTGCGGTGGTGTCCGTTGGCGCCTGCGTTGTCGACGCCGTTGGCGGCGCGGTGGTGACAACGGTCACCGTGGTCGATGGCGCTGCGGTGGTCGTGGTGGAGTCGGCCGTTCCGCCACAGCTCGCCAGCACGAGTGCCATGGACGTGGAGATGAGAAAGTATTTGTACGTCATGAGCGAATATTGGTGTGGTGTCTGATTTACCGCAGCCAGAGCGATCTACCTGTACGAACCGCGCCAGTACATCAAGGGTGACCCTTCGAACATCTCGCCCTCGATGGGCTCGCCCATGTAGAGGACGTGATCGCCGCCCTCATGAGTGTCAACGAGGCGGCAGACGAAGTAGCCGATCGTGCCTGCGATTACCGGTGGGTCGTCATGCAGTAGCGGCACATCGTCGAAGAGATCCTCTGGATCGCCGTACGCGAAGCGGTTCGATATCGCCTGCTGCTCAGCCGCGAGCATGTTCACTGCGAACCGGCCAGACGTGGTGATGAGTTGCGGTGTTTCTTTTGAAGGTCGCAGACTCACCATCACCAAGAGGGGGTCGAGGGAGATCGAGGCGAATGACGAGACGGTCATGCCCTGCCGGTTGTCGCCGTGTGAAGCCGTCACCACGGTGACGCCTGTCGCGAAGCTACCGACGATTCCTTTGAACAGATCGACATCCATACCCATGAGGGTCCCTCTCGTAATCTGGCGGCGATGTTAGCTCTCGCGGCTCGTTCGGTAGTCTCGGCAGGCCTGCGAGCGAACTTCAGTAGGAGGATCCGATGCCCGATTCGTTGGTGCCATTCAACTTTCAGGAGTGGATCGATGAACATCGACACCTCCTCCGGCCTCCCGTCGGCGCCAAGCAGGTATTCGACGCGTCTGAGGACTACGTCATCATCGTTGTTGGCGGGCCCAACGATCGGCCGGATTTCCACATCAACCAGACGGAGGAGTTCTTTTTCCAGCTGGAAGGCGACATGGTGCTGAAGGTGCGCCAGGACGACGAGATCCGCGACATCCCGATCCGTCAGGGCGACGTGATGTTGTTGCCTGCGAACACGATTCACTCGCCGAGACGTCCCGCGGGGACGGTTGGGCTTGTCGTCGAGCGAAAGCGAGACGATCACCACGTCGACCAGGTGCTGTGGTTCTGTGACCACTGCGGCAGCGAACTCCATCGAGAGTCCATGCACGTCACCGATCTGGCCGGCCAGCTCAAACCGTTGATCGAGGAGTTCTACGAGTCGGAGGAGCAACGCACTTGCGGCGAGTGCGGCGTGACGATGGAGGTTCCTTCGTGACGGCGGCCAACCTCAACTTCGTCGGCGGGCACACGCCATGATCGATACGTCCGTCGAGTACGCACAGCAGCTCGACTCTCGAGACCCGCTTGCCGCACTTCGGGATCGGTTCGCCATTCCTCGGCCCCGCCAATCTGACGAGCTGACGTATCTCGTGGGTCACTCCCTCGGGCTGCAGCCGAAGGCGGCTCGTGACCTGGTCATCGAGGAACTCGACAAGTGGGCTGATCTCGGGGTCGCCGGGCACTTCAGGACGGACCGGCCGTGGGCGCCGTATCACGAATCGATCGCCGAGCCGATGGCGAAGCTCGTTGGTGCGCTGCCTCGCGAGATCGTCGCGATGAACGGTTTGACCGTCAATCTGCACCTGCTCATGGCCAGCTTCTATCGACCAACCGCAGAACGTCATGAGATCCTCATCGAGGACCATGCGTTTCCCTCCGACCACTACGTCGCCGAGTCGCAGTTGCGGCTTCACGGCTACGACCCTGGCAAGGCGCTGATCACCGTTGCGCCTCGCCCCGGCACCGACAATCTGGACCGAGAGGACATTCTCGAGACCATCGCCGCCCGTGGTGAGCGGTTGGCGCTGGTGCTTCTGCCTGGCATCCAGTACTACACCGGTCAGGTGTTGCCGATGGCCGAGATAGTTGCGGCGGGTCATCGCGTCGGCGCAAACGTTGGCCTCGACTTGGCCCACGCTGCCGGAAACATCGAGATGTCGCTGCATGATTGGGGACCAGATTTCGCGGCGTGGTGCACCTACAAGTACCTCAATTCGGGTCCCGGCTCGACGGCGATCGCCTACGTGCATGAACGGCATCTGTCGAATCCAGACATCCCACGGCTCGAGGGCTGGTGGGGCCATGACAAGGCCAGTCGATTCGACATGGACAATCGGTTCGTCGATCCGAACACGGCGGAAGCGTGGCAGATGAGCAACTCGGCCATCTTGTCGACCGCGCCCGTGATCGCTTCGCTCGGCGAGTTCGAGCGTGCGGGAGGCATGGGTCCTCTGCGCGCGAAGGCGGAGCGAATCGGCACGTATCTCGACAGCATGCTCGACGAGTTGGTAGGAGACCGTGTTGAGCGCATCACCCCTGGTTCTCCGGCCGAACGCGGCAGCCAGGTGTCGCTGCGGATGCGCGGCGGCATCGACGGTCAGTCGGTGTTCGATCAACTACTGGCGGCCGACATCCAGTGCGACTGGCGCTTCCCAGACGTGATCCGGGTTGCGCCGACCTCGCTGTACAACACGTTCAGCGACGTCCATCGATTCACGACGCTGCTCAGTTCGATCCTGTCGTGACCAATCCGATCACCGTGGTGGGTGGTGGTTTGGCGGGAGCGATGCTCGCCACCTACCTCGGTCGCGAAGGATTCGCCGTCTCATTGTTCGACTCGAGACCAGATCTGCGGACCACCGACATTTCGGCAGGTCGCTCGATCAATCTCGCACTGGCGACCCGTGGCATCGTTGCGCTCGAGGAGCTCGGGTTGATGAATCGGGTGACGCCGCTGCTCACCCCGATGCGTGGGCGAATGATTCACGACCGGGACGGCACGCAGACGCTACAGATGTACGGCAATCGAACAGACGAAGTCATCTACTCCGTTGGCCGCTCCGATCTCACAGCAATTCTGCTCGACGCCGCTGAAGACACAGGGAACGTGGTCGCCCACTTTCAGCACCGATGCGTCGGCGGTTCAGCCCTCGGCGGCGTTCTGCAATTCGTCAACTACGCCACAGACGAACAGTTCGACGTGGAGACCGTCACGTTCTTCGGGACGGACGGTTGGGCGTCCGTCGTCAGAGACATCCTCGTGGCGGAGGGCGACACCACCGTCACCACACATCCTCTGGATCACGGCTACAAGGAGTTGCAGTTGCCTCCAGGACCTGACGGAGCGCCGTTGCTGGATCCGAACGCGCTCCACATCTGGCCTCGTGGGGGGTTCATGCTCATCGCCCTCGCCAACATCGACCACAGCTTCACCTGCACGCTGTTCGTCCCGAGGAAGGGGGCGGAATTCAGTCTCGAGACTCTCGACGACGCAGACACCGTCAAGCGGTTCTTTCGCCGCGAGTTTCCCGACTTCGTTGCGCTCGACGATTCCTGGATACAGCAGATGCTCACCAATCCAGACGGACACGTTGGCACGATCCACGTGGACGGATGGGCGCTCCAAGACAAGGCCGTCATCCTCGGGGACGCGGCTCACGCGATCGTGCCGTTTCACGGGCAGGGGATGAACGCTGCGTTCGAGTCGTGTCGAGTGCTCATGGAGTCGCTGCGCCGTCACCCACACAATTGGGAAGCTGCCTTTGTCGAGTTCGAAGCCGCACGCAAGCCGGACACCGACGCGATCGCCCAGATGGCGCTGGACAACTACTTGGAAATGCGCAGTTCGGTACGCGACGATCGCTACGTGTTGCGAAGACAGTTGGCGCTCGAGCTGGAACGACGCTGGCCAGAGCAGTTCGTTCCGCGATACTCAATGGTCATGTTCCGCACCCTCCCATATGCCGAAGCACAACGCCGGGCGGCGGTGCAGGCCGAGATCCTGAGGGAGTTGACCGAAGGCGTGGACTCGCTCGAACAAGTCGACTTTGCGAAGGCGGAACAACTCGTCGAAAGGTTGCCTCGATGACCGATCAGAAGGCCATGACCTATGGCAGCTACCTGAACCTGCGGCAGCTGCTCAGTCTCCAAGAGACTCGATCCGATGGCCCCGAGCACGACGAGATGTTGTTCATCATCATCCATCAGGTCTACGAGCTGTGGTTCAAGCAGGTGCTTCACGAACTCGATCAACTGAATCGCCACATCGTCGCCGATGCGTTGGCTCGTGGTGATCGGCAGCTCCTCCGCATCCTGAAGATCTTGAAGACCCTCGTTGCGCAGTTGGACGTGCTCGAGACGATGACGCCGCTCGAGTTCCAGTCGTTCCGCAGCTTCCTCGGTTCGGCCAGTGGGTTTCAGTCTGGCCAATTTCGGGAGATCGAGTTCGTCCTTGGGTTCAAAGATGCCGCGCACCTCGATCGGTTCCGCGATCTCGCGCCGTACTCGCGGCTCGAGCGGCGGTATCGCGAGCCGTCACTGTGGGCCCATTTCGTCGCACTACTGGCGAAAAAGGGATACCCGATTCCTGAGGAGGTTCTCAACAAGCCGGCTCGCGAACCGGTGGCGCCCTCGGAAGAGGTGCAAGACGTGCTCATCACGGTGTACCGCGAGAACCACGAGTTGGCAGGGTTCTGTGAATTGCTGCTCGACATGGACGAGGGCATCCAGGAGTGGCGTTATCGGCACGTGATGATGGTTCGCCGCACCATCGGGACTCGCGGCGGAACTGGCGGTTCGGAAGGGGCGAGCTACCTCCAGTCGACCCTGTTTCGACCGGTCTTCCCGGACTTGTGGGAGATCCGCACACGACTCTGACCCGAGGTGTAATGTTGTAATCATCATTACAAAGGATGTGCCATGACCGACATCGATGCCTGGTTCGCCGGCCGGATTCCTGACGACTGGTTCAAGGGACCCGCCGAAGTGATCGTCGATCGAGACGAAATCGTCATCATCGGCACCCTGCCCGAGCCCGAAGTCGAGGACGAGGCAATGCTGCGAGCCGCATGCGAGTCGCGCATCTCGGGTCATCGAGAGGACACCCGAGCGAAGCGAGTGGCGATCGCAGCGCAGGCCGAGAGTCGGCTCGGACGCAAAGTGTCGTGGGGTGCGACGTGTGGAGACCTTCGGGTCATCTTCACCCATCTCGCAGTGCCGACGATGACACGGCTACGGATCCGTGAGCGCCTCGTGCTCGACGTACTGGTCGATTCGGGCGTCGCCCGCAGTCGGAGTGACGCCCTGTCGTGGTGCGTGCGGCTCGTCGCTCGCAATCAGGACGAATGGCTCGACGAATTGCGGGGCGCCTTGACCGGCGTGGAAGCAGTTCGCGACAAAGGCCCGACCGTGTAGCCGATTGCGGTGGGTGAACCCCATCGGTACATTGGCCAATCATGCAAGAGACTCTCCAATTCCGCCCGTTCTTTGCCGGTCGCCCGGTGCACGCGGCGCGGTAGCCGAGACCCACCCACTACCGACCCGAAGCCACCGCGGCTTCGGGTTTCGCATTCCTGCCCCTCCATCGAGATCGACCGATGCACGACGAACCCGAGTTGAAGAGCCACAGACGTCACGGAGTCGAGACAACGGTTGTCGCCGTCCAGAACGTTCGGTTCGGTGACGGCAGCTATCCGGTCATTGCGGGACCCGCGGTCGTCGAAGGCGAGGCCGAACTCGAGGAAGTAGCTCGTCTCGTCCACCGCGGCGGCGCGTCGGTGCTGCGTGCCGGCACCTTCAGGGCCGAGAATTCGCCATACGGCTTCAAAGGGTTGGGGGGAGAGGGCCTTCGCCTACTTCAGACCGCCGGGCTGGAGGTTGGACTTCCGACCATGACCGAAGTCCTCGAACCGGGTCACGCCGAGGTGATCGCCGAGCATGTGGACATCCTCGAGATCGGCGCGGAGAACATGCAGAATTTCGTGCTGTTGCAGGCTGCGGCCCAGACCCAACGTCCCGTTGTTCTGCAGCGCGGTCCGTCGGCCACGATCGACGAATGGTTGATGGCGGCCGAGTACATCCTCGCCGAGGACAACCACGACGTCGTCTTGTGCGAGCGGGGGAGCCGAACGTTCGATCCGCGGACGACAGACACCATCGACATCTCGGCGGTACCGGTGGTTCAACGGATAAGCCACCTTCCCGTGCTCATCAATCCTGCGGGTGGAGTTGGCGGCGCGGACATCGCGACTCCGTTGGCGCTCGCCGGACGGACTGTCGGTGCCGACGGATTGATCCTCAACGTTCACGCAGTTCCTGGCGATGCCATGACCGGCGGGAACCACCACCTGGCGCCGACCGATTTCCTCACGTTGATGGAGAGCCTGGGAATCCCGCTGCTGAGAGATGAGATCGACCGTATCGATCGCGAGATCATCAAACTCCTGCGATCTCGGCTGATGAAGTCGGTCGAGATCGGTCGCATCAAGGCGGGGCGCGGTCTGGAAATCTTCTCGCCTGATCGTGAAGCCGAATTGCTCAATGAGGCGCGCGACGACGCCAAAACGCTCGGCGTCGACCCCGACTACGTGGAACAGATCTTCCAGACGATCCTCGACCACTCCAAGGCTGCACAACGCAAGGCCGTTGAGGGCTAACTCACGTTTCGCCGCCCGCCAAGAGTCGAGCGGCGTACGCGTCTACCCGATACCGAACCGACAGACGATCTCCGGCGGGCAAGGCATCGGCTACGTCGCGAAGTACAGCCTGTCGTTCACGCTCCGGCAGCACAGCCACATGGCTCACCGACGCGACTCGGTCGAGCATCGAGAGCGGCGTCACCCTGACGTCGTGCCAGAACGTTGCGGCCTCCAAGTCGCCAAATCCTGGTCCGCTTTGCAGCGTGGGCGAGTCGTGTTTTCGCCACGGCGCTGACTTCTCCACGCGATCCATGATGGTCCAAACGTCGTCGACCCACTGCACCGATCGATCCCGCGCATTCCAGATGAGCCCGACGCCGCCCCCCGGTCGCAACACACGGCGGAACTCGCGCCACGCGGCGTCGGCGTCGAACCAGTGAAACGCTTGGGCCACCGTGATTGCGTCTGCGGTGAGCTCGTCGAAGGGCAGAGTCTCCGCCGATCCTGTGGCGATTTCGGTCTCGGGACTCAACTCGAGCAGCTTGGCAGCCATTGCTGCTACCGGTTCGACGGCAATCACCCTGCCCGCCTTCGGCTCGAGAAGGCGAGTGAGCTTGCCGGTCCCGGCTCCCACGTCGATCACGACGGAGGTCGCCTCGATTCCGGTCTGCTCACAGAGCCATCCCACGGCATCCGGCGGGTAGGACGGCCGCCCGGACTCGTATCGATCTGCGTCGGAACTGAAACCCGCGACGGCCACCGCATGTACGTCGGCGGGTCGGCCTGCGGCACCCTTCAAGTCGCCGGCTCGATCAATGGATGCCGTCCAGCTCGTGGCGTGCCGGCCTGCCCAGCAGATTGGCGACCATGACGTCGGGGTCGAGCCCTTCGTAGAGCATGGCCCCGACTTCGCTTGCGATCGGAACGTCGAGTCCGTGCCGGTCTGCCAACTCGATGACGGACTGCGTCGTCTTGACCCCTTCAGCCACCATCTTCATCTCAGAGATGATGTCGTCGAGTTTCCTGCCCTGACCCAGTGCCAGCCCAACCCGGTGGTTGCGGCTCTGCGTGCTCATGCAGGTGGCGATGAGGTCGCCCATGCCGGCAAGTCCAGCGAACGTCAGTGGACGTCCCCCGAGAGCCATACCCAGACGGGTGAGTTCCGCGAGCGAGCGGGTGACGAAGGCGGCAAGCGCGTTGAGTCCGTAGCCGAGCCCAGAAGCGACACCGGCGCCGATCGCCATGACGTTCTTCATGGCGCCAGCGGCTTCAGAGCCGATGACGTCGGTGTTGGTGTAGACGCGGAACTCCCTCGTGTGGAATATCACCTGGAGGATTTCTGCGATTGACTCGTCTGGCATCGCAACGACAGACGCGGCCGGCTGACCCGCCACTATCTCGCGAGCCAGGTTCGGTCCCGTCAGCACTCCGATCCGGTTGGGTGCGACGCTCGGCAGCGCTTGGGCGATCACTTCCGTCATCCGAAGCAACGTTCCTTGTTCGAGGCCCTTGGTGAGGCTCACGACCGCAGCTCCTGAATCGATCCAAGGCGCAGCCTCTTCGAGGACGAAGCGAAAGCCGTGCGACGGCACGCCCATGACAACCAGTTCCGCACCAGAGACAGCACGCTCGAGATCAGCAGTGGCTTCGAGCTGATGGGGCAAGGCGAGTCCGGCGAGGTAGTCCGGGTTCTGGTGCGAGCTGTTGATCGCCTCGGCCAGCTCGGGACGACGCGCCCAGAGAATCGTCTCGCCCTTGGGGGCGATGATCGAAGCGACGGCTGTTCCCCATGATCCGGCTCCTATAACTGCGACTCGCAAGTTCCCGTCTCCTCCTCCACGGATGATCTGAGAGTAGATCCTTTGAGACGGCGAGTTCGTGAGCCATGATGCACGCTGCGTGACTGCCACAAAGACTTACGTACTTGATACCTGTGTGTTGCTCGCCGATCCGCACTCGATTCTGCGGTTCGACGAACACGACGTCGTGCTGCCGCTCGTCGTGATCGAAGAGCTCGACAGACAAAAGATTCGAATGGACGAAATAGGCGCCAACGCTCGTTCGGCGATCCGGCTGCTCGAAGAACTCGGCGCTTCTCGCCCCGGTGGCCTCAGCGAACCGGAACAGATCCCGAGCGGCGGCCGCCTCCGGATCGAGCTGAACGGGATCCACTCGAAACGACTCCCTGAAGTCCTCGACGCCTCGAAACCCGACCACCGAATTCTCTCTACCTGTCTCGAGCTTCAAGAAGACGGAGCAGCCGCAGTTCTCGTGACCAAGGATGCGGCCCTGCGGATCAAAGCCGCGCAACTCGGGATGGACGTCGAGGACTACCGGGGCGATACCGTTCAGGTGGACGAAACGTACTCGGGCGTCACAGAGATCTCTGCGTCTGCGGAAACCATCGACACGTTGTTCGCCGAGGGAAAAGCCAGGCTCCCGGACGTTCAGGGCATCACCAACCAGTTCGTCATCGTGAAAGGTCCTGGATCCCAATCTGGTCTCGCTCGGGTCGTCGAGTCCAGTCCGGAAACGGTGGTCACGAAGGTCAAGGGGACTCGCCATGCGTTCGGTATCGAGTCCAAGAACCTCATGCAGGCGTTTGCCCTCGATCTTCTACTCGACCCTGACGTGCCGGCGGTGAGCCTGATGGGAATGGCGGGTACCGGCAAGACGTTCCTGGCGCTTGCTGCGGCACTGGAGCAGGTGGTCGAATTGGGTGCGTACCGGAGAGTGTCGGTGTATCGCCCCCTCGTGGCGGTTGGTCGTCAAGAAGTCGGGTACCTGCCGGGGGACCTCGGCGAGAAGCTCGCACCATGGATGGCTGCCGTATACGACAACCTGTACGCACTGTTCTCCTCCGGAGACCAACGATCCGCTCGTGACGCGGTGGACGAACTCCTCGAGCGTGATGTGCTCGAAATGGCGGCAATCACCTACCTGCGAGGCCGATCGATCACAGAGGAGATCGTCATCATCGACGAGGCTCAGAACCTCGAGCTGGCGACGCTCAAAGTGATCCTCACTCGAATGGGGACCGGGTCGAAGGTGATCTTCTGCGGAGACCTCACGCAAGTCGACAATCCGTACATCAGTCCCTTCGGCGGTCTGGCTGCGCTCATCGAGAAGTTCAAGGGCAAGGATCTCTTCGGGCATGTGACCTTGGAACGTTCCGTCAGGAGCCGCCTAGCCGAACTCGCTGCGACGGTGCTGTGAGCTGAATCGGAGCTACTGCCGAAGCTTCACCAAGGCTTCGTCGGCCAGCCCTGCGTCCTGTGAGACGAGCTGGAGATAGACCCGATCGACTCCGGCTTCCGCGAACTCGCTGAACCGCTCTCGATGTTCATCCCAGGTTCGAAACACCAAGCCTCGCTTCTCGTACGCCTGCCTGACTTCCTGGGGGCTGCGACCGGTGCTGTCGATCCGACCGATGTTCTCGGTGATCTCGGCGTCAGAATCGCCGCTCACGACGACGGACGAAATGGTCACCATGATTGAGTCCGGGTCCCTTCCTGCCGCCGCTGCGGCGCGCCTCATCGTCTCGACCTTTGCGGTGATTCCATCCGGCTCGGTTCCGGCGACCGAGTACTCGCCACCGAATGTTCCGGCCAATGTCGGCGTCCGCTTGGGTCCGCTGCCACCCACGAGCAGTCGTAAGTCGGAGCGGGCGGCAGGCTTGTAGCTCAGTCCCTTGAAGCTGTATCGGTCAGAGGTGAACCCGTCCTCGGGTGCGGTGAAGAACTTGTGCAGGTATCCCAAACCGTCTTCCAACATTCCGAAACGCTCGTTGCGGTCAGGATATGGAATGCCGAAATATCCGTGCTCGTCGTCGTGCCATCCGGTACCGAGACCGAGCACGAAGCGGCCGCCGGACAGCTCGTCTATCGAGATCGTCGATTTGGCGTACACGGCCGGATGTCGGAATGTGACGGGCGACACGAGCATGACGATCTCGATGTCTGTCGTGTCACGTCCGAGGGCTGCAGCTTGCACCAGACTGTCGTACGCCGCAGCGGACTGGTACCGATCGTCGTCGCTGCCGTAGAGGTAGTGATCGGCAAGTGCCACCGCAGCCGCGCCACGGCGCTCGCACACCCTGGCGATTTCGAGGACGTGGTCGTAAGCGCCAACGACCTGCAATGCGTAGTCCATCGCCGGGAGGCTACCGCGGTCACGAGTCATCGAGCGACGGTCGCCTGAAGAGCAGCTCCGGAGGAGAAGGCGGTCATCGGGTTATTCTGGCCTGCATGGCGACAGTCTTCACGATGATCATCGACGGTGACCTTCCTGGTCGGTTCGTCTGGAAGGACGAGCGGTGCGTCGCCTTTCTCTCGATCAATCCCCTGTCGCCGGGCCACACTCTCGTCGTCCCCAGGGAGCCGATCGACCATTGGCTCGATCTGCCCGAGGACCTTCGATCGCACCTGTTCAACGTGGCGCACAGCATCGGCAGGGCGATCGAATCCGCGTGGAATCCGCAAAAGGTCGGCCTGATAATCGCCGGCCTCGAGGTACCCCACGCGCACATTCACGTTTCCGCCGTGAATGCAGAGCGAGACCTCGACTTCTCCAACGCCGCAGCCGATCCAGATCCTTCGAGCCTCGACGATGCGGCCCAGCGCATCAGGCAGGCACTTCGAACTCAGGGCCATGAAGCGGTCGCCGACTGACGCTGGCGCCGGAGGCGGTAGACATTCCTCCGAACGAACCTCCAAGAACGAGTTCCTCGCCAACAGTCGTCGCGTCATCTCGTCGCGGGTTGGTGCCTTGTTCACGTCGAAGGGAATCGGATTCCGACGGCTCGCCGAGTCACACGCAACTTCGGTGGCAGGCGACACGCTGATTGCGATTGCGCTGGCAGGCACGTTGTTCTTCTCTGTTCCTTCTGCTCAAGCGCGCAGCAACATGCTTCTCTATCTGCTCGTGACGTTGGCGCCGTTCACCGTTCTCGGTCCCTTGCTCGGCCGGCTTTTCGACCGGTTTCCCGGCGCCTACCGGCTGGGGTTGGCGGTGAGCTCGTTTGGTCGGGCCATGGTTACGGCGGCGATGATCGGAGTTATCGACAGCTTGCTTCTCTACCCTTTGGCTTTCGCTCTCTTGCTGCTCTCGAGAGTGCACGGGATCAGCAGGGCCAGCTTGTTGCCTGTCGTCCTGCCCGGCCCCCACGAACTCGTCACCTCGAACGCTCAGCTCGCCCGCATCGGCGTGTTGGTTGGCCTGGCGGCTGCCGCTGTCGGTGCTCTGGCTGCCCATTTCGTCGGTACCTGGCTCGTCCTGGTGATCGCCACCGCGGTCCTCACGTGGTCGGGTTGGTCGGCAATGGGCTTGCCGAGTGTCGAGATGCCTCGATGGGTGCCAGGGCGAGGGTCGGTGCCGGCGCGCCGGACGAACCGGCCACTGCGCCTCGCTGGATTCGCAACGGCAGGCGTCAGATCACTCAACGGGTTCCTGCTGCTGCTGGTTGCTTTCGCCTACCGCGACATCGACGCCGGGATCTTCGACTTCGGCGCCATCCTCGTTGCGGCAGGTGTCGGGTTCTTCGCGGCCGCCGTCGTGACGCCGATCATCGAGAAGTACGTTCCTGAAGAACCGATGATGGTCGCGGCGCTCGCCGTCGAGGCAGCCTTCGCCTTCCTTGCCGGTGTCGCCTTCGGCCTTCCGACAGCTGCCGCACTCGCCGCCGCGGCAGGATTCGCTTGGGGAACTGCCAAGTTCGGGTTCGACGGATTGCTTCAGGCCACGGTTCCGGCAGCGCATCGCGGCAGAGCCTTCACCTACTCCGAAACCCTCTTTCAAATAGCGTGGGTCATCGGCGCGGCCCTTCCGGTTGCCATCCCGTTCCCGTCTGAGATCGGCCTGGTGCTCGCCGGATTCGTGGCGCTCTTCGTACAGCTCATGTACGTGTCGGCGCTGTTGATACCGGTGGCGAAACAGCGGCGCGAGCGGTATACGTCGACCGAGCCGGCCAAGCCAAGACAAGACGTGACCGACCTGTTCTAGAGGTTCGGGAGCGGTGATGGCTCGCCCGCCGCGTTTATCGAGTGTGCTTCGAGTCGCGCTGAGCGCGGAAGTAGGCACACTCGATGTGTGTCCTGGCTCGTGCGTCGCGTTCATCGAGTGTGCTTCGAGTCGCCCTCAGCGCGGAAGTAGGCACACTCGACGGTTGTCTTCGCCCCCGCGTTTATCGAGTGTGCTTGGAGTCGCGCTGAGCGCGGATGTAGGCACACTCGTTCACTCGTCCGCCGCGGCTTTGGCCAACCACGGATCGTCTGTCAGACCGAGAACGGGGCGAACCGTGCCAGTTCGGTCTTTGGGAGCCTTGCGTGGATACGCGTGCCCGAGTCTTGGTGATCGAGTTTGAGGACTTCACCCAACTCGTGGACGGCAGCGACGACATCTCCCTTGTCGTATGGGAGGAACAGGTCGACCTCCGTCATCGTCATGTTCAGCATTCCGGCTATCGCCTCTGCCAGCGAGTCCATGCCATTGCCGGTCGCCGCGGAGACTGCGACGGATCCGGCGAACACGCGAAGCAAACGCGCAACAGCTACCGGGTCTGCGGTGTCGCTCTTGTTGATGACCATCAACTCGGGCACGTCGCCTGCGTCGATTTCCGTTAGGACCGATCGCACCGCGGCGATCTGTCGATCGGGTTCAGGGTCGGAGCCGTCAAC
Organism: Acidimicrobiia bacterium; assembly: GCA_013003395.1. Classification (GTDB taxonomy): domain Bacteria; phylum Actinomycetota; class Acidimicrobiia; order Spongiisociales; family UBA5794; genus JABDJC01. Next base: position 23,715 of record JABDJC010000178.1, read on the forward strand.
CACGTGAAGGAGCAGATCGGCCTCTTGCACTTCGATCAACGTCGACCGAAACGCCTCGACCAACATGTGCGGCAGACGCCTCACGAAGCCGACCGTGTCCGACATCAGCAACTCGTGACCGCTCGGCAGTTCCATCTTGCGAATCGTCGAATCGAGCGTCGCAAACAGTTGGTCCTGAACCAGGACCTCACTGTCGGTCAGCCGATTGAAGAGCGTCGACTTACCGGCGTTGGTGTAGCCGACGAGCGTCACCAACGGGAGCTGTGATCGTTTTCGAGCCTTGCGCCTGGTGTCGCGCGAAGCGCCACGCTCTTTGAGCGCGCGTTCGAGCTTCGAGATCCGTGAGAGGATCTTGCGCCGGTCGGTCTCGAGCTGCGTTTCGCCAGGTCCGCGGGTTCCGATGCCACCTCCGAGGCGGCTTAACTCGGTGCTCGATGTACGCAGCCGGGGTAGGCGATATCGGAGCTGCGCCAACTCGACCTGGATCATTCCTTCTCGACTGGTGGCGTGCTGGGCGAAGATGTCCAGGATGACGGCGATTCGATCGACGACGTCGCAAGAGAACAGCTTGTGCAGGTTGCGCTGTTGGGCAGGAGTCAGTTCGTGGTCGAATACGACCACGTCGATGTCGTTGGCCTTGGTGAGTGATACGAGCTCGGCGACCTTGCCCGACCCGATCAGGGTCGCCGGATCGAGGGCCTTGCGGCGCACGAGCTCTTCATCCACCGGATCAGAGCCGGCGGTATCGACGAGACGCGCCAACTCTTCCAGAGAGATCTCGGCCTCCTGGTCTTCGTCCTTGCCCATGGACACGCCGACGAGGAACGCTTTTTGCCTATCGACTTCGAGGTCGGTGACGGTCGCGGTCAACCGCTTCCCGCCGCGGGCCCTTTCGAGGTTTGTCATGCCTGCATCAAACCACAGTTGGTGGGGTGTGTGATAGGAGAGATCATTGTTGATAGGCTCGACCCACGAGACAAAGGAGTCGTGGCGGTGAAGACGGTCGAACAAGTATTAGGTCACAAAGGTGGCGCTGTTTATGGAGTTCGTCCTGACGACACGGTGTTCCGGGCGCTCGAGATGATGGCTGAAAAAGGAGTCGGCGCGCTGCTCGTCCTCGAAGACGACGAACTGGTAGGGATCTTGTCGGAGCGCGATTACGCCCGCAAAGGGATCTTGATGGACCGCAGTTCGCACGAGACGAAGGTCTCTGAGCTGATGACGGCCCGCGTGCTCTGCGTCGGACTGGAGACCTCGGTTGATCAATGTATGGCGCTGATGACCGAGAAGCGCATTCGGCACCTCCCGGTGCTCGAAGGTGGCCACGTTGTGGGAGTCATCTCGATTGGCGACGTCGTCAGAACGGTCATTTCCGAGCAGGAGTTCATCATCAGCGAACTCGAGCGGTACATCAACAGCTGACTCTCAGGTAGCGATCGCCTCGAGCGCAGTGCGGATCGCAGCTGGGACCGGCGCCGGTTTCATCGTTGCGCGGTCGACGAACACGTGCACGAAGTGTCCGTGCGCCGAGGCATGCCCCTCGTCTCCCCGGAAAATGCCGACCTCGTAGCGCACGCTCGAGTTGCCCAGGTGAGCTACCCGTAACCCTGCGACCACAGCGTCCGGGAACGCGATGGACGAGCGGTATTCGCAGTGGCTCTCCACAGTCACGCCGACAATTGGAGACGTGGCGATGTCTAGGCCGCCGACCTTTACGAGGTAGTCGTTGATGACAGTGTCGAAGAACGAGTAGTAGACAACGTTGTTGAGATGGTTGTAGGCGTCGTTGTCGCTCCAACGTGTCGTGATCGGCAGGTGGTGGGGGTAGCCGTCCCGATGCTCGGTCACGGAACCGTTCGCAGGAAGTCGACGATCGCGGTGCTGATTTCTCCGGGGGCGTCTTCTTGGATGAAGTGGATTCCGGGGACGTCAACGCGTTGCTGATTCGGCCAGTCTCGGACATGCGGTTCCGAGATCGTGCTCAAGAAACCGGGTTCGGCATGGACGTAGAGTTTCGGTACGTCTGACGTCGACAGCCAATTCGAGTAGTCGCTCACGATCGCATGCATCTCCGGTGGCTCTCCGTCGATCGGGATCTGGCGCGGCCACGCCAAGGTCGGACGGCGAGACTCACCAGGCTCGGTGAAGCGCTTGCGGTAGTGCGTCATCTCTTCCTCCGTCAGGTCGCGGATGACCGACGACGGCAGGATCCGGTCGACGAAGACGTTCTTCTCCAAGACGATCTCTTCGCCGGCAGGTGACCGCATACCTTGGAAGACACCTCGAGCGACCTCGGGCCACTCGTCCCACGTGATCGGGCGCACTATCGCCTCCATGTAGACGATGGCGCGAACGGCGTCGCGATGCTGATTGGCCCAATGGAATCCGAGCCCTGATCCCCAGTCGTGGACGACGAGAGTCACTCGATCCATCAGGTCCATCGCATGGAACCATGCGTCGAGGTAGCGGTAGTGCTCGACGAACGAATAGTTCCCTTCAGGATGCGGGCCGGAATCGCCCATCCCGAGCAGGTCCGGAGCAAGGCACCGGTGATCGACAGCGACGGCCGGGATGATGTTGCGCCACAAGTACGACGAGGTGGGGTTGCCGTGCAGGAACACGACAGGGTCGCCTGAACCCACATCCACAAACGTCAACGACGAGTCGAGCACGTCGATGGTGGCCCGATCGTGTGCATCGGATGCGCTCAACGTCACCTGAAACCTCCTCGCTCGATCCGCAACCTAGCGGGCCGACCAGCACCGTTTCGGGTCCCGCTAGCCTCACCTGCGGAGGCGTCAGGATGCCTGGTGGGTCCCGCGGTCTTCAAAACCGTTGAGGGGGCGAAAGTTCCCTGGCGGGTTCGATTCCCGTCCGCCTCCGCCAAATTCTTGTCCGCGCAACGGACCTGAGATCGGGTAGTCGGTGCCAACTCGTACGCTTGCAGCATGAGATCTCGTGTGTTCCTCTTCTTGTTCTCGTTGTTGCTGCTCGCCGCGGCCTGCTCAGGCACCGACTCGGCGGCAGGCCCTGCGGTTCTGCCGTTCGATCAGATCGCTGTCGGCGACCCGGAGATCATTCCCGACGCAACGGGGACCATTGCCACGTTGACCATCGAAACGAACATCGATGCAGTTTGCGCGGTGGCGTACGGACCGACCGAAAGTCTGGGAGCGCTGTCGACGGATTCCGACATGGGCGGCGGCGCTCACGATGACCACCAAGCGATCATGAGCGGACTCGAACCCGACACCACGTATTACTACCGGCTTCAGGGCGTCGGCGTGGATGGCAACCTCTATCGAAGTGACCTGCGCACGTTCACCACTCCGGCGGCGTCGACGCCGCAGCGGACGAACGTGGCTGTCGGAGCGACGGTCGTCGAAGTGAGTTCCGAGTTCTCGTCGTCGTTCGGCGGTGACAGAGCAATCGACGGTGACCTTGCCACCGAGTGGTCGTCGCAGGGCGACGGCGACGATGCGTTCATCACGATCGATCTCGGTCGCAGCGTGGATATCTCCGGGATTGGCTTTCGCACCAGGGAGATGTCAGACGGCAGTTCGATCGCTCAGTCGTTCTCAGTCATGATCGACGGCGTCAGTTACGGACCGTTCGAGGCCGGCCTCGGACTTGCCGTCGCCGACCTATCTGCCACTGGTCAGATTGTGCGCATCGACATTGAGACCTCGACCGGAGGCAACACGGGTGCCGTCGAGATCGAGGTCTACGAATCCGAGTGAGGTGTGACGCGCCTTCGATTGGTTGCCGACCCTCGAAGAACTGCGCAGCATGTCGGGTCAGTTATTGTGGCGGCGCGTATTTCCCGCTCCCCTTAAGGCGATCTTGACCAAGAACCTCACCACCGGTGGACTCATCCGTGAGCGACGTATCGCCCAGGCGCTGTCGCTGGGACAGTTGGCGTCACGTCTTGGTGTGCCTCCGGCAAGCGTCAGGGCTTGGGAGCGCGGAGATGAGCCGCTGCCAGAGAAGCTGGCTCCGAGTGTCGCTGACGCCCTGGGGCTGAAGGCTGCAGACTTGATCACAACCGAGCCTGCGCCGCCGGCAGCGAAGGAGAAGAAACCTCCGAAGGCCGAGCCCGCTCCAACTGCAGCCGTCGTACCCGCGCCGGAAGCCCCGGCCACCGCACAACCGCCGGCGACACCGAAGAAGGCGACGTCTCCCAAGACCAAAGCTGATGCTGCTGCGAAACCCGCCGAGGCGCCACAAGTCGACGAGGTCATCGACGCCGATGCTCCGACCGAACCTCCTGTGGAGCCGGCGATCGAGGCGGTTGTGGAGCCAGTTGCCGAAGCCAAGCCAGTCGAAGAAGTCGCCTCAGCCGGCGACGTCGACACCAAGCAACCCGAGTCTGCAGAGCCACAGCCGACGGCCAGCGATGACAGTGTCGTTGACGAACAACCTCTCGCAGCGGCGGTTGATGCAGCTGACGACGACACAAGCCAGGTTTCAGGCACTGATGAGAAGTCCGAAGCGAGCGAAGCGCCTGCTGAGACGCCTGACACGGCAACCCCACTCACCGAATTGCCGACCGAAGTGGTCGAAGCCGTGCCGGTTGCGTTCACCGACGAGGTGACCCAAGCCGTGCCGCAGGTACCCTCGAGACCCTCCGTCGACGATCTGGCTTCAACGGCAGCAGTCGATGCGCTCCTCAGCGGTACGGCAACTTCGACCTCGTCCACCCAGGTCGTGGGTGCGCCGGTCACGGTCGTCGCCGAAAAGCTGCCGTACTGGAAGGACCCCAATCAGCGCTGGCGATACTGGGCACGGGCCATCGCCACGGTCGCGATCATGGGCGTCTTCCTGGTGGTGTTGGGCTGGGCATTCGGAGAGCTGTCCGATGCTCTCGGTGGGTTCCTCGATCAGTTCTCGGACGCGAGCGACGTCGACCCGCTGAACCGCTCAACCGAGTAGCGCTCGAGTCAACAGAGTGGTTGCCGCAATCGATGAGATGATCAGGATTGCCCTTCTGAGAGCCGTTCCTTCAGTGAACCTTCGCAGCGGTCCGCTCACGACGAAGCCCAGCAACGCCGGCGGGGTCAGCAGCAGTCCAACGTAGACGTCGTGCCACGAGATCGCGTCTGCCGCGACTCTGCCGGTCAGCGTCATCAGTCCGCCGACGAAGAACAGAACGCCAAGGTTGGCTCGGACCCGAGGGCCAGTATCACGGTGATACAACAGCGCCATCGGCGGGCCTCCGATCGACGACAGGGTGCTCATCACGCCAGAAGTCAGTCCTGCTCCGAACTCCGTCGCCGTGTTGCGCCGGATTCCGGCGTCACTCGCGAAGATCGCAACGGCCGCCAGGACGATGACACCGACGGCGAAGTCGACGCCGCGTTGCGAGGAGGTGAGGAGGAGCAGACCTGCTCCGATCACCGTTCCGGGAACTCTGCCGGCGACGATGAACGCGATGGGCCGCAGCTGAATCGATGCGCGTTCCCTCCATGCGGTAGCGGACGAGAGTGTGAGGGAGATGATCAGCTGGGGCACAGGCGCCAGTTCAGGACTCAGTAACAACAGCGTCGGAATCGAAATGATGTTGAAGCCGAATCCGAAGGTGGCCTGCACGGTCGCCGCAAGCATCGTCACGAAGGCCGCGACGAGCAGTAACTGCCAAGCGGTCTCGAGTTCGATCAATTCGCCGCTTGTGCGACTCGCTCCGCCACTGTGGCGTGCACGGTCAGATCCAGCGGATCAGGAAGCAGCGCGTCATCAGGCGCCAGTTCCGACAGCGCAATCGCCGCCGCCTTCTTCATCTCAGGCGTGATGCGAGCAGCACCGGCATCGAGGGCGCCCTTGAAGAGACCAGGGTATGCGAGCACGTTGTTGACGATGCTGCCGTCTGTGGCGACTGCGGCACCTGCTTCGCGAGCGGCGTAGCGGTTGATCTCTGGTACCGGATTGGTCAGGGCCATCACGGTCTGACCCGGACGGATGTGTTCTGGCTTCAGGAGGTTCGCCTGGCCGGTTGTCAAGACCAGCACGTCCACGCGCGAGGCGATCTCCTCGAATCCCTCGGTGGTGCCGTAGGTGTCGACCTCATCAGGGGCAAAAGACAGTGTGCGGCTCAGGGCGGCGTCGCTCGGATCGAACATCTCGATGCGCTTGAACGGGAAGTACATCGCAAGGCGGGCGATGGCCGAACCCGCCGCGCCCAGACCGATCTGCCCAAACACCCAATCCTGGAGCTCTACTCCGAGCTGACGCGCCGCGGACAGGACGGCGGCCATCACGACGATTGCCGTGCCGTGTTGGTCGTCGTGCATGACCGGGATGTCGAGGCGCCTGTCGAGTTCCTCTTCGATGTGAAATACCCCTGGAGAGGCAATGTCCTCGAGGTGGATGCCTCCGAAGCCGGGGGCGATTCGCACGATCGTTTCGATGATCTCTTCTGGGTCTTTGGTGTCGAGCACTATCGGCACGGCGTTCAATCCGATGAACATCGAATAGAACAAGGCTTTGCCCTCCATTACCGGCAGCGAAGCCTTGGGACCGATGTCGCCAAGTCCGAGAACGCGGCTGCCATCGGAGACGACGGCGACCGTCGAACCCTTCCACGTCAGCGTCGACGCCAGCGATGGGTCGCGTTGGATTGCTTCGGAGACTCTCGCAACGCCGGGGGTGTAGATCTCTCGCATGTCTTGGAGCGTCTTCACCTTCACTCGCGAAGTCACCTGGAGCTTTCCTCCCTGATGGGTGTGGAATGCCTGGTCGACCGGCTCGGCAACAAGCTCGACGCCTCCGACTGCAGTGATCGCGTTGGTGATCGCTTCGACGACGTCTTCAGACGGCGCAATGACGAGCACGTCGCGGATGTTGAACTCCGGACCGATGTACCGCGTTTCGATCTCGCCGACATGTGCATGGTGCTCGGCGATGGCACCGAGCACCTTCGCCAGCGTTCCTGGAGTGCGTCCCGTCTTGATCCGATAGAGGATGTCTGTCTCGATCATCGAAGGAGTATCACACATGCCAGCCGAGCGCTTGCATCCGACATCCGGCTAAGCCCTCGGAATCACTAGTTTCTGACGATGCAAAAGATCCTCGTTGGCATCATGTTCATCGTGGCAGCGTGTGGCGGAGCTGCCGAGGTCACCACGATCGCAGCTTCAGGAGACGGCGCTGTTCCTGCCGGCTCGTTTGCCGTGCGGGCTTCCTCTGACCTCGGGGTGGGTCAGGAACGACTGCTCGTAGGGATAGTCGCCGAGAACGGGCAGCGACTTGGCTCGCCCGACCTCGATGTCACGATGCAGATCTGGCCCCAGGACGATCCAGAGGCGGCGCAGAACTTCGATGCCGACTTCCTGTGGATCGTTCCGGAGGTGAGCGGCATCTACAAGGCCGACGTCGAGTTCGATCGGCCGGGAATCTGGGCGGTGACCCTCCTTCCCGAAGGCGGGCCGCCCTTGGAGCCAGTCGGATTCTCGGTGCTCTCCGATACGGCATCGCCGTCGATTGGTGAAGCTGCTCCGGCGTCACAGTCCCCGAGCGTGGCGACCCACGCGATCGAAGACATCTCGACCGACGACGATCCAGACCCGAGGTTCTACGCCATGTCGGTGGCCGAGGCCGTCACCAGCGGCAGGCAGTCTGTCATCGTCTTCGCCACCCCTCAGTTCTGCCAGACGGCAGCGTGTGGACCGATGCTGGACGACGTCAAGGCGGCGGCATCTAGCCATCCCGAGGTGAACTTCGTGCACGTCGAAGTGTTCACCGGATTCAGCGAGCCCGGATTCGCTCCAAATTCAGACCACTTGGCGCCGGCTGTGCTCGAATGGGGCTTGGTGACCGAGCCGTGGGTATTTGTGGTGGACGGGTCAGGTACAGTCACTCACCGGTTCGAAGGAGTGATGGATTCGAGCGAGCTCGACGCCGCGTTGAGCTGAGTTTCGGAAAGCGAGTTGCGGTTGGGTACCATGCCGCCGTCGGAGAGGAACGAGGTCGGGTGACAACCGAATTCACGGCTGCCAAACGCAAGAACGTCAGCGCCTCTCGCTGGCGTCGTTTGCTGATATGGGCAGCGCCGGCACTCGTTTTGGCGGCATGCTCTGGAACCGGGCCGCAGACCTCACTCGATCCGGCTGGTCCGATCGCCGAAAAGATCGACGGCCTGTGGCTGTTGGTGTTTTGGATTGCGGTGGTCGTATTCGTTCTCGTTGAAGCCGCACTCGTCTATTCGATAGTGAAGTTTCGGGAGCGTCCGGATTCGGACCGGCGTCCCAAGCAGCTCCACGGAAACACCCGCCTGGAGATCATCTGGACCATCATTCCGGCGTTGCTCCTGGCTGGACTGACCGTCCCGACGCTGCAGACCCTCTTTGAAATCCGCGAGGTGCCAGAAGGCCCTGACGTGATAACGATCCAGGTCGTCGGCCATCAGTGGTGGTGGGAATTCCAGTACCCGGAAGGCTTCACCACGGCCAATGAGCTTCACATTCCGGCCGATACAACGGTGAATCTCGAGATGACCTCGGTCGATGTCATCCACAGCTTCTGGGTCCCGAAGCTCAACGGTAAGCGCGACGTCGTTCCAGGACGCATGACCAACCTCACGCTCGAGGCATACGAGCCCACCCCGCCAGGCGAACCTCATCCAGGGCAGTGCGCCGAGTTCTGTGGACTGGCGCATGCGGACATGCGCTTCAAAGTCTTCGTCGACAGCGCCGCCGACTACGAAGCGTGGATAGCACAGCAGATGACGCCCGCCACGGTGCCAACCGAGGGAATCGCGGCTCAGGGCTACGACACCTTCGCTGCGGTATGTGTCGCCTGCCACAACGCAACGGTTGTGGGCGAGGACGGGAATCCCGAAGTGCTCGGACCGGTCGGTTACGTCAATGGCGTGTATGCAGACCTGGCGCCAGACCTCACGCATTTCGGGGAGCGCAGCACCTTCGGATCTGGAACGTTCGACACGCCATGGGCCGACGGCGCCACCGAAGACCATTTGCGGCAGTGGCTCGACAATCCGGCGAGTATCAAACCAATGTCTCCCGAGCGCAACGTCATCCCTCCGATCGGGTGTGTTCCGGAACAAGAACGAGTCGACCTAGCTCTCGAAGCTGCGATCGAGCGAACTGTTGAAGGTGAAGGCAAGATCCTCTCCGAGGAGACGCTCCAGACCGTGGAGACGCTGTATGAGGACGCACTCGCCTTCGAAGCATTGGGTGATCAAGAGGCATGCGTGAGAGCTCTCGAAGAGGCCAGGCAATTACTCGGTTACATTCCTGATCGGACGCTGATTCTCGGCATGCCCGATTTCGGACTCGACCAGAATGAGATCACCGCCCTGATCGCTCTGCTCGAGGGTTGGGAGTAGGAGGACCCATGGCAGTCGCCACCACAGAAGTGCAGCTGACGTCTACCGGCCCATCGGGCCTGTGGTCTTGGCTTACGACGGTCGACCACAAGCGCATCGGCCTGCTCTACGGAATCTCGGCGCTCGTGTTCTTCATCGTCGGCGGTCTCGAGGCGTTCTTCGTCAGGCTTCAGCTCTCGGGTGCCAACGGAACGGTCCTGTCAGCCGATGCCTACAACCAGTTGTTCACCATGCACGGACTCACGATGGTGTTCCTCGTGGTGATGCCGCTTGGTGCGGCTTTCACGAACTACCTCTTGCCGATCATGATCGGCGCCCGCGACGTCGCCTTCCCGCGGCTCAACGCCTTCAGCTACTGGGTGTTCTTCTTCGGTGGCGTGCTGCTCTACACCTCATTCGTGGTCGGTGGCGGTCCTGACGGCGGATGGTTCGGATACGCCCCGCTGTCGATCGAGATCACCGAAGTCGTCCGCATGGACTACTGGGCTCTCGGCCTGCAGTTCCTCGGCGTCGGTTCGATCGCCGCTTCTGCGAACTTCATCGCAACGATTCTGACGATGCGCGCACCGGGGATGACGCTGATGCGCATGCCGGTGTTCATCTGGATGGCGCTCGTGACGGCGTTCCTCCTGATCTTCTCGCTTCCGATCATCGGCGTGGGTCTCTTCCAAGTGTTCTTCGATCGCAACTTCGGCACGCTGTTCTACGTGTCATACGCCCAAGGCGATCCGCTCTTGTGGCAGCACCTGTTCTGGCTGTTCGGACATCCAGAGGTCTACATCCTGATCCTGCCTGCGATGGGCATCGTGTCTGAGGTCTTGCCGACGTTCTCGCGCAAACCGTTGTTCGGGTATTCGTTCGTCGTGTTCGCCGGCATCGCCATCGGCTTCCAGGGATTCGGCGTGTGGAGCCATCACATGTTCACCTCTGGCATGGGGCCGATTGCTGAGGCCGGTTTTGCGACGTCGACGATGTTGATCGCCGTCCCGACCGGCATCAAGATCTTCAACTGGATTGGCACGACGTGGGACGGTGTGCTCCGCTTCAAGACTCCGATGCTGTTCTCGTTGGGATTCATAGCGATGTTCGTCATCGGTGGACTGTCCGGGGTGACCCACGCCATCGTTCCCGCAGACACCCAGCAGCACGACAGCTACTACGTCGTCGCCCACTTCCACTACGTGCTGTTCGGTGGCGCCCTCTTCGGCTTCGTAGCAGGCGTCTACTACTGGTTCCCGAAATTCACCGGGAGGATGATGAGCGAGACGCTCGGCAAGTGGCACTTCTGGCTGATGCTGGCCGGCTTCAACCTCACGTTCGCCCCGATGCACATCCTGGGACTCAACGGAATGCCCCGTCGGACCTACCGATACCCTGAAGGACTCGGCTGGGAATTTTGGAACGGCATCGCCACCTTGGGTTCTGCGGTCATCGCGATCTCTGGTCTCGTCTTCATCTGGAACTTGATCAAGAGCCGAAAGCACGGCGAAATCGCAGGACCTGATCCGTGGGACGGCCGCACTCTGGAATGGACCATTTCGTCACCACCGCCGGTCCACAACTTCGACGAGGTCCCCATCGTTCAACATCGTGACGACTTCTGGCACCAGAAGTACACCGAAGACGACGACGGGTATCTCGTGGAGCTCGAGCCGGTCTCCGGTGGGACCGCGGTCCTCACTGGTCCCGAAGATCACGGCGATGAGCGCAAAGAGATCCACATGCCTTCGCCGTCGTACTATCCGATCCTGTCGGCGCTCGGCTTGGCGATCTCGTCGATCGGTCTGATCTATCAGCCCGTCGGCTTCATCATCACCGCCGTTGGCATGATGGTGGCGTTGTGGGGTCTGTTCGGATGGGCGATCGAGCCGTCGCAAAGGGAGCCGTACTATGTCTGAGGCTGTCGTCGAAGACGTACTGACCGGCGATCACGACGATCACGCCGGTCACGGTGAGGGCCACCACGACATGACGCCTGTGCGCAAGGCGGCAATGTGGGTGTTCCTTGGCAGCGAGTGCATGTTCTTCGGGGCGTTGATCTCGACGTTCTTGCTGTATCGCAACGCCACGGCTGACGGGCCCGGCCCGGCCGAGGTGTTCGACATCCCATTCACGTCAGCCAGCTCATTCATCCTCTTGATGAGTTCGCTCACGATGGTGCTGGCACACCACGCCAATCACAACCGTGACATGCGCCAGGCGCGAGTGTGGCTCCTCGCCACCGCTGGTCTCGGAGCGACGTTCCTGGCCGGGCAGATCTTCGAGTTCACCGAGTTCGTGCAAAACGGCCTCTCGCTCTCGACCAGCCCGTTTGGATCGAGCTTCTTCTTGCTCACCGGATTCCACGGCATGCACGTGGCCATCGGCGTTCTGATGCTGTTGGCCATGTATGTGATGTCCCTCAACGGCAGACTCAACGACGAAGAAGGCATGAACGTCGAACTCGTCGGCCTGTACTGGCACTTTGTCGACATCGTCTGGATCGTCATCTTCACCGTCGTCTATCTCTTGCAGGTCTGAGTCATGGCAGACACCGTCACCCGCGCCACACCAACAACCCGCCAGTACTGGCTGATCGCGTTCGGCCTGGCCGTGATCACCGCCATCGAGGTGGCGGTGGCGTACATCGAGGCATTCGATCCAGTTCTTGCTCCTGT
>JABDJC010000003.1 GCA_013003395.1 Acidimicrobiia bacterium
GCATCTGGCGGCCGATGCCGTGCCCGATGTACTCGCGCACGACGCCGAAGCCCGCTGCGTTGCCGATCTGCTCGATGGCGTGGCCGACGTCGCCGAGGCGTTTGCCTGCAACCGCCTGCTCGATGCCTGCCCACATGGCCTGTTCGGTGGCGTCCAGAAGTCGCTGCACGACGTCGGGCACCTGCCCGACCGCCATCGTGAATGCGGCATCGCCGTGCCAGCCCTCGTAGATGGCGCCTGCGTCGATCGAAATGATGTCACCTTCGACCAGCCGGTAGTTGTCAGGGATGCCGTGAACGATCGCCGAATTCGGCGAGGCGCAGATGGTGGCGGGAAAGCCGTGATATCCGAGAAACGAGGGAGTGCAGCCGTGGTCTCGCAGGATGGCAGCAGAGATCTCATCCAGGTCGCTTGTCGTGACTCCGGGCGCAACCGCATCGCGAATCGCTTGGTGCACGGCAGCTACTGCGCGACCTGCGACCTCCATCTTCGCAAAGTCTTCCGATGTCTTGATGGTGATCATGTGGCGAGTGCGAGAACCAATCTCGCCGTGACGTCATCCATCGAACCGGACCCTTGTACCGAGGCGACACTCACACCGTTGGTCGGATACCAGTCGACGAGAGGGCTCGTTTCGTCCCGGTACACATCGAGGCGATTGCGAATCGACTCTTCGTTGTCGTCGGCGCGGCCTTGATCCTTCGCACGGGAGAGCAGTCGCTGAACGAGCTCTTCGGTGTCGACTTCTAACAACAGCACCTGGTCGATTCCGGCAAGCTGGTTCATCGCCGAGAGCGATTCGGCCTGCGAGACGTTGCGAGGAAACCCGTCGAGGATGTAGCCGCATGCTGCATCGTCCTTGCCGAGACGGTCTTGCACCATCGCAAGCACGAGATCGTCTGGCACCAGGTCGCCCGCATGCATGATCGCTTCAGCTTGCTTGCCCAAGTCGGTGCCGTCGGCGACGTTCTGGCGCAGCATGTCACCAGTGGAGATGTGCGGTATACCGAGTGCCTTGGCAAGACGCGTTGCTTGAGTGCCTTTGCCTGCCCCCGGTGGACCCAAGAAAAGTAGGCGACGTCCCATCGCCCTACGAGAGGAATCCCTCGTAGTTGCGCATCATGAGCTGGCTCTCGATCTGCTTCATCGTTTCGAGCGCCACACCGGCGACGATGAGGATCGAGATACCGCTCAAACCCACTGGGATGTTGAGCAGCCAGCCGAGCAACGAAGGCGCAATGGCCACGAAGGCGAGATACATCGAACCCGGGAAAGTGATGCGGCTCAAGATGTGCTCCAGATGGCGCACCGTGGCACGACCAGGACGGATACCGGGCACGAAACCACCCTGTCGCTGGATCTGCTCGGCCTGACGCTCCGGATCGAACTGGATCGCCGTGTAGAAGAATGTGAAGAACACCACGAGGGCGCCGAGGAAGATGATGTACGGCAGCGTCGGTGAGAACCCGCCTTGAGAACCGGACTGCACCAAGTACCTCTCGACGAAGTCCTGCAGGCCTTGCCACGGAATCGAGGTCGAGATCAAGGCCGGGAAGTACAGAATGCTCGTCGCGAAGATCACGGGGATGACGCCGGCCATGTTGACCTTCATCGGGATGTAGGTGCTCTGACCGCCGAGGACCTTTCGCCCTCGCACCCGTCTCGAGAACTGGATCGGAATACGTCTCTGCGCCTGGTCCACGTAGATGATGCCGACGGTGAGCACAAACATGAGCAGCACCACCGAGCTGAACTCGATGATGTTCGAGTTGACGTACACCGTCGAAAACTGTGATGGCAACTGGCTCACGATGCTGACAAAGATGATGAGCGACATTCCGTTGCCGATACCGCGTTGAGTGATGAGCTCACCAAGCCACATGATGACCGCAGTACCGGCCGTCATCGTGATCACGATGATGAGCACGCGCCGTGGCGTGTACTCGGGGATGACATCGAGTCCCAGCAACTGCCCGTTGTGCATCAGGAAGGTCAAACCGGTCGACTGCAGCAGGGCCAGACCAACGGTCAGGTAACGGGTCCACTGGGTGATCACCTTCCGGCCAGATTCTCCTTCATCCTGAAGCGCCTGCAACTTCGGAATGACCACAGCCAACAGCTGCATGATGATCGACGCGGTGATGTACGGCAGGATGCCAAGCGAGAACACCGACAACTGCTCCAGGGCTCCACCCGAGAAGAGATTCAACAAGCCGACAACTCCCGCTTGCTGGGCCTGATTCGCCGCCAATTGGATGCGATCGAGGTCGACACCAGGTACAGGCACGGCTGCGCCGAGTCGATAGAGGGCGAAGATGCCGAGCGTGAACAGGATCTTCGCCCGAAGATCGGCGATCCTGAACATGTTGCGGAAAACGGAGAGCATTGGTTCAGCAGTCCTTGGTGCGTTGCGGAGACATTAGTTGGACGATGGTTCTGAGCAGTCGACGTGTTCGGCGGTGCCGAGAATCACTCCACGACCTCGACGGAGCCGCCGGCTGCTTTGATCTTCTCAACGGCACCGACGCTGAACGCGTGAGCGCGGACGGTGAGCTCTCGGTCGAGATCACCCTCGCCGAGCACCTTCACACGGCCGCGCTTTTTGATGAGGCCCTGTGCGCGCAGTTCGTCGGGACCAACGACGGTCCCGGCCGGGAACTCGGAAAGGCGTTCGACGTTGATCAGCGCGAAGTACTCCTTGTTCGGGTTCTTGAAACCCTTGAGCTTCGGGAGCCTCCGAGCAAGCGGCATCTGGCCACCCTCGAAACCAACGCGTACCTTGCTGCGGGCCTTCTGACCCTTGGTGCCCCGACCGGCAGTCTTGCCGCGACGGCCACCTTCACCACGTCCCACGCGGATCTTCTTGCTCTTCGAGCCGGGAGCCGGCTTGAGATGGTGCAACTTCATGAAATCTCCTCGACGTCGACCAGATGCCGAACGGCGTGGACCAGGCCACGCACGTCAGGGGTATCCGGACGTTCTACGGATTGACGGATCTTGCGCAATCCAAGGGTCTCGACACTGGCACGAGTCTTCGGCTTCTCGCCGATGACGCTCTTGCGCAGCGTGATTCGTAGGGTCGCCATCAGCGCTCACCTGGCTTCGTGTGCATGAGCTCGGAAGAGCGATACGCAGCGAGTAGTGCCGGCGGGAAAATGTCCTCCGCCTTCTTGCCACGACGACGAGCGATCTCGTCTGGCCGCTGCTGGCCCATGAGCGCATTCATCGTCGCCTTGGCGACGTTGATGTGTGTTGGCGAACCCAGCGACTTGGCGAGGACGTCCTTGATGCCTGCAGCTTCGAGAATCTGACGAACAGCTCCCCCGGCGATGACGCCGGTACCTGGAGCAGCCGGCTTCAGCAGCACCTTGGAGGCGCCTTGCACGCCGACAATTCGGTGGATCACCGTCGAGCCTGCCATCGGAACCCGCTTCATGGAGCGGCGGGCTTCCTCGATACCCTTTTGGATTGCAGCGGGGACTTCCTTGGCCTTGCCGTATCCGACACCGACCTTGCCGTTCCCATCGCCTACGGCGACGAGCGCCGTGAACGAGAACCTTCGGCCACCCTTGACGACCTTGGCCACGCGATTGATCGCGATGACCCGCTCCTCGAACTCTGGAGCCTCACGGTCCCGTCCGCGGCCGCGATCGCGGTTTCCGCCGCTTCGACTTCTGTTGGTCACGTGATCTCCTTAGAACTTCAGGCCGGCTTCGCGGGCACCTTCGGCAAGTGCCTTGACTCGGCCGTGGAATTTGAAACCACCACGATCGAACACGACCTCTTCTACGCCTGCCTCGGTCGCACGAACGGCGACGAGCTTGCCCACTTCGGCAGCCGTTTCTGTTGACAACGTCTTCTTGCGCAGTGCAGGCTCGGTCGACGCCGCCGCAGCGAGCGTGCGACCGGCGTCGTCGTCGATGACTTGTGCGTATATGTAGCGGTTGGATCGAAACACGGCCAAACGTGGCGTGCTTTGTGTCCCGGCGAGGTTCTTGCGCACGCGCACGTGGCGCTTTCTCCGAGCTTGGGTACGGGTCATCTTCATCAGCCTGACACTCCTGATTTACCGGCCTTGCGACGAATCTGCTCGCCCTCATATCTGATGCCCTTGCCCTTGTATGGCTCGGGCGGCCTCACGGCCCTGATGTCGGCGGCGATCTGACCAACAGCCTGCTTGTCGATGCCGGTGATGATGATCTGCGTCGGTTCCGGGACTTCGAACGTGATGCCGTCTGGGGCTTCGACCGTCACGGGATGGGAGAACCCAACCTGCAACTCGAGCGTCTGTCCCTTGAGCGCAGCTCTGTAGCCAACGCCGACTGTCTTGAGCACCTTGCGGTATCCGTCCGTGACGCCGACCACCATGTTTGCCAGCAACGCACGCGACAGGCCGTGCAGCGCACGGGACTCCCGCTCGTCGTTGCTTCTGGCGACAACGATGCTGTCTTCGTCACGAGTGAATGCAACCGCTTCTGGGAACGTTCGTTGAAGTGTTCCCTGCGGACCTTTGACGGTCACGTCGCTTCCCGAGATCGAGATGTCGACCCCTGACGGAACGGCAACCGGCTGGTTTCCTATTCGGCTCATGTCACCACACCTCACACAAGATTTCGCCACCGATCGAACGGCGCCTTGCCTCGCGGTCGGTCAGCAGGCCTTGGGACGTCGACAGGATGGAGACGCCGATGCCTCCGTTGACCCTGGCGATGTCCGTCGCGCCCTTGTACACCCGCCGACCTGGCTTGGACACTCGCTTGATGCCATCGATCACTCGTGAACGGTCGTTGCCGTATCGCAAGGTGATGGTCAGCGTCTTGCCAACGGCGGCGTCTTCAACGGCGTAGCCGTCGATGAATCCCTCTGTGGCCAGGATCTTGGCGACTTCTTCTTTCAACTTCGATGCAGGCATCGAGGTCTTCGGATGCAACGCGATGTTCGCGTTGCGGATCCGAGTCAGCATGTCTGCGATTGGATCAGTCACTGCTACCACGAAGCCTTTCTGACACCGGGAAGTTCTCCCTGGTGTGCCAGCTCACGGACGCAGATGCGGCACATGCCGAACTTGCGGAGGTAGGCACGCGGCCGACCGCAGCGCTTGCAGCGGTTGTAGGCGCGGGATGAGAACTTCGGTTTGCGGTTGGCCTTGGCGATTAGTGCTTTGCGCGCCATCACACACCTGCTTCTTGACGACGGAACGGGAAGCCGAAGGCGTCGAGCAGAGCTTTTCCGTGCTCGTTCGTTTCGGCAGTGGTCACAATGGTGATGTCCATGCCTCGCACCTTGGCGACATTGTCATAGTCGATCTCGGGGAAGATCAGCTGCTCGGTCACACCGAACGAGTAGTTGCCCCGACCATCGAAACCTTTTGGATTGAGTCCCCGGAAGTCACGAATCCGGGGGATTGCCAGCGACACCAGACGATCGAAGAACTCCCACATCCGGTCGCCACGCAAGGTGACGGAAGCCCCAACGGGTTGGCCCTCCCTCAACTTGAATCCGGCGATCGACTTGGTGGACTTGCTCACCTTCGGCTGCTGGCCTGTGATGATCCGAAGATCGGTGACGGCAGCGTCGATCAGCTTGGCGTCCTGGGCAGCGTCTCCTGCGCCCATGTTCACCACGATCTTCTCCATCCGTGGAACTTGCATGACGTTCGCCAGTCCCAGGGACTCCTTGAGCGAAGCCGCGATCTCTGAGTTGTACTTCTCTTTGAGGCGAGGTGCCATCAGAGCTCACCTCCGCACTTCCGACAGATTCTGAACTTGTTGCCATCGTCATCGATGCGGGCACCGATCTTCGTCGGTCCACACTCGGGACAGACGATCATGACGTTCGACACGTGGATCGGCATGTCCTTGTCGATGATGCCGCCCTGCATGGTCTGACTCGTCTGCTTCTGATGGCGCTTGGCCGTGTTGACGCCCTCGACGATGAGGGTGTCCCTGGCAGGGTGGGCGCGGGAGATCTTGGCCTGCTTGCCACGATCCTTGCCTGCGATCACCTGCACGAGATCTCCAGTACGCAACTTCATCACAACACCTCCGGGGCGAGCGAGACGATCCGCATGAACTTCTTTTCGCGCAGCTCCCGGCCCACAGGGCCGAAGATGCGCGTTCCTCGAGGCTGGGCAGCATCGTTGATGATGACGCAGGCATTGTCGTCGAACCGGATGTACGAGCCGTCGTCTCGACGCAGCTCTTTCCGAGTCCTGACCACTACGGCCTTGACAACTTCACCCTTCTTGACGGCACCGCCGGGAATGGCGTCCTTGACCGTGCAGACGATGACGTCGCCGAGTCGCGCATAGCGCCGGCCCGAGCCTCCGAGCACGCGGATGCAGAGAACCTCTTTGGCTCCCGTGTTGTCCGCGACGCGAAGTCGGCTCTCTTGTTGAATCATCTAGCACGCTCCACGATCTCTTCGAGACGCCACCGCTTGGTCTTGGACAGCGGGCGAGTCTCGACGATCTTCACCGTATCGCCCTGACGCGCGTCGTTCGCCTCGTCATGGACATGGAACTTCTTGTGACGCGGCATCGTCTTGTCGTACCGCTGATGCCGCTTCGAATCAGTGACCTCTACGGTAATCGTTTTGTCTCGGCCATCCGAAACGACGACTCCGATTCTTTCCTTGCGTCGAGTGCGCTCCATCACGCATCGCCTCCTTGCGAACGCCAGGCAGCAAGTTCTTGCTCCCGGATCACGGTGTTGATGCGGGCTATGTCGCGCCGCACCGCCCGCAATTGCGCGGTGTTGTCGAGCTGATTCGTCGCATACTGAAAGCGCAGGTTGAAGAACTCTTCCTTCGTCTCAGCCAGCTTCTCGGTCAATTCCTTGTGCGAGAGGTCCCGCAACGTCGCGGCTTTCATGTGTCCTCCCGATGGACGAACTTCACCTTGACGGGGAGCTTGTGACCGGCGAGGCGCATTGCTTCACGCGCGAGCTCTTCGTCCACTCCGCTCATCTCGAACATGACGCGGCCCGGCTTCACCACGGCAACCCAGTACTCGGGGTTGCCCTTGCCCGAACCCATGCGGGTCTCAGCAGGCTTCTCGGTGATCGGCTTGTCCGGAAACACGTTGATCCACACCTTGCCGCCACGCTTGATGGCCCTCGTCATCGCGATACGAGCTGCCTCGATCTGACGAGAAGTGATCCAACCGGCTTCCAGAGACTGGAGTCCGTAGTCACCGAACGTGACACGGGTTCCACCCTTGGCGTTGCCCTTCATGCGTCCTTTGTGAGTCTTGCGGTACTTGGTCCGCTTTGGCATCAACATGCGCTACTCCTCCTCGCCGCTCGGGGCAGGATCCGCAGATTCCTCGTCGGCAACCTCAGGAGTTGTCGGCTCGGTGGTCTCTTCGGCGGGAGCAACGTCGTCAGCCTCGGCAACAGGTGCAGCCTCAACCGGAGCAGCGGTCGCCTCGACAGGCGCAGCCTCAACTGCTGCCGCCTCGACCGGAGCAGTGGCCGCCTCGGCGGCGCCGGCAGTTACCGGGTCCACCTCTTCTTTTGCGGCGTCGAACTCGGCCTTGGCTTCGCTGGCCGTCGGGCTCGGGCGCTTGCCGCCACCAGCCTCGATCAGACGCTTGCCGCCTTCTTTGCGCTTGCCGCCACCGGCCTCGATCAGTCGCTTGCCGCCACCGGCCTCGATCAGTCGCTTGCCGCCACCGGCTCCAGCAGCCGCTTCGGCGCGAGCCTTCGCAGGCGCACGGCGCTGAGCAGGACCGCCTGCTGCGAGGCGGGCTTCGGCTGCGATCTTCTCACGAGTAGACGCTGATCCGGGGAGGATGTCGCCCTTGTAGACCCACACCTTGATGCCGATGGCACCAACGGTGGTCCTTGCAGTTGCCGCGCCGTAGTCGACGTCGGCCCGCAGGGTGTGCAGCGGGACTCGGCCCTCGCGGTACCACTCGCGCCGACCCATGTCGGCACCACCGAGCCGGCCAGATGCCTGAACCCTGACGCCCTGGGCGCCGGCTTTCAGTGCGGTCTGGACGGTGCGCTTGAGCGCACGGCGAAACGACACTCGGCCTTCGAGCTGGTCAGCAACGCTTCGAGCCAACAACTGTGCGTCGGTTTCTGCGTTTTGGACCTCGATGACGTTGAACTTGACGTTGCGACCGGAAAGCTTCTCGAGGCCGGAGCGCAAGCGCTCGGCTTCCGAGCCGCTGCGACCGATGACCACGCCCGGGCGGGCAGTGTGTACGTCGATCTGCAGCTTCTTCTCGCCGATGCGCTCGATCTCGATGCGAGACACGGCGCCTCGCTTCAGCTCACCACGCAGGTAGTCGCGGATCTTGCTGTCCTCGAGAACGTGCGCGGCGTAGTCCTTGTCGGAGTACCAGCGGGACTTCCAATCGGTGACGATTCCCAGACGGAGACCGTATGGGTGGATCTTCTGACCCATTACTCCTCCTCCCCGTCTGAAACGACGATCGTTATGTGGCTAGTGCGCTTGCGAATCTTTGTTGCCCGACCACGAGCGCGCGGACGGAACCGCTTCAGGGTCGGACCCTCGTCGGCATACGCTTCGGCGACGACCAGGTCTTCTCTGTCCATCGCGAAGTTGTGCTCGGCGTTTGCCATTGCCGATTCGATCACCTTGGAGATGGTCGGAGCGGCACGACGGTTGGTGAAACTGAGGGTTGCGAGGGCGTCATCGACCGGCATGCCTCGAACGAGATCGAGAACACGACGAACCTTGTACGGCGACTGCCGCACGTGACGAGCGCTTGCCTTGGCCTTCATCGGTTCCTCGCAGCCTGGCCGGCGTGGCCACGGAAGGTACGAGTCGGTGAAAACTCACCGAGCTTGTGGCCGACCATGGACTCGGAAACGTATACGGGCACGTGCTTGCGGCCGTCATGAACGGCGATCGTCAAACCGACCATCTCAGGTATCACCGTCGAGCGGCGACTCCAGGTACGAATGACGCGCTTGTCACCGGACGAATTGGCAGTCTCCACTTTCTTGAGGAGGTGCTCGTCGACGAACGGCCCCTTACTGAGGCTACGGGCCATGGGCTACCTCCTTCCCTTCTTGGAGCGACGACGAACGATGTACTTGTCGCTCGCCTTGTTCTTCTTGCGGGTTCGCCCTTCGGGCTTGCCCCACGGACTGACCGGGTGACGTCCACCCGAGCTGCGGCCTTCGCCACCGCCGAGAGGGTGATCGACCGGGTTCATGGCCACACCACGAGTCTGAGGGCGCTTGCCCTTCCAGCGGTTGCGGCCGGCCTTGCCGATCTTGATGAGCTCGGCGTCGGTGTTACCGACCTGGCCGATCGTTGCTTTGCAGTCGAGTTCGACCTGCCGCATCTCGCCCGAAGGCAGACGCAGCAGCGCCATGGAACCTTCTTTGGACATCAGCTGAATGACTGACCCAGCTGAACGGCCCATCTTGGCTCCTCCGCCTGGGCGCATCTCGACAGCGTGCACGTTGGTACCGGTCGGGATGTTGCGCAGTGGCAGAGCATTCCCCGGACGAATGTCGGCTCCTGAGCCGGACATCAGCTTGTCGCCGACCTTCACACCGACGGGAGCGATGATGTACCGCTTCTCACCATCGTGGTAGTTGAGCAGTGCGATGAGCGCGTTGCGGTTCGGGTCGTACTCGATGGAAGCGACCGTGGCCGGAATGTCGTCCTTGTTGCGCCTGAAGTCGATGATGCGATAACGCTGCTTGTGACCACCGCCGCGGTGACGCGACGTGATGCGACCGTAGGAGTTACGGCCTGAGGAGCGTGTTTTGGGAGCCAACAAGCTCTTCTCCGGCGTGGTTTTCGTAACCTCGGAGAAATCCGAGATCGTCTGGAATCGACGACCTGGGGATGTTGGTTTGGTTTTCTTCACCGCCATGTCGTCATACCTCGAAGATGTCGATCGAATTGCCTGGCGACAACGTCACCAGCGCACGCTTCACATCGGCTCGACGTCCCATGACGTAGCCGGTGCGCTTTCTCTTGCCCTTGCGGTTCATCGTGTTCACACGGTCGACTTTGACGTCGAAGATCTTGGCAATCGCCAACTTGATCTCGGTCTTGTTCGCCGTCTTGTGCACGAGGAACGTGTAAGTGTTCTGGTCCTGAATCAAGTCGTACGATTTCTCGGAGACGACCGGCTTCAGGATCACGTCGCGTGGGTCCTTCATTCCTCTTCGCCTTCCGTATCGCTGGTAGTTGCTGCAGGCGCCGTCTCGGCCGGAGCGGCAGCGGCGGGAACAGGAGCGTCATTGCCCATCCGCTCACGCTGCTGTGCAGCGTGTGCATCGGTGCCGCGCGGTGCGGACTGTCCAAGGTCCAACGTGCCACGACTCATGATCACGGTGTCAGCCCACAGGACGTCGTACGTGTTCGCTTGTCCGAGGTTGGAGGCGATGACGCCCTTCATGTTGCGGAACGACTTGATGGCCGTGCGCTCGTGATCCTCGGCTAGCAAGAGAATCTTGCCAGATGCGCCCATCGCCTTCATGAGGGCGATGGCCTGCTTGGTCTTCGGAGTGTCCCAGATGTCGAACGTCTCGACCACCTTGATCTGCCCTTCGGCAGCACGTGCCGACAGTGCGGAACGAAGCGCCAGGCGACGCATCTTCTTGGGGGTCCGTTGGGAATAGTCCCGTGGCTTCGGACCATGCGCCACACCACCGCCGGCCCACTGTGGGGAGCGGATGGATCCGTGACGTGCGCGACCGAGACCCTTCTGTGCCCACGGCTTCGCACCGCCACCACGCACTTCGGCGCGAGTCTTGGTGGACGCCGAGCCCGAACGGGCAGCAGCCAACTGAGCCGTGACGACTTGGTGCATGACCGGCATGTTCGGCTCGATGCCGAAGATGTCTGGATTCAGGTCGACGGTGCCTTTCGAGGCGCCGTTGGCGTCGTAGAGATCTGCCTTCACCTCAGCCATGAGCCTTCACCGCCTCCCGAATGACCACAACCGCGCCCTTGGGACCCGGTACTGCGCCCTTGACGAGCAAGATGTTGCGCTCACCGTCGACGTCGACGACGTCCAGGTTCAGCAAGGTCACCTTGTCTCCACCCATGCGACCTGGCAGCCGCTTGCCTTTGAACACGCGAGCAGGGGTGGCACATGCGCCGATCGAGCCAGGAGCTCGATGGACCTTGTGTGCACCGTGCGATGCGCCTTGTCCTTTGAAATTGTGTCGCTTCATGACGCCGGCGAAGCCTTTGCCCTTGGAGATCGACGTCACGTCGGCCTTCTGCCCCTTTTCGAAGACATCGGCGACGTTCAAGACTTGCCCCGGGGTGTATTCCTCAGGATTGTCGACGCGAACCTCAACGAGGTGACGATGCGGCACGACGCCTGCTCGTCCGTAATGGCCGGCCATTGGACGACCGGTTTTTCCTGCGGCAAGCTCTTTGAAGGCGATCTGAATCGCACCGTATCCGTCAGCCGCAAGTGTCTTCACCTGGACGACGTTGACCGGCCCAGCCTTGATGACGGTGACCGGGATCGCCCTGGCCTCCTCATCGAAGACCTGCGTCATGCCGAGCTTTTCGCCCACGATGGCATTCACGTCTTGATCTCTACTTCCACTCCGGCGGGGAGATCGAGACGCATCAACGAGTCGACGGTTTTCGCCGTCGGTTCGAGGATGTCGATCAGGCGCTTGTGAATGCGCATCTCGAAGTGCTCCCTGCTGCTTTTGTCAACATGTGGTCCGCGGATCACGCAATACCGATGAACCTTCGTCGGCAGAGGCACTGGGCCTTTGATCTTCGCCGATGTACGAATCACGGTCTCGGCGATCTTGCGCGCGGACTCATCGACCACTTTGTGGTCGTACGCCTTGAGGCGAATGCGAATCCTGTGCTCATCTGCCATGGTTTTTCCTCTACTCCAGGATCTTTACGACTCGGCCGGCACCGACGGTGCGGCCACCCTCACGAATAGCGAAACGAAGACCCTCGTCCATCGCGATCGGGTTGATCAACTCCACCGTCATCTCAGTGTTATCACCAGGCATCACCATCTCCGTACCAGACGGCAACGTCACTGCACCCGTCACATCAGTCGTACGGAAATAAAACTGCGGCCGATACCCATCGAAGAACGGATTGTGACGACCACCCTCCTCCTTCGTCAACACATACACCTGCGCCTCAAACTTCGTATGAGGAGTAATGGAACCCGACTTGGCCAACACCTGACCACGCTCCACATCCTCCTTACCAATACCACGCAACAACAACCCCACATTGTCACCAGCCTGGCCCTGATCCAACAACTTACGGAACATCTCAACACCCGTAACCGTCGTCTTCTGCACAGGACGAATCCCAACAATCTCGACCTCTTCACCAACCTTGATGATCCCAGTCTCAATCCGACCCGTCACCACCGTCCCACGACCAGTAATCGAAAACACATCCTCGATCGCCATCATGAACGGCTTATCCATATCCCGCTCAGGCTCAGGAATATACGCATCAACCGCATCCATCAACTCATGAATCTGCGCCGCACCATCACCCTCACCAGACAACGCCTGCAACGCCGACCCACGCACCACCGGCACATCATCACCAGGGAACTCATACTCAGACAACAACTCCCGAACCTCCAACTCAACCAAGTCAAGAAGCTCCTCGTCGTCCACCATGTCCACCTTGTTCAAAAACACCACGATGTACGGCACACCCACCTGACGCGCCAACAACACATGCTCACGAGTCTGCGGCATCGGACCATCAGCCGCCGACACCACCAAAATCGCCCCATCAACCTGCGCCGCACCCGTAATCATGTTCTTCACATAATCCGCATGCCCAGGCATATCCACATGCGCATAATGACGATTCGACGTCTCATACTCCACATGAGCAATCGCAATCGTGATACCACGCTCACGCTCCTCCGGAGCCTTATCAATCTGATCAAACGCCGTAAACGCCGTCCCACCACCATCCTCCGCCAACACCTTCGTAATCGCAGCCGTCAACGTCGTCTTCCCATGATCAATATGACCCATCGTCCCAATGTTCACATGCGGCTTCGTCCGCTCGAACTTCTCTTTGGCCATG
>JABDJC010000013.1 GCA_013003395.1 Acidimicrobiia bacterium
AACCAGCACGGAATCGATCCAGAAAGTCTTCGTAGGGATCCGCCGGCAACCGTCGACCGTCCGGCTCGAGCGATCGCATGGGCGTCCTGTCATCCCAACCGACAACGACGCTGTCGCGTGAGCCGAACAGTTCCATTCGTACGTCGTGTCCTCGCGGATCGTGCCTGGTACACGACATCGTCACCAGAGCACCGCTTGCGGTTCTGGCCTGCACAGCAGCCACGTCGTAGTCGTCGTACTTCGCGTAGACCCGATGCTCGCGCACCGCTGCCGTCGCAAATACCGCGGTGATCGGTTCGCCGAGAACGTGATCCACGATGTCGAAGTCGTGGATCAGAAAGTCACGGAAGATTCCCCCCGAAGTGGGAATGAACGATTCCGGTGAGGGCACAGGATCGTGGCTGATCGTTCTCACCACGTACGGGGTTCCCAAACCACCGGAGATCACGAGCTGGCGAGCGGCAGCGTATCCGGGATCGAATCGCCGGTGGAAGCCGATCTGGAGGCGTCCGCCTTCGGTATCTACCAGCGCAACGATTCGTTCGGTCGGTTCGATGTCGAGCGCTATGGGCTTCTCACAAAACGTCGGCTTGCCGGCCACTATGGCTCGCTCGATCAACTCAGGGTGCGAATCCGTCGAGCTTGCGATGACGACGGCATCGACCGAATCGACCAGTGACTCCAGGTCCACTGCCTCCAGACCGAGGTCTGCCGCCGCCTTGTCCGCTGACGCACGAGAACGACTGGCAACGAGCACCCGGTCGACGGCCGGATTGGCGTCGAGCACAGCTGCGTGTGAACGTCCGATCCGTCCCATCCCGATGACGCCTAGCTGCATGGCGCCGACCATAGCGGCGGCGAGCAGGCCGCCTAGCCCGACTCAGCCGCCCGTTGCGAACAACTTCGCCTCTTCCACCAGGGCCCGCCATCGGGTTTCGTCCGGATTTGGAACGGCGACCCACTCTTTGAACACACGACCTGCTGGAGAGAACACCTCGCCGACGCCTTCAGCAACCAACTCCTGGACACGCGCGCGGTCGAGCTTCGCGATCAGACGATCTGAATCTCGATCGAGCATGGCAAAGAAGTTGCCCTTCACGCGTAAGCATGGATGCCCCATCATCGTCGAACGCGATACGGCTCTGTCTTCATAGAGATCCTCAGCGATCTCCCAGAAGACTGTTTCAGCGTCCATGTCTATTCCTTCCAATGTTCTGCCACCTTCTTGGAGGGCTGAACCCGAGGGGGTTCACCCGGCATTTTTGGGTAATGCGGCGGCCACGGCGCGTCCCCGATACCTCTCGACTCGTCTGCCTCAACCATCTTCAGCACTGCCTCCAGTCGGCCTGCCGCCTCGTCCATACCGGCCGTCAGATCACCGACATCATCCCAGCGACTCTTGAAGGACATCATGTCGAAGGCCTTGTGATCCACGGACTCGAGCTCGTCCCATCGAAACGGCGTCGACACCCACCCCGTGTGCCTGATGGAATATGCGCTTGCGATCGTCTTGTCCCATGCGTTCTGGTTGTAGTCGATGAACACTCCTGTCCGCTCCTCCTTCCACCAGGCGGTCGTCGCCAATTCATGGCGCCGTTCGACTTCCCGGGCGATGGCGAGGCCGCAGCGTCTCACCTCGTAGAAATCCCACTC
This sequence comes from Acidimicrobiia bacterium, assembly GCA_013003395.1. Classification (GTDB taxonomy): domain Bacteria; phylum Actinomycetota; class Acidimicrobiia; order Spongiisociales; family UBA5794; genus JABDJC01. The sequence continues at coordinate 1,654 of JABDJC010000013.1, forward strand.
GGCAGCGAGGCGGACGTAGATGTGAATGCCTCTGTTCCCAGAGGTTTTGGGCCAACCAACGAGACCAACTTCGTCGAGGACCTCCTTCACCGTGAATGCTACGGATCGCGCGGCCTCGAAGTCGTACCCCTCGGTCGGATCGAGATCGATTCTCAGCTCGTCAGGGTGCGCGAGGTCATCGGCTCGTGCATTCCAGGGGTTGAGATCGATGCAGTTCTGCTGCGCCATCCAGATGACGTCACCTGCATCGAGGGGTAGGAACATGCTTCCAGGTCTCGCTGAAGGAAACGTCACATCTACTAGCGTCCTGGCGCCTTTCGGTCGCTTGACGTACAGCGGGTCGTGTCCGACGCCCTTGTTCCACCGTTTGAGCATCGTCGGCCGATTCTGAACTCCACGGAGCGCCCCCTCGATGCACAGCAGGAAATGCTCGACCACGTCCAGCTTCGTCCAGCCGCGCTCAGGGAACATGACTTTGTCGGGACTGGAGATGCGAACGGGGCGTCCGCCAGCCTCGACAGTGGTCTCACTCATGTCACGGCTTCAGTCGGCATCCTCGCATCGACGATAGCGAGGTGGTTGGTTGATCACATGTACGACTCGATAGGCGGGCAGGCGCAGATGACATTTCGGTCACCGGCCTTGGCGTCGACTCGTCCGATCGGCACCCAGTACTTGTTTCGGCGCAGGCTCTCGACCGGGTACGCCGCTTCTTCCCGACTGTACGGATGCGTCCACTCGGCCGCCAACAGATCTTCAGCCGGGTGCGGCGCATTGTGCAGCAGGTTGTCGTTCTGCGGCTGCTCGCCGGCTGCAATGGCGTCGATCTCCGCCTTGATCTGGATCATGGCATCACAGAATCGATCGAGTTCCGCCTTGCTCTCCGATTCTGTGGGCTCGATCATGAGCGTTCCCGCGACGGGGAACGACAGCGTCGGAGCATGGAATCCGTAGTCGATGAGGCGCTTGGCGACATCTTCTGCGGAAACTCCCGTCGAGTCTTTCACTTGCCGCAGATCGATGATGCACTCGTGCGCGACCATGCCGTTTACGCCGGTGTAGAGCACCGGATAGTGCGGCGCCAGTCGTCGAGCGATGTAGTTGGCGCCGAGAATCGCCAACTTGGTGGCTTCGAACAACCCGTTGCTGCCCATCAACTTGATGTACGCGTACGGGATCGGCAGGATGCCGGCGGACCCCCACGGTGCTGCGGATATCGCTCCGACGCCGGTATCGGGACCGGCCTCCGGCACCACTGGGTGGTTGGGCAGGAACGGCGCGAGGTGCGCCATGACGCCGATCGGACCGACTCCTGGGCCGCCGCCACCGTGAGGGATCGTGAACGTCTTGTGCAGATTGAGGTGCGACACGTCAGATCCGATCTCGCCGGGTTTCGCAACTCCGACCAGTGCGTTCAGATTCGCGCCATCGAGGTACACCTGACCACCGTGGTCGTGAATGAGCTTGCAGACATCTCTCACCGTCGACTCGAACACGCCGTGCGTCGACGGGTAAGTGATCATGAGCGCAGCCAGTGAGTCGGAGTGCTCAGCGGCTTTCGCACGGAGGTCCTCGATATCGATGTTGCCATCGTCATCCGTTGCCACGACGACAACACGCATTCCGGCCATCGCGGCACTCGCCGGGTTGGTGCCATGTGCGGATGCGGGGATCAGGCAGACTTTGCGATCACCTTCTCCCCTGCTGCGGTGATACGCCCTGATGGCCAAGAGCCCGGCGTATTCACCTTGAGAGCCTGCGTTCGGTTGAAGCGACACTGCGTCGTAGCCGGTGAGTTCGGCGAGCATGTCCTCCAAACCGCGGATCAGCTCGAGGTAGCCCGCCACCTGGTCCCTGGGCGCAAATGGATGTATGTGGGCGAACTCTCGCCAAGTGATCGGTTCCATCTCGGTGGTCGCGTTGAGCTTCATCGTGCAAGACCCGAGCGGAATCATCGAACGATCGAGCGCGATGTCCTTGTCGGCCAGACGACGCAGATACCGCAACATCTCCGTTTCGGATCGATGCGCTTCGAATACGGGGTGGTCGAGGAACGGAGTCGTCCGGACCAGACTCTCGGGTAGTCGAGGCTGTCCGGAGTCCATCGCACGGACCCGAGCGCCGAACGCCGTCAAAACGTCGTCGAGATCCTCTTGTGTGGTGGTCTCGTCGAAAGCTACCCCAACCGTGTCGTCGTCTACGCGTCGGATGTTGATGCGGCGCTCACGAGCTCGATCGACAAGCTCGTCAGCGCGACCGTTCGACCGCACCAGAACGGTGTCGAAGAACTCGTCGTGCACGATTTCCACCCCGTCGAGCGCTCCGACCCCGTCAGCGAACGTGGCGGCGATGCGGTGAACTCTCCGAGCGATCATCTCGAGTCCCGGTCGTCCGTGGTACACCGCGTACATGCCTGCCATGACGGCGAGCAACACCTGCGCCGTGCAGATGTTCGAGGTGGCCTTTTCACGGCGAATGTGTTGCTCGCGGGTCTGCAGGGCCAAGCGAAAGCCGGTTCGCCCTGCATCGTCGACGCTCACGCCGACAATTCGTCCTGGAATCGACCTCTTGAACTCGTCGCGAACGGCTATGAAACCGGCGTGAGGTCCTCCAAAGCCCATCGGAACGCCGAACCGTTGGGCTGAGCCGACCACCACGTCTGCGCCGAGCGCCCCGGGTGCTTCTATGGCCACGAGGGCGAGAAGGTCTGCCGCCACGGTGAGCAGCCCGCCGACCTCGTGCACCGCGTCTGCCACGGGCTGGAGATCGATCAGACGCCCACTGGAGCCCGGGTACTGAACGAGCGCACCGAACACGTCGCCCACGCCGTCCGCGGGGTCGCCCACAACGACCTCGATACCGAGCGGCTCGGCGCGAGTACGCACAACGTCGATCGTCTGCGGATGACAATCGGAGTCCACGAAGAACGCGGTGCTCTTGGACTTGGCGAGGCGCATCGACATCGTCATCGCCTCGGCGGCCGCCGTGGATTCGTCGAGCAGTGAGGCGTTGGCGATGTCCAGTCCGGCGAGGTCAGACACCATCGTCTGAAAATTGAGGAGGGCTTCGAGTCGCCCTTGAGATATCTCAGGTTGATAGGGCGTGTAGGCGGTATACCAACCGGGGTTTTCCAGGACGTTTCGCACTATGACGGCGGGTGTCGTGGTGCCGTAGTAGCCCATACCGATCATCGAGGTGAACACCCGGTTCATTCCTGCGAGGCGGCGAAGCTCACGGACCACGTCAGGCTCGGTTTGTGCCGGCGGAAGGTCGATGCCGGTGGTTCGAATGAGGTCGGGCACGGCCGCGTCCAACAGCTCGTCCAAGTCCGTCAGTCCCAGTTCGGTAAGCATCGCTTCGACTTCATCTGGACTCGGGCCGTTGTGGCGCTGAAGAAAGTCGTCGGCTTGTGTGAGTTCCCGGACGGTGTATGTCATGATTCCTCCGACAGCGACTGCTTTGCCGCCCCCTTCTGTCTCGGGAACCTGAGAGTTTCACCGGCTGAGCCGGTTTACACCGTCGGTGAACCCGGCACGCCGGGTTGCTTTCCAGAAGTGGCCTCGTCCGCGCGGTCCGGTTGCCTGAGAGATTCCGGGGGTGGTTGCTCCTTCGGCGCCCGACTGAACGGGCTCTCCCGCGTGGGGTCTATGGCCGAGATCAGTCTAGGAACAGAGTTCCTAGTACACCAGTGCCTCGAGAGTGGGGGCCGGATCGTCGACGAGCACAGGCAAGCTGAGCGAGAAGATCGTCTCCGACCCATCGTGCTCGTAGGACAGTTCGCCACCCATGAGCCGCGCCAACTCGCGCGAGACGGTCAGACCGAGACCGACCGATGCCGTCACCCCGTGCGTCTGCCGGGCTCTGAAGAATGGCTGGAAGATGGCGTTCCGTTGGTGCGTTGGCAGCGGGCTCCCATCGTCCCGGATCTCGGTCACGATCCGGTTGTTGCGTTCGGCGATCACCGCCCGCACCGCAGGCCCTCCGTAGCGCTGGGTGTTCACGACGAGATTCCTGAGAATCTGCCGGACGCGCGCCTCGTCTGCGAGCGCCAGGCGCATCCGCGACGTCGGGTCGACAACAACTTCGATGCCGGCCCCGAGATACGCGTCCAACACGGCGCGAACCTCGGCGGCCATGTCGACCGGTGCCCGCCTCACCGCGACCTGGTCCGATCCGACCCGTGAGGCCACCAGTAGGTCTTCAACGATGTTTGCGACCTCCAGGCTTTGGGCGGCGATCAGTCCGGTGAGTTCGACTCGCTCCAACTCGGGTATCTCGTCGGATCGGTCTCGCAGTTCCTCTGACAGGCCGACGACTGCCGTCAGCGGTGTCCGGAGTTCGTGGCTGATCGTCGCGACGAATTCATCCCTGGCGTCCAGGAGTTCACGGAGTCGCCGCTCGTGGTCCTTTTGGCTTGTGAGGTCAACGGTTGCGACCTGGACTCGCCGGTAGTCGGCGACGCCATCGACCTGCGGAACACTCCAATGCAGGAGAATCGAGAAGGGGCGACCCTTGAGCGTCTGGCCGTCTACGACCTCGGTCACCACCGCAGGAGATCCGTCCCAAACCGCAACGATCTGGTCGATGAATGCTGGTGCGTTGTCGTCGTCGACGACGAGGGGCTGCAAAAGATCCGCAGCGTCGGTGGCTTCGAGCATCGCAACTGTTGCCTCGTTGACATGGCGGACCCTTATGAGACCGACGAGCCGATCCACCTCATCTCGGTGATCGTCGAGGTGCTGGCGTATGTTGGTGACACCTCTGGAGCGCAACTCGCCCAGAGCCGACGCAACCTTGCTGAAGTCCTCCTCCCACAACGCAACCGGTGCTTCTCTGAAGAGGTGAGCGTGACGCGATGAGCCGGCCACCATGTCTCGTCGGAGCGCTAGAACCATATATATGCCGAAGAACATCGCCAGGCCGGTAGTCAAGGCATCGGCGAGCCGGAAGGTCTCCCCGCTCAGCGACGACAGTCCCACTAGGTATGCGAGCAGCACAAGACCCATCGCCGCAATGGTCTTCTTGCTCCGGATGAAGAACCCGAGCGCCATGAGACAAATCGTCAGTGACACGGCGGTTGTGGCCTGCCCACTCGATGGATGCATCATCCCAAACGTCATCGTGCCGACAGCCGCCGCACCTATGACCGAGGCAGCGTGCTCGCGATTCAACAACCTCCCGACGATCCCCACGACCGCTATCAGGGCGGCAACAATCGCACGATCGCCGAGGTCTTGTCGATCGAAGGCCAATCCCAACATCCAGAACGCGATGGTCGCAGCGGTGGCGAAAATGGTCGCGAGGCGGGTCAGGCGGCGTTCGAATGGCGAGCGCGTCTTTTCGATGGGCATGAAGCACTCATCGGCACGTATAGCCCAGGTGTGAAGGCGGTTTTCAGGTGCAGATACCGGAAGTCGTCACGCCACGAAGACATCGTGGGGAGGACATGATCGAGGTGATCACCCAACCGGCGCTGTCGTCCGGCTCCATCGTCACGACGAGGTGTTCGCCGCCAACCGAGTCGTCTGCGAATCCAACCACTTCAATCACGGCAATCGAAGGTTCGCCGTCGAGTATCCCTGCAACCGACACCTCGAGTGTGCCCTCGGAGTCGGCGGAGTTCGTTTCGATCGACGCAACCAGAGCTTGCGCAAGCTCGGAGGCGGTTGCCACGGTTGGAGTTCCGAGGTTGAGGAGATAGGCGTCGGTCGCGTTCACCGGGACGCCGAGCAGGTCGAGGAATCCGGAGTGCACCCAGCCGGTCAGGCCATCTGCGGTCACCTGCCACCAATCCGCCCCATCGACTGTCTGCTCGGGGCCGATCCTCGCGACGCCTCGGGTGTCATATTCGAGTTGCCCGACACGCTCGTTGGTGATGCCGGCAGCGGCCCTCACGTTGAGGTGCTCCTGGGGGCCGACGCCGACGACGCCGTAATCGCTGGCCACGAGCACCGGAGCCGTGGTGGTGGGGGCAACAGTCGTCGTGACGACCGTCACTGGCGCGGCGGTCGTTGTGGTCGGTGCGACTTCAGGAACTGTCGTCGTAGGGTCAGCTCCGCCGCCGCAGGCTGCCAACACCAGAGCCACCGACACGGTCAAGGCCGATATGCGATATTTCATGCCCTCACGCTACTGGCGAAATCGAGAAACGGGTGACACGTCGCCTCACCACCGACCTCCGCCATCTGCTGATCGTCGGTGACCACTGTTCACCAACCGCCGTTGTCGGAGATGAACTGCTCCACCTCGCCGAGACGGGGAAATGCCGCCGAACAACCATGCCGTGTCACTTCGATGGCTCCACAGGCGTTGGCGAAGCGGATGGCCTTCGGCCAGTCCCACGCCCAGGTCCGCCCGGCGATGAGACCACCGGCGAACGCATCTCCGGCACCGACGGTGTTCACCACCTCTACCGGAAACCCTTCGACATCCACGAATTGTGCGCCAATGGTGACCACCGTCGCACCGGCCGGACCACGTTTGACGATGATCGCCTTCAGCTGCGGGTATCGCTCGAGGGCGCTGGTTGCCAACAAGAGCAACTCGTCGTGCTTGTCAGCGGCCAGCTTTTCCCCACCCATGACGAGTTCGGGTTCGCTCGACAGCGCAGCCCAGACCTCCTCTTCGGTTCCGATCACCACGGTGAGATGGCCGAGCACCCCTCGGACGGCTTCGCCGAACGCTCTTGGCTCGCGCCACTCGACGGGGCGTAGGTCGAGATCGATGTATCTCTCCAGACCGTGCTCGACCGCCAATTCGGTGGCACGAACCGCCGCCTCGGCGCCGACTCCCCTGCTGAGCGCATTGCCCGAGAGCTGGAAGGCCTTCGTGTCCTTCCATGGGAAACGCTCGACTTCCTCTGGAGTCAGGTGGATGTCAGCCGGGTCGTCTCGGTAGAACTCGAGTGGAAATCGGTCGGGCGGTTGCACTCCCAGCAACGCCAGCGACGTCTTCTGAGGTTTCGTCGCGATGTGCGCGGTCTCGACTCGCTCGTCCTCGAGGTAGCCGAGAACGAACGACCCGACCTTGTCCTCTCCAACCGCAGTGAGCAGCGCGGTATTGAGGCCCAGGCGTGCCGAAGAGATCGCGATGTTGGCGGGGCTTCCACCGACCATGGCATCGAAGGAGCGAATATCGCGGAACTCGGCGCCGATGTCGCGGCTGAACAAGTCCATGTTCACCCGACCGATGCTCACCAGGTCGTACGTCACGCTTGGTCCTCCCTCGTCGGCGTAGGAGGGTTCCCTGCTCCCATGATCGCCTGATTGAAATCAACTAGAGAACCCGTCATCATTCCGGACTCGCTGGAGGCCAAGAAAGCGACCGCGGCTGCAACCTCATCGGGTTTCAACAGCCGCTGGAACGGTTGTCGCTGCTCGGCTTCTTCCAGCCAATCCTGGCCGTCGGTGTGGAATCGCCGTTGGATGGCGTCTTCACCCTCAGTGTCCATCCATCCGATATTCAGCAGATTGACGCGGATCTGCGACCACGCAACGGCATAAGCGACGTTGCGCGTGAGCATCATGAGCGCTCCCTTGGACGCCGCATATGGAGCAAGATACGGCTGACCGCCATAGCCCGATTGCGATCCGATGTTCACGATCGAGCCGGCGATTCCTTCACGTTGCATCATCTTGATGGCGTCTTGCATCAACAAGAACGGCGCCCTCACGTTCACGGCCATCATTCGATCGAACAGCTCGGGCGTCGTGTCGAGAATGGTCCCTCGTACCGTCAGGGCGGCGACGTTCACCAAGATGTCGATTCGCCCGAAATGGTTGTCCGCTTCGCTGATCAGGGTCCGACACGCATCGATTTCGGCAAGGTCGCCCGGAACGAACACTGCCTCGGTGGTCGAGTTGAGTTCAGCGACGACCTCGTTGCCACGATCCTGATCACGACCACCGAGGACGATTCCGGACACGCCTTCATCCACAAGACGGCGCGCCACTGCTGCGCCGAGCCCTTGCGTCGCTCCTGTGACCACCGCGACCTGTCCCTCGAAGCGCCGAGTCACGTCACCCTCGGGTACTTGAGGAACGGTTGACCCATCGCCTCAGGCGAGAGCGCGCTGTATCCGCCGTCGACCGCGAGGTCGGTCCCGGTCACAAACCGTGCGTCGTCTGAGAGCAAGAACTCGATCCCCGCGGCGATCTCGTCCGGGTCCGCCATCCGTCCCATCGTCTGAAACTCCGCGGCAAACGCGTCGGCTCGCTCTCGGTCTCCCCAACCGACCTCGACGTTGCGACTCCAGGTCCATCCTGGGGAGATGCTGTTGACTCTGATTCCTTGGCTTGCGAGCTGCGTTGCTCCTGTCTTGGCCAACATCATCAGCGCCGCCTTGGTCACGGAATACACCATGCGTTTGGGTTGAGCCTGCTTGCCGCTGACGGAGGCTACGTAGACAACGGAACCACCGGATCCCTGTGAAAGGTAAGGAATCGCCTTCTGTGTGAGCACCGCGGCGGAGATCAGATTGACGTCGAACGCTCGATGCCATTCGGATCGCGTCGTGTCGTACAGAGCATCATCGAAGGTGACGGCCGCGTGCACGAGACCGTGGACACCACCGAATTCCCTTGCGGCCACCTCCAAGATCTCGTCGAGAAAGACATCGCTCGTCACATCGCCAACCTGGTAGTTCGCGCCTTCGGCGATCAGCCCCAACATCTCGCCATCGACCTCGGCGTTGCGGTCCGCCAAGAGCACGCGGCCGCCGCCGTCGATGATGCGGCGAGCGAGTGCGAGACCGATCAACGATGCGCCTCCGGTCACCACATATCCGCGATGTGTGTGAACCTGACTCAAATGCCAACTCTCTGATGCTTCTTCTCGGCGTCAGCGGCGCCGCGAGCGAGACGCACCTGCTCTCGTTCACTCACCTCCGGAATGCCGACCTCCCACCAAGCTCCGCCCTCAGTCCACGTGTATTCGTCGATGTTCATGACGATGACGTACGACCGGTCAGACGCCTTGGCTCGGGCGAAGGCGTCCGGAAGATCGGCGAGGCTGTCGACTCGTTCGACGGCGGCGCCCATCGATGCGGCATGTTGAGCGAAGTCGACTTGGAAGTAGTGCTCGTGCCGCGCCGTACGAAGCAGATTGTTGAACTCCTCGCCGCCGGTGTTCACCTGCAAACGGTTGATGACGGCAAAGCCGCCGTTGTCGAGCACCATGAATATGACCTTGTGACCGGTGAACACCGTCGAGTAGATATCAGAGTTCATCATCAGGTACGAGCCGTCGCCGACCCATGAGATCACGTCACCGTCGCCTCGTGCCATCTTGGCGCCCCATGCTCCTGCGATCTCATATCCCATCGTTGAGAAGCCATATTCGGAGTCGAAGGAGCCGACCGACTTCGAACGCCACCCCATCGTCAACTCGCCCGGAAGGCCGCCGGCCGCAGACAAGATGTAGTCCTCGTCGTCGCAAAGCTCGTTCACCGTCTGAATCACTTGGGCGTATGCCGGCGGATCGAGCTCCAGCTGCTTCCAGGAGTCGAGATAGCCGTGCCAGGCAGCGATGTGGCGTTGCGCGTTTTCGAGCCACTCGGATGGTGCCGAATAATCGTCGATCGCGTCGTCGAGCGCTTCCAGTGCCACTTTGGCATCGCCGACCACTGGTTGTGCGCCTTGCTTGTGGGCGTCCCACCGTGCGGTGTTGATGGCGACGAATTCGACGTCTGGGTTCTTGAACAACGCCCAGCTGCCCGTTGTGAAGTCTTGGAGGCGCGTCCCGATCGCCAGAACCACGTCGGCGTCTTCCGCGACGGCATTCGCCGCTTCAGAGCCGGTGACGCCGATTGGCCCCGCGTAATTGGGATGGTTGTGGACCAGCGTTGCCTTGCCTGCGACGGTCTCCACGACGGGAATGCCACGACGTTCTGCGAAACCAGTGAGCTCCGCCACAGCGCCTGAGTAGTGCACTCCCCCGCCGCTGATGATCAACGGCTTGTTGGCGTTCGAGAGCAGTCGTGCTGCGGCTGCAACATCACGGGGGTCCGGTCCTGGCCTTCGAACGTAGTGCACCCGTGGCTCGAAGAAACGCGCCGGATAGTCATAGGCTTCGGCCTGAACGTCCTGCGGCAGGGCAAAGAACGCAGGTCCTCTGGTCTGTGGGTCGAGCATGGTCGCGACCGCTTGCGGCAGTGACTGCACGACTTGTTCGGGCCTCGTGATCCGATCCCAGTAGCGAGATACGGGCTTGAACGTGTCACACACCGTCACCGTCGGGTCTTCGAACACCTCGATCTGTTGGAGTACCGGATCCACGATGCGGTGCTGAAAGGTGTCACCCGAGAACAACAGAACCGGGATCCGGTTGGCGTGGGCCACCGCGGCCGCCGTGACCATGTTGGTGGATCCTGGTCCGATCGACGACGTCGCAATCATGATCTGCCGTCCCCGCTGCGCCTTGGCGAACGCGACAGCCGCCAACGCCATCGACTGTTCGTTGTGACCACGCCACAGGGGCAGCTCGTCTTGAACGGGCTGCAGAGCCTCGGCCAGACAGGTGACGTTGCCGTGACCGAATATGCCGAACGCGCCGGGGAAAAGCGGCACTTCTACTCCGTCTACGACTGTTCGTTGTGCAATGAGCCATTTGACGATTGCTTGTGCGGTGGTCAGACGAATGGTTTCCATCCGGTAGTCAGCCTTTCACTCGTTCGACGTACTCTCCAAGACCCCTGCTCATGAATCCCTCGATCCCCGTGGTGAAGTATCTCGCTCCGCGTTGCTTCCACGCCGTGGCGAAGTCGGACGATCCGGCGTAGATGCCGAGGACCTTGTCGGAAGGCACGACGACTTCGGCAACGCGGTCCATCGCAGCCGCAACCTCTGGATGATCGAACTGTCCGGGGTGACCGAGAGAGTGGGACAGATCCGTAGGTCCGATGAACAGGACGTCGACGTCAGGGACGTCCACGTACTGCTCGACGAGGTTGACCGCGTCAATCGTTTCGATGTGGATGATGACCATCGTCTCGCGATTCGCTCTCACGGTGTACTCGGCAATCGATTCTCCAAAACCGAAACGAGACGCTCTGCTGCCTGCGAGCCCGCGCCTACCGCGTGGTCCGTACTTGACGGACTGGACCGCTTCCTCGACCCCTTCGACCGAATTCACCCAAGGAACGTGCACACCGTGCGCTCCCGCGTCGAGGAATTGCAGAATGTCGTGAGGTTGATTGGTCGGCACACGTGAAATCGGAGTGACGCCATGCAGTTCGGCGGCGCGACACAAGTCTTGCGTCTGATGGGCATTCACGTTGCCGTGCTCACCGTCGAACACCATGAAGTCGACGCCCGTGAGCGCTACGTTCTCAGCGAGAGTGCCCTCCGCGTACTTGAAGAACGTTCCGACGACCGTCTCGCCGGCCGCAAGCTTTGCTCGAGTGGTGTTGTTGATCATGTACCGTCCTCGCTGCTTTCGTCGATCGAACCCGGTCCGCCCTGTCAGTCGAGCCTGAGGCTCACGACGTCTTCCCATCGCTCTGACTCCCAGGATCGCACCATGGCCGCTGCGACGCTCGCCACTGCCAGCGCATCAGTGAATCCGGGAGCGTGCTGTTTGCGGGCAATGACCGATTTGAGGAATTCGAGCGCCTCGATGATCTTCAAGTCTTCGTATCCCAACGAGTTGCCACCGCCGGGAACGATATTGCCCTGATGAGGGAACGCGTCGCCTGCCAGCACCTCCATGAAGCCGTCGACTGGCTGTTCGGAAGGCAGATACAGCTGCAATTGGTTCAGCTTCTCGTGGTCCCACGACGCCGCTCCTTTGGACCCATTGAGTTCATACGCCATCTGGCTCTGGGGTCCGAATATCGAACGATCAACTTCGAGCGTTCCCCGCGCACCGTTTTCGAACTCGACGAGCGCGCCCACGTAGTCCTCGTTAGTCACGGTTCCCGTCGGATCCCCTGGTTCGCCACGGTCGTAGTGGGTGCCAGATCCGGGCTTCGGCATCGGTCGCTCCTTCACGAAGATCTCCTTGACGGAGACGACGCGCTTGATGGGTCCGAAGAGGTGAAGCGCCATGTCCGTTGCGTGGGACATGATGTCGCTCAGCACCCCGTAACCGGCCTCCTCTTGGAGGAACCTCCACGAAAGCAGACCCATCCGATCACGGCCGTACATCGAGAAGAACCGGCCTCGATAGTGCGTGAGCTCTCCGAGACGTCCATCGGTGATGAGCTGTTTCGTGTATTGGACCAGAGGCGCCCATCGATAGTTGAAGCCGGTGCCGGTGATCACCCCCGCCTTGCGCGCCGCAAGTTCTATGGCAGCCGTTGCGTTCGGGTCGATGCCGACCGGCTTCTCGCAAAACACATCCTTGCCGGCTGCAGCTGCTGCTTCTGCGATCTCCTGATGGAGACCGTTGGGTGCAGTGATGTCAACGACATCGACATCGTCGCGCTCGATCACGGCGCGCCAATCCGCCACGCCTTCTCGATAACCAAAGTTGGCCTTCGCCATTTCGACCCGCGCCGGATCGGTGTCCGCCACGACAGCAAGGTGAGGCATCACACCGGCTTGGGGGTAATACGTGGGGATGGCCCGGTAGGCGCGAGAGTGCGCCTGACCCATCCAACCGAATCCGATCAGCCCGATACCTACTTCAGCACTCACGCGCCCTCCTGGGTGTTCCACACATGGGGATTGACCAAGTGCGGTGGTCGTCGGCCCTCGAGAACGTCGATGACCTGCTCGACGGCTCCGATGAAATTGGCGCGGCGGGCCTCTGGTGTGGCCGCCGCAACGTGTGGGGTCACGACGACATCGTCCCGCTCGAGCAACCTATGGCCGGGCGGCAGCGGCTCCGGTTCGGTTACATCGAGGCCCGCCGCCAAGAGCTGTCCCGAGTCGAGGGCTTCGATGAGCGCATCGAGATCTACGAGGCCGCCTCGTGCCGAGTTCACGAAGATCGAGCCCGGCTTGAATCGAGCGAAGAGCTCACGAGAGAAGGTGTAGCGGGTTTGCTCAGTCAGGGGAATGTGAACCGACACCACATCAGCTTCTCCAACAAGCGTTTCGAGGCTTGCGGCAGCGTCGACCTTGGGATCGACGCCCGTCGGATCGAGATGGGGATCGAACACGACCACCTCCATATCAAGGGCTCGAGCAGCCACGGCAACTCGGCGCGCGATCCTGCCGAACCCGACGAGGCCGAGACGTTTTCCCATCAACTGCATGCCGTGATGACGAGCGTAGAAATCGGATTCACCCGCAATGAGCCGTTGGTGCGATTGTTTGACATTCTTGGCCGCAGCCAGCATCAACGCCATCGTGTGTTCTGCGGTCGACACCGTTGGACCGTCCGGGACGTTGCACACGGCGATCCCCCGCCTGGTTGCAGCCGCAACGTCCACCTTGTCGTAACCAATACCGGTGCGGGCGATGACACGCAGGTTCGGCGCCCGATCGAACACTTCATCGTCGTATTCGGCAAGCGAGGCAACCACTCCCATAGCTGGCGTCAGGTCGTCAGAGGGCTCTGTCGGTGCGCCAGGGCCGATGATCGTGCACGACCCGTCGATCTCGGCAAGGAGATGCGGCAGTATCGGTCGCTCGAACCACACGAGATGGTCATGTCCTGTATTCACACCGTCTCCTGAACACGTCGCTCCGAAAACCGACTCTACCGGTTTGGAACGTTCCAATGGCACTCAGCCGCCAGGACCGCCCAAGAACGGCGGCTCGGCGATGCCCGCGACACCGACGTCGAGGCACAACACCTTGCCGGCGTGTTCCTGGGGCTCTGGCACAGGGCCGACTTGAGCCGACATCGACGTGACAAACAGCTGATCAAGCGAGCTGCCCCCGAAGGCAGGCATGGTGGGCTTGTGTACCGGCACCTCCACGATGCGATCGATCTTTCCCGTAGGTGTCACCCGAATGATCGCCCATCCGAAAACGGCGGCGACCCAATAGCACCCAAGGCTGTCGACCGCCGCACCATCGGGCTTGCCCGGTAGGTCCGCGAAGTCGACAAACAGCCGCTCGTTGGTAGCCGCGCCGGAGTCGACGTCGTAGTCGAACGCCCACACGGACTCCTTGGGCGAGTCCGCGAAGTACATCGTTCGTCCGTCTGGCGAGAACGCCAGCCCGTTGGACACGCCGATGTCCCGTCGCACGGTCAACACCGAGCCATCGCCTCCGACCCGATGCAACATCCCCACGTGATTGCCGGCACTGGTGTCGGTGTCGAACGAGCCGACCCAAAAGCGGCCCGCAGGATCGCATCTCCCGTCATTGAGCCGCACCCGCGGCCGTGGCTCTTCGATTGGAATCCACGGCTCTGTCGTACCGGCCTGCCAGTCGAGCCAAACCAATTCGTGCTCCATCGCCACAAGGAGCATTCCTGGCGCAGACGTCACCGCCAGCGAGCCGGGCCTTCCCGGCAAATGAACGGTTTCGACGGCTCCCGAAGAGGGATCGAGTCGATGCACGTCCCGGCCTTCGATGTCTATCCAATAGAGACACGCCTCTTGGACACTCCACAATGGGCACTCACCAAGGGTCGAGATGACGTCGGTGACCGGCCTCACAGTGTCGCCGCAAGATCACGGAGAAACTGCACGCTCGCCTCGGCGTCGCTCATCGGACCCTCACCGACCGGTGGCTCTCCGACGAGCGCACAGTCCTGCTCCAGGACGTACCAGCCGTCGTACCCGATGCCCTCCAAGTACCTGATCACTCCCTCGATGTCGACGTCGCCCGAGCCGACTGGCGTGAACATTCCGTCGATCGTCGCCTGGCGGAACGGCACAGATCCGGAGCGCACCGCAAGGGCGGCCTCCGCCGAGAGATCTTTCAGATGGACGTGCCTCACCCGATTCCCTGCAGCCTTGGCGATCTCTACCGGGTCAGCGCCGGCCAGGAAGAGATGCCCGGTGTCGAGGCAGAGACCGGCGTCGCTCGAGTCCAGCAACCGATGCGTGTCTTGTGCGGTAGCGACCGCCATTCCCCAATGCGGGTGCACCGCGGTTGCGACGCCGATGTCTCCGGCGATTCCCTGAAGACGCTGGAGGTTGGCAAAAAACGTGCGCCACTCTTCCAGAGCCAGGTCGACGGGCTGGTCGTACCCGTCGAGGTGTGAGGAGGGACCGACGACGATCACCTTGGAGCCGCCTGCGGCGAGCTGACGCGCGGCGCGTTCTGCATACTCGAGTACGGCGTCGATCTTGTCGGGTCGATACAACAAGGCCGGCACGAACCCTCCGACGAGCTGGAGGTCGTATCCAGAGAGATAGTCGACCAACTGGCTCGGATCGGTGGGAAGAAAGCCGTCAGGTCCGAGCTCGGTGGCAGACAGACCCGTCGCAACCATCTCGGACATCACTCGATCCGGATGCATGAGGTGGCCCCAGCCCGGCGACCCATCCACGCCCCACGTGATCGGCGCACCTGCGATGCGCTCCAGGAACGGTGTCATGAAACCTCACTCATGTAGACCGTCCGACCCTCGCTCAGCGAGAGATCGCACGCGGCCGCGACCTGGAGGTCGGCATAGGCGTCGTGGTGGGTCGCGGCGGGTGTCGCCTTGCCGCCCACCATCGCCACGAACGCCGCGATCTCGGCCTTGTACGCCGCATCGAATCGGTCCCAGAAGTTGGTGAACGGATCAGCCGGAGCAACCGCACCCGGTTCGAGCGACACGATCGCCGCGGCATCTCCCCAACCGGCCGACATGGCTGCATCGGGAGTGAAGACCTCGAGCCTCACGTCGTACCCAACAGGGTCGTGCCGGATTCCCGACAGCTGCGCCAACGTGCCGCCTGACATCTCGAGAAGCGCTGCTGCACTGTCGACGTCGCCAGCGGCAGCTATCTCGGGGAAGCCTGTTGCCGCGCCAATTGCGCGAACGGAGACGACTTCCTGCCCCGTGACGTAACGGACCGCATCGATGTCGTGAATCAAGCAGTCGCGGAAGATACCACCGGACACCTTGACGTAGTCGATTGGTGGCGGCTCGGGGTCGTGGGTCTGGGAACGTACGAGGTAGGGAACACGAGATCCTGATGCGACCACACGATCGCGAATGGCGCGGATCGCCGGGTCGTACCTCCGTTGGAAGCCCATGAGCACCGAGACGCCCGCATCGTCGATCGCGTCGATCGCACGTCGGGTGTTCTCCAGGTCGAGCGCAATCGGCTTCTCGCAAAAGGTCGGAAGGCCGGCTTTGGCCGCAGCGATCAGATACTCCACATGAGTGTCAGTCGAGCTGGCGATGGCCACCGCATCGACGCCGTCCATTGCTGTCTCGATACCAGCAGCCACACCCCGCGTGAGTGTCTCTGCGACAACAACAGCCCGAGCCGGATCGACGTCGGCGACAACCACTTCTGCCACGTCGGGCTGCGCATCGAGAAGTCTCGCGTGCATGGCCCCGATTCGACCGGCCCCGATCAAACCGATTCTCATGACTACCTTCCTTCGGCCGAACCGCACCGTATGCGATGACGTTCGTCTGTGTCAACACCGCTCCGAACTGTGCCTCCTCGGAGGTTGGAGCGTTCCAATCGTGGTGCCGAACCGCACTTTGTGTCTAACCTGCACAACCGGCGATGACCGGCTCTCAGGCCGGACGCCACTCACCAGTGAAAGAGGGAACCAGTATGAAGCGATATCGTCTTGCAGCGATCGTATTCGCCTTCATGGTGCTTGCCGCAGCATGTGGTGGTACGGAAAGTACCGAAACCACCGCAGCCGGCAGTGAACCAACCGACACAACCGCGACCGTAGATCTCAACCAGGGATCGGATCTCACCTTCCACATGGTCACCCACTCTGATGACGGCACCTTCTGGTCTGTTGTCAAGAAGGGTATGGAGGACGCGTGTACGGCACTCGGCGTCAATTGCGTGTGGAGTCCGTCGTTCAACGACCCCTCTAAGCAGGTGTCTGACATCGAAGCCGCCATCGCAGCAGGCAGTGACGGCATCGGCGTTTCGCTGGCCAACCCAGAAGCGGTGGTGCCGGCGGCAACTGACGCCGTGGCAGCCGGGATTCCGGTGGTCACGATCAACTCCGGAGTCAACGACTACCAGAGCATCGGCGCCATCACCCATATCGGACAGACGGAAATCGCAGCCGGAAACGGTGCCGGACTTCGCTTCAACGACCTCGGTGCCACCAAGGTGCTGTGCGCCCAGCAGGAGCAGGGCAACATTGGTCTCGAAGAGCGTTGCCAAGGACTCGAAGAGACCTTCAACGGCGAAGTCGTGACCCAGTTCGTTGGGCCCGACGCCAACCCAGAAGAGCAGATCAACACGATCCTGGCCACGTTGCAGGCTGACGCAGACATCAACGCCGTGTTCGGTGTTGGGCCAATCGTTGCGTTCCGCGCAGTCGACGCCTGCTCACAAGCCGGCCGTGACTGCTTCATCGGTGGTGTGGACAACTCCGAGGACGTGACGGCCGCGATCGAGGGTGGAGACATCAACTTCACCATCGATCAGCAGCAGTACCTCCAGGGATACGTCGCCATCGTTACGTTGTATCTCAACCAGGTGAACCTGAACACCCTCGGCGGTGGATTCCCGGTCTTGACCGGTCCAGGTTTCGTTGACGCAGACAACGTTGCAGGCATCAAGACACTGGTCGAGGCGGGCACCCGCTGACGCCGCTGAGCATCCATCTGAAGGAGGGGATCGGTTCGCCGGTCCCCTTCTCGCGTCTTAGTTTCGAGCCATCCGACACCGCACCGACTCGTTCGATACACTCACCGGCACATTGTCGAGGAGGGGTCACATGCTCTCGAGTCTGCCGTGCGCCAACTGCGGGGAGATGGTTCAGTGACGACTGAGACACCAGCACCACCAGCAACGGCCAGCCCACCCGACGATGAACGACTTGCGTATCGCGGACCGATCCAGCGGCTCTTCATTCGGCCCGAAATCGGAGCCCTGGTCGGCGCAGCCGTCATATGGGTCTTCTTCTGGGCCGTCACCGACGTGTTCGGAACAACGGCGGGAGTGAACAACTACCTCGACGTGTCGGCGACCCTTGGAATCATGTCCATTGCTGTGGCGCTGCTGATGATCGGCGGTGAGTTCGACCTTTCCTCAGGCGCCATCACCGGTGCCACAGGAATGCTGGTGGTGTTGATCGTCAAGGACGTTGGTGAGTTCGGAGGCGCAGGCTTCCCCCTCGCTATCGCCATCCCGCTCACGCTTGCCTTTGCGCTCATGATCGGCTGGGCGAATGGCACGTTGGTGGAAAAGACTGCACTACCCAGCTTCATCGTCACGCTGGCCACGTTCTTCATCTTGCGGGGCGCCAAGCTCGGATTCGCCAAGCTGTTCACCGACAAGGTCATCGTCGAAGGCCTGGACGACGCTCCTGATCACGGGTTCTGGGACACGATCTTCGGATCGGTATGGACCCGCAACGACCACGTCTGGGACGAATTCCTTGGAGGGCGCGATCGGGTCTACGGCGTAGTACTCGCGGTCGGAGCGGTGCTGCTCGTCTACGGCGTCCTCCAGCTCCTCTACCGCCAGAAAGCTGTTCGCTCCCCCGCCGGAATCGCAATCGCCGTTGGCGGAATCGCTGCCGCTTCCGCCGGTTTGGTGGGACTCACGGCAACCGACAGCGTTTCCGCAAACTGGCTTTTCGGAGTCGTCATGGCGGTGGGTGCAATCGCCGCCGCCATCGGAGTCGGACTCTGGCGCTTCGAGCGGCGCACCGGAGCGCTGATGTCACTCGAAATGAGTGGAGCTACCGCCAAGTCGGTCGGGCTGGGTATCGCCGCCATCGTGGTCGGAACGGTCCTGGGTCTCGTTCTCGACATGGACTCCCAGACCGAGATCGGCTTCTTGCTCACGGTGCAAGGACTTCGAGCAATCGCCTACACCGGATTGGTGGTCACAGGATTGATCATGTTGCTCGGAGCGGCGCGATCGGCAGGCGAATCGTCTCCAAGAACACAGTTGTTGATCACCACCATCACGTCGATCGCCATCGTCGTGCTCGCATTCGTGATTCAAGGACAAGCGACCTCCCGGAAATTCAGAGCCGAGTTCTTCGCTGTCCTCCTTGGTTTGGCGACCCTGATCTTCATTGCGGGCCTGATGCGAGCGATGTTCGAAGAGCGGAGATTTGCCGACCCGGTTGCTGACCGACGAGGACGACTCCTTGCCTTGTCAGGTGTGGCGCTGGCGTTCGGAGCACTCGCAATCCGATTGCTCTGGTCCACGACCTTCGAGAACGAAACGCTCCCCGGGCAGGTGCGGTGGCGAGTTTCAGTGCTCTACTTCATCCTCTTCGCAATCGGTGCCAGCTATGTGTTGCTCCGAACGCAGTTCGGGAGCTGGACCTTTGCTGTCGGCGGAAACAAGAATGCGGCACGCCAAGTGGGTGTGCCGGCTGCGCGAACCAAGACCATCTTGTTCATGATCGTGTCAGCAGCCGGTTGGCTCGTCGGAATGCTCATCGCCTTCCGCTTGAACTCGGTGCAGGCGAACGTCGGCGATGGCAATGAATTCCTATACATCATCGCCGCCGTAGTCGGCGGCAACCTGCTCACGGGCGGGTACGGGTCCGCCGTCGGAGCCAGCATCGGCGCCGTCATCATGGCGATGTCGTTTCAAGGCATCCCGTTTGCCGGCTGGAACTCAGACTGGCGATTCTTGTTCGTCGGAGCAATCTTGCTACTGGCGGTGCTCGTCAACAACTACGTCAGAGCTCGAGCGGAGGCATCGACATGAGTGAATCGGCACTTCTTGAACTCGAAGGAATCTCGAAGCACTACGGCAACATCATTGCGCTCACCGGGGTGACCACTTCAGTTCGCGCCGGCGAAGTCACCTGCGTCCTCGGCGACAACGGTGCAGGAAAGTCGACGTTCATCAAGATCATCGCAGGAGCGCACCAGCAAACCCATGGGGTGCTGCGCGTCGAAGGCGAAGAAGTCAGGTTCACGTCGCCTCGCGACGCCCTCGAGAAGGGCATCGCCACCGTCTATCAAGATCTAGCCGTCGTGCCACTCATGTCGGTCTGGCGGAACTTCTTTCTCGGTTCGGAACCAACTCGTGGTTGGGGTCCGTTCAGGCGGGTCGATCAAGAGAAGGCCGCAGCCATAGCGAAGGAAGAGATGGCCAAGATGGGCATCGACATCCGCGACACCGAGCAGGCTGTCGGGACCCTCTCGGGCGGCGAGCGGCAGTCGGTGGCCATCGCACGCGCCGCCTACTTCGGAGCAAGGGTTCTCATTCTCGACGAGCCGACCTCTGCCCTCGGAGTGAAGCAATCGGGCGTCGTGCTGCGATACATCATCGAGGCCAGGAACCGTGGGCTCGGAGTGATTTTCATCACGCACAATCCCAACCACGCCTATCCCGTCGGGGATCGTTTCCTGATTCTCAATCGCGGCCAGTCGATGGGGAACTTCGCCAAAGACGAGATCACCCGGGACGAGTTGATCAAGATGATGGCCGGCGGTGCAGAACTCGAAGAACTCACTCGTGAGCTCGAAGCAGCTTCAGCAGGTGACGAAAAGCTCGCCGCCGTTGCCCAGGAGTTCGCTCACGAAATCGACGAGCTCGACGAACGGGCCGAGCACCACTGAACATGGCGTAGCGCCGCAGTGAGCCTTGTCGCCGGCAAACGTCTCGTCCTCGCGTTGACGATCTCGATGCTCGCGGCCAGCTGCTCTCCGGCGGTAGACATCCAAGACTCTGTCGCTCGCATCGAAGCAACAGCCTGCAACCGAGCGACGGTGGGCAGTGCCTTCGCGGTCGAAACCGATCTCCTGATGACGAACGCTCACGTGCTCGCCGGCGTCGAGAGTGACATCGGGGTCGTGACGCCAGACGGGGAGATCCACACCGGCGTCGTCGAGGCCTTCGATCCGCTGTTGGACATTGCCCTTGTACGCGTCGCGGGTTTGGACGCCGTCCCTGTGACGTTCGCCGCATCGATCGTCGGTGACGTCGGATTCATCGGTGCGGTTGTAAAGGATGGGGTCGTAACCCCGGTGAGCCACACCGTGCTGCGCCACATCGTCGCGAACAGCGGAGACATCTACGACCAGGGTGTCGTCTCACGACCCGCAGTGGAGCTAAGAGCAGCCATCGACCCTGGAACTTCCGGAGCTGCCGTGTTCGACGAACTGGGTCGCGTGATCGGCCTCGCGTTCGCCGAGAACCGCAACGACGACATCACCTATGCGATCGGTCAGGAGCTGCTCGCTGACTTTCTCGCAGAACCTCGAGCTTCCTCGGACACCGGAAGGTGCCGTCGTTGACGCAACCGGCTCAGATCGGTACTTTCCCCTGGAACGTTCCAGGGGAGATACATGTCCGAGCTCTTCATTCCGCGCGGCACACACGCAGTCGATGGATTCGACCTCGCGGCGACGCCAGCCATCGCCGGTTGGCCATACAGCGGCCTACTCATCAAGTCGCTGGCGCCCGGAGAGACGCTTCAGCTCGCCACGGCGGACCGGGAGATGGCCGTGCTTCCGCTTTCTGGATCCTTTGGAGTCCAGGCGGGCAGCTCATCCTTCGACTTGCGTGGCAGGACCGGAGTGTTCGACGCCGTCACCGATTGGGCGTACGTCGGTATCGACACCGACTTGAGCATCACTACGGCTTCGGGCGGCGAGGTAGCGCTGTGTACGGCGCAAGCGACTCGCAGCATCGATCCCTACATGGTGGCTGCCGAAGACGTGCAGATCGAGGTACGCGGCGGCGGTCGCGGCACTCGTCAGATCAACAACTTTCTCAGCGCCGACCAACACGACGCGGACAAGCTCATCGCCGTCGAGGTACTCACGCCCGATGGCGGCTGGTCCTCCTATCCCCCGCACAAGCACGACGAGTTCTCAGACGACGAAGTCGAACTCGAAGAGATCTACTACTTCAAGATCGAGGGAGACAAGGGCATCGGGATGTTCAGCCTGTACACCTCGGACCACGAGATCAACGAAACCTGGACGGTTCGAGACGGCGACACGGTACTGGTACCAAAAGGCTTCCACGGTCCCGCGGCGGCAACGCCGGGCCACCACATGTACTACCTCAACGTGATGGCCGGACCGAGCGAACCCCGTGCGTGGCGTTTCTGTGACGATCCTGATCACACCTGGGCGAGAGGCATGCTCGACGCGCAGGAGCCTGATCCGCGTCTGCCTCTGACGACGGCCGCAGGTCGCACTTGAGCCATCCGACGATCTTCGACGTGGCCCGCCGTGCGGGTGTGTCGAAGTCACTCGTGTCGATGGTCATGCGCGGCGCGACGAACGTCAGTGACGAGCGTCGCGCTCGGGTGATCGCCGCAGCCGAAGAGCTCGGCTACCGCCCCAATGCGGCGGCTCAGAGCCTCGTGCGGCAGAAGTCTTTCGTGATGGGCGTCATCGTCTCTGATCTCCACAACACGTTCTTCGCCGATGTCATCGACGGCATCGACAACGCGGTTCGCTCCGTCGGCTATCGAGCGTTGCTCGTGAGCGGACACCTCAACGCCGACCGCGAGACCGAAGCGCTCGAGACTCTTCTTCGCCTGCGTGCCGACGCGGTGATACTGGCTGGACCGGCAGTGGACATCGACGATGTAGTCGCCGCAGCGGCATCCGTACCACTGGTCGTTGCTGGCGCAGTGAGCAGCCATGCGGCAATCCCGAGCGTGACAACCGACGACCTTCGAGGCGCCGCACTCGCAGTGGACCATTTGGTAGAACTCGGCCACAAGAAAATCAGCCACATCGACGGAGGGGACGCCCTTTCGTCACGCTTGCGCCGCCAAGGCTACGAAGCGGCCATGCGTCGCCATGGTCTCGAGCCCCGGGTGGTCAGCGGGTCGTTCACCCGCGACGGCGGTATCCACGGCGCACAGACGCTGCTAGCGGGTGACGACGAGCCAACCGCAATATTCGCCGCCAACGACCTTGCGGCCATGGGCGTGCTGTCGGTACTGCACGATTCTGGAGCAGACGTACCTGGCGAACTCTCAGTGGTCGGCTACGACAACACTGCAGTCGCCCAGTCGAGTCCCATTCCACTCACCACCATCGACCAACCGCGCACCGAACTCGGCGAAGTTGCAGCCCGCCTCGCCTTGGAGCGCATCAACGACGGAACCGACGTCCAGTCGGTAGTGCTCGAGCCGACACTTGTCATACGCGATACGACCGTCACGCCAACCCACTCCAGGCAATAAGCTCAATACCATCACGACTCCGAGGAGCCCATGAAGCGCATCAGTCACTGGATCGACAACCAGCCGAACGACGGCACGTCGCAACGGACCGGCGTTGTCTTCAACCCCGCAACAGGCCTCCAGACGTCGGAAGTGCTGCTCGCCGACACAGCCGACGTGGACACGGCCGTGGCGTCAGCGAAGACGGCGTTCGAGTCTTGGCGCCACTCATCGCTGACCACTCGCCAGCGCCTTCTGTTCGCGTTCCGTGAGATCGTCAACGAGCGGAAAGAAGAGATCGCCAAGTTACTCACCGAGGAACATGGCAAGACACTTGCCGACGCGCTCGGCGAAGTACAGCGTGGCTTGGAAGTGATCGAGTTTGCCTGCGGGATTCCTCACCTTCTCAAAGGCGAGTTCTCCGAACAGGTGTCCTCGGGAGTCGACACCTATACGATCAGACAACCCATCGGCGTCGTCGCCGGCATCACGCCGTTCAACTTCCCTGCGATGGTTCCCATGTGGATGTACCCGATTGCCATTGCGTGCGGCAACACGTTCGTCCTCAAACCGTCCGAGAAGGACCCTTCAGCGGCGACCATCGCCGCCGAGTACCTCGCTGAAGCGGGTGCACCGGCCGGTGTGTTCAACGTCGTGCAGGGCGACAAGGTTGCCGTGAATCGCCTCCTGGAGCATCCAGACATCTCCGCTGTGAGCTTCGTTGGATCGACTCCCGTCGCCAAACACATTCACCAAACGGCCAGCGCCAACGGGAAACGTGTGCAAGCGCTCGGCGGCGCCAAGAACCACATGATCGTGTTGCCGGATGCCGACATGGAACTCGCCGCGGACGCCGCAGTGTCCGCCGGGTACGGCTCGGCCGGCGAACGGTGCATGGCTATTTCGGTGATCGTCACCGTCGGCGACGCTGCTGACCGCCTGATCCCGAAGATCCGCGACAGAATGAGCTCACTGGTGGTTGGCGACGGTATGGATCCGTCGTCGGAAATGGGCCCGCTCATCACCCGAGATCATCGCGACCGGGTAGCCGGATACGTGGACACCGGTATCGACGAAGGTGCAACCATCGTGGAGGACGGACGCAGCCTCATCGTGTCTAACCGTGAGGACGGCTTCTTCCTGGGAGCCACGCTTTTCGACAACGTACAACCGGACATGTCCATCTATCGCGACGAGATCTTCGGACCGGTTCTCTCGATCGTGCGTCTCGACTCGTACCAAGACGCCATCGACTTGATCAACAGAAACCCGTATGGGAACGGGACCGCCGTCTTCACCAACGACGGCGGCGCCGCCCGGAAATTCCAGCTCGAGATCGAAGTCGGCATGGTCGGCATCAACGTGCCTATACCGGTCCCGCTGGCATTCCATTCGTTCGGTGGCTGGAAGGATTCGATCTTCGGCGACCACGCGATCTACGGACCGGAAGGGATTCACTTCTACACGCGCCCGAAAGTGGTCATCACTCGATGGCCTGACCCGATCCATCGCGGTGTCGATCTCGGGTTCCCCCAGCACCACTGACCGGCGAGCTGATCAGATCACACGTCGTACTCGGCATCGGAGACGAGTTCACCGGTCCATTCGGTGTCGCCTCCGGTGGTGAGTGACAGGTGTTGCATGTGTGAACCGGGAGTGGCGCCATGCCAGTGTTCATCACCTGGTTCTGCGTAGACGACGTCGCCGGGTCCGATCGTGACTGCCGACCCATCTCGCGATCCAACGCGGCCGGCGCCCGATACCACGTACAGCGTCTGCCCCTCGGGGTGCGTGTGCCATCCGGTACGCGCCCCCAGCGAAAACCAGACGCCCAGCGCGTTGAGCCCTTCGTCTCCGACGTTGGATAGCGACGAGAACCACACGTCACCGGTGAAACGCTCTGAAGGTGCCCGCTCCCACTGCCGATCTTCTGCACGACCGTGTTCCATCACTCGACCTCCCCGGTCAATTGAAATCGAATCCGCCTGAACCCTTTGCCCTTCGATTCGACTTTGGTGATTTCGATGGATCCCACCTCAGTCGTCGAACTCACGTGGGTCCCGCCATCAGCCTGACGGTCAAGGCCGACGATGTCGATCACCCGCACTTCGCGAAGGCTGGACGGCAGCAAACTGACCTTGGTTCGAATCAAGCTCGGGTCGAGATCAGCCTCGGCTCGGGGTAGAAATTCGACTTCGATCGGGAGCGCCAGACCGAGTTGCCGGTTCACTTCTGATTCGATGGGATCGCGATCCTCCGGATCCCACTGCGGCAACTCGAAATCAAGTCGGCCCACTCCCTCTCGCATGTCGCCGCCCGTCACCGGACTCTTGAACCTGTCCCACACCACCCCACACATGGCATGCATCGCCGTATGCGTGCGCATCAGTACGTAGCGGCGTTCCCAGTCAACGGCGCCGATCACACCGGTTCCAACCGACGGCAGGGATGATCCGTCAACCCAATGCCACACGCCGTGACCGTCACTCGTGACCCGGGTCACCTCGAGCTGGTCGTCGCCGATCCTCAAGACACCGGTGTCGTACGGTTGACCGCCGCCGCCCGGATAGAAGACCGTCCGGTCCAGGAGGACGCGTCCGTCGTCTGCGTCCACGTCGACGACCTTGGCCGCCATCTCCTTCGCATAAGCGTCTGTCGAGTAGATCTGTTCGGTCACTCTGGCTCCTCCCTGACGAGGTGGGAATCAACCACGACGTGTCGATCGAAATAGGTTGCGACGAACGCCTGAATCGTCGCGGCGGCAGGGAGAGCGATCAAGGCGCCGGCAACTCCGAGCAACGTCGCCCCGACTATTGCGGAACCGAACGCCACGGCCGGGTGCAGCGCCATCGTGCGTGCTGTGATGCGAGGAGCAAGCAGATAGTTCTCGATCTGCTGGTACACGACCACATACACGACCACCAGAAGCGCTTGGGTCGGACTCTCCGCCAAGGCGATGAGCACCGGGAACAAGCCGCCGATGTACGTGCCGACGACTGGCACGAACTGCGAGAACACGCCGACCCACAGGGCCAATGGCAGAGCGAACGGGACGTCGATGAGGGTCAACACCACCCAGCCCACGAGGGAGGCAACTGCGGCCAGAAGCACCCGCGAATAGAAGTAGCCACCGGTCTTGTCGATCGCAATGTCCAGCATCCGGAGGACTTCTCGTTGTCGGTGCTCGGGTAGCACCGACAACACGGAGCGCCGAAGACGCGGCGAGTCAGCCGTGAGATAGAACGTGAACAATCCGATCGTGAGCACCTGGAACACGGTGTTGACCAATCGCCCGCCCACATCGAGCACTGGGCCCGCAACACCACCGATCAGACCGTTGAACGTCGGATCGGTTTGGGCCAGGTTGTCGACGAAGTCGTCTGTCGAGATACGCAGGCCAAGCCGATTCCCGAACTCCGCCAGCCGCTCACCGTACGAAGGAAGATCGGCGACGAACTCGGTCGTTTGCGTGACCAGCAGGGGAATCATCAGCCCGACGAATCCGAGCGTGAGGACACCGGCCACTCCGAAGAGGATCCCTGTCGCTGCCCCTCTTCGCCAACCTCGGCGCGAGAGAAACGCCACACCGGGTTCAAATGCCGTGGACAGGAAGAACGAAATCAGCAGGAGAATCAGAAAACCGCGAAGCGCCCTGATGATGGTGAACGCAATCATCAGGCCTACGCCGATGACCACGATCTGCAGCAGCAGCCGCGGCAGCCAGGCAGGCATGCCGTCATTGCCGGCGCCGAAGAGGCTGCGGGAGTCTGAGTCGTCACTCACGAACGCGAGAGTACTGCGTCGGTAGCTGTCACCCGGATCAATGCCTCGCTCGCAGTGTAGGTTCAAAAACGTGGAGATCAGGCGAGCCCGTCGCGAGGATTTGGATGAGATCGGTCACATCGCGTACCAGTCCGGCTGGACCTCGTTGACCGACTCCTCGTTGTGCCGTTCAATGGCGCCTGTGCTCGACGAGCACTATTCGCCTGCAACTCTCAAACGTTCACTTCTCGCCGGAGAACTGCTCGTTGCCGCAGATGACCGCGACATCATCGGTTTCGCAGAGATACGTCTCCGCAATGACCACCTCCACATGGCGTCTATCTGCATGTCTCCTGTACACCGCGGCCTCGGTGTGGCGGTTCGTATGGTGGACGCAGTGCGAGAACTCGGTCCCGGTCTACCGATCTCGACGGACGTGCTGCTCGGCAGCGGCGAGTGGGAGCACTTCTACGAGCAAGCAGGTTTCTTTCCCGGTGAGACCATCGAGACTGCCGTCGGCGACGAATCACTGGTCTACCGTCGCTGGTGGTCCACAGCCAGCTGATCGGCCCGCGAGTGCCGAAACGATTAGCCTTCCACCGATGTCCTCCGCGCTCACAGCAACCGTGCCGATTGCCGAAGATACGTGGGCCGACATTCGGCTGCTCCCCAAGGTTCTGCTTCACGATCACCTCGACGGCGGCTTGCGAACCGACACCATCATCGAACTCGCCGAAGCCGTTGGATACCGGGAATTGCCTGCGAACGATCCTGACGAACTCGCCGACTGGTTCCACAAGTCCGGAAAGGGATCGCTCCCCCGCTACCTCGAAGCGTTCAGGCACACCGTCGCCGTGATGCAGACGCCGCAAGCCATCGAACGCGTGGCGTATGAGGCAGCGGTGGATCTCGCCGCTGACGGCGTGGTGTATGCCGAGATCCGCATGGGCATTGCACTGCTCACCGAGCGGGGATTGACCTTGGAAGAAGTGATCGAGTCGATCATCAAGGGGTTCGAACGTGGTGAGCTGGAAACCGGAATCGTTGCGCGCACCATTGTCACGGCGCTTCGACATCACAGCGATTCGGAGGCGGTGGCGAGCTCGGCGGTCAAGTTTGCGGGCAGAGGTGTAGTGGGGTTCGATCTTGCAGGACCCGAAGCCGACCACCCGCCGGAGGTCCACGCTGCGGCATGTGAGATCGCTCGTACCGGAGGTTTGGGACTGACCATCCACGCTGGTGAGGCCGCTGGACTTCAGAGCATGTGGCAGGCTCGGCTCGCTTGTCATGCACAGCGCTTCGGCCACGGTGTGCGCATCATCGAAGGGACACGGACCGGTCGTGGCGAGATCATCGAACTCGGTTCGTTCGCTCGATCCATTCGCGACCAACGTGTCCCTCTCGAACTTGCAATGTCGTCGAACGTCGACACCGGCACAATCGCGAGTTTGGAATCGCACCCCGTGGAAGCGCTCCTCCGTGCCGGTTTCGCGGTGACGCTCAACACCGACAACCGACTCATGTCGCGCACGTCGATGTCGAACGAGTTTGCCATTGCGCACGTCGTGCACGGCTTCAGAGCAGCGGAGCTGCTGGCCGTGACCGAGAACGCCCTCCACGCGGCTTTCGGAGACTGGCCAACCCGTGAGCGTTTGCTGCGTGAACTCGTTCGACCGCATTTTGCCGAGTTCACGCCGGAGGATTAGTCGCTATTCCTCTTCAGCTGAAGGGTCCTCCGGCTGGATCATCTTCATGATCCAATCGGACACCGTCCGCAGAGCGACGTCGGCTTCCTTTTCGTTGAACAGCTCGTGTCGAAACGTCGGAAACAGAACGCGCTGGACACCGTTGAGGTGACCCAGCGGCGTCGAGCTGTAGGGAGGCACCACGGTGTCACCACCGCCGTGAATCACCAACGTCGGGATCGACAGTTCGTTCCACGTCGCACGTACCCGCGCCATGCCAACCAGTAGCGCTCGGGCCAGCGCGAGCGTCGTCTTCGTGTGCACATGCGGATCAGCGAAATACGCCTCACCGACGGCCGGGTCGCTCGACAGCTGGTCACCCTCTATCTCGTTGGGCATCGCCAGGTTCGGCGCGAGTGGGGCGAGAATGTGTACAAGCTTCTGCTTCCACTTCGGGACGGTGCTGCCCACCGCTGGAGCCGAGAGCACGAGGAGATCGGGGCGGCGGCGATCACTGAGCGCATAGTCGAGCGCGATGAGACCCCCCATCGAGTGACCAAGCAGCACGAGCGGCAACCCATCGACCGCAACGGTGTTGATCAGCCCTTCGATGTCCCCGTGATAGTCATCGAGCTTTTCGGCGTGAGCTCTGCGGCCGGCTGAGCGGCCGAATCCCTTGAGGTCGATCGCATGTGTCCGGATACCGCTGGCAGCCAAGTGTGAACCGACAGGATCGTGTCGTCCTGCATGCTCTCCGAGGCCGTGCACGACGACGGCAACCGCTACCGGCTCACCAACTTCCCACTCACGGGCATGAAGCTCGGTTCCGTCGTGACCGGTGGTCACGTACTGTCGGCTGTCGATCATTGGAAGAACCGCCTTTGTGCAGCAAGCGCAGCGCCGACGATGCCCGCATTGTTGCGAAGCTCGGCCGGCACCACCCGTACCTGTGTGTCTATGTATTGGGAGAACTGGTCGAACTCTTTGGAGATACCGCCACCGATGACGAAGAGATCAGGAGAAAAGATGCGATCGAGATAGTGCAGGTATTCGTTGACTCGTGCAGCCCAGACGTCGATCTCGAGCCCTTCCTCTTCTCCCAGAGACTTGTCTTCGACGAGACGCGCCGCAGCGTACCGTTCCGCGATGTCGCCTTTGAATTCGAGGTGACCGAACTCGGTATTCGGCACCAGAGCCCCATCGAGAAATACCGCGCTACCGATTCCGGTCCCAAACGTCAGCATGACGACCACGCCGTTGACTCCTCGGGCAGCTCCCGCGTCGACCTCGGCGATACCAGCGGCATCCGCATCGTTCAGCACATGGAACTCGCGCCCCGTGGTACGAGCGAACACCGCCTCGGCGTCGATCCCGATCCAGGCGTCGGAGACGTTTGCGGCCGACAGCACGACACCGCGCCTCACGATTGCCGGGAACGTGCAGCCCACTGGCCCTTCCCAGGAGAAATGATCCAGGATCTGCTCGATCACCTCGGCTACGGCCTCTGGCGTCGACGGCTGCGGCGTAGGAATCCTCATCCGCTTCGCGACCGTCATGTTCGCCGTGGGTATGTGGACGGGGGCGCCCTTGATGCCGGAGCCCCCGATGTCGATTCCCATCACCACGTCGCCACTCACAGAAAAGGAAGCTCCGTCTCGGTCATGGACAACCACGACTTGCGGATCTCGACTTCGATCTGCGTGCCTGGATCCGGGGGCGGCGAGAGATAGCCCATCCCGATCGGATGCCCCAGCGAGGGACTGAAGTTGCCAGACGCAACGGTCCCGACGGACGAGCCGGCCCTCATCGGGTAGCCGTGGCGAGCGATCTGACGACCCTCGGCGGTGAAGGCGACCATGCGCTTGCTCAAGCCTCGCTCTTGTTGCGCCAGCAACGCTT
>JABDJC010000044.1 GCA_013003395.1 Acidimicrobiia bacterium
GCTGAAGCGTCCGGCTCTGCGGACTCCGGCGACGCAGGAGCGTCCGTGGTCATTCTCGATCCGATGCTCACTACCGAGAATCCGATCGGAGCCGTCCAGGTGCTCGACGTTCAGGTGTTCGATGCCAGCGGTGCAGTTCTCTCGGGAGTCTCGGTGCAACTCGTCGCTGTGGACACCACGGGTACCACCACCACGTTGTCGGCCATCACCGATGCGACCGGCATCGCCGGCTTCACCGCAGTGACCATCACTGGTGACACCGAGTACATCGCGGTGGTCGACGGAGTCTCTTCGAACGCGATCGACATCACAGGTCTGAGCTGATCCCCAGCATGGCCGGGGCAGGATCGCATGGGACCTGCCCCGGCCATCCCCGTGATACGTCGACGGAGATCGGTAAGAGAAGAATCCGGCGAGTCGTATTGTATCCCGATGGACTTTCGTATTTCGGGACCGATCTCTTCCTCTGGTAGATAAGCTCGTCAGGATTGGTCGAGCGAGAATCTCGAAAGGTAGGAAGCGATGAAGCGGTTCTGGACGTATTCGATTGCCGTGGCCCTGGTGGTCGCCGGCTGTGGCGGTGACGCCGCAAATGATGGACCGGTGGACGACGCCCCGTCCGCAACCACCGAGCTCGTCACGACGCAGCCGCCCCAGGGCGAAACCAATTCGGAAACGACCATTGCCCCGGCAGACGATGACAGCGACGCCAGTGGCCCATCTTCGGCGACGGTCACGGTCGGCGATCAGACGTATCACTTCTCTTCTGAGGGAGCCGTGGTAGCGCAATGCTTGACGGACTTCTTCGGAGTCTTTTCCGTTCAGCTGCTGAGGGTCGACGAAAGCGGCGCGTCAGCGGACGGAGGAGTCAGGATCGTGGCGCTGCACGAAGGGACCGATCCGGCGGTGGTCGATGAAGTCAACTCGATCGAGGTGTCCGTGGATGACGAAGACTGGATCGCAGATGAGGCAGATTCGATATTCACCGCATCCGATCTTCTGGAGCCAGGGATGAGCCAGGTCGACTCGGTCGAGATCGATGGCCGCACGGTGCGGGGCACTGCAACATTCGTGCGAGAGAACAGCGTCTACGCAGGTGACGTCGAAACCGCAACGGGCACCTTCGAGGCGACGTGCGGAGAAGAACGCACGTCCTGACATACAACACGTTGGCTGATGCAGACTGACCGTGCATCGAAGCCGAATGTGCGTCGGGGGCTTTGCTCCCGACCCACCACGTGGTCGACACGAGGCGTAGGTTCAACACCAGACGTCGAAGCGCGGCGCCGCCAGGAAAGGTGGGTTGACGATGCAAATGTCCCGAACGCGAGGTTCATCCAGGGATGCTCGGGTTGTCGGCATCGGCATGCTGCTCGTCGCCTCGATGTTGATGAGTACACCGGCCGTCGCCAAGGGCAAGCCGGTGACGGTCACGATCGCGTCCGTCGTTGAACTCGAGGCAGCCATTGGCGGGGGAGCGGACACGATCCTGGTCGAGCCCGGCGACTACGTTGTCGACGGTTCGCTGCTGCTCGAAGACGTGGATCTGATCGGCACCGCGGAAGGCGTCGTCTTCAGCTCACTCGACCCGGGAGCTGCTGCGGCCGGGGGAGAGGCGATCTTTCGAGTCGCAGGCTCCGTGCTCATAGAAAATGTCGGGTTCACCGGTGGAGGCTTCACCTACGTCGGCAGTGCCTTCGCCGTGGACGCGCAGAAGCACAACGACATCACCATCAGAGCGTCTCGCTTCGAGACCGCGTCGTTCGTGTACGACGATGACGTCCCGTTCGATGTCAGTTTGTTCAACACGGCGGTGACCATAGGCAACGGATTCGCACACACCGGATCAGCCAACTCGTGGGATGTGGAGTTTTCGGACAACTACGTACGAGGCGGGTTTGCTGGGCCAGTCATCGGCAACTTCTATTCCGATGCTTCCGGCTCGCGGCTCACTGCGTCGATTCACGACAACTTCTTCGAGAAGACCCTGGACCCGGCCGTGATCGTCATCGGCGCGTTCGCCGGGGTCTCCGGCACCGTCAGCGGAACGTCGCGTGACAACACGTATTCGTTGACCGGTGGCCTCTCGGTCGGTGGCGGCATTGGCGACTTCTTCTTCGGCATCGAGAACCCTGACACTCCCGGCCTCGGTGGGTCGGGTGCTGACGTCGACTGGCTGTCCAAGAACGAGACGTTCGTCGGACCGTTCGACTCCATCGGAACCTACGGAGGGCGCCGATATCGGGTGCTCGACTCGCCGAGCGCAGGCAACGACGTCCGCGTGAGGATCCAGTCGGCAACCTTCGGACCGGACAACGTCAACGGGGTCTCGATCCTCGCCTCGTCGATCAACGACCACGACCCGGTTCTCGGTGATTTCTCGGCCAACGGCGACGGCGAGGGCAACACCTTGACGGTGACGATGACCCAGGTGGACTTCTCCGACTCGCCGGCAGGTGTCTGGATCAGGAACCACGGCGGCAACGCCGACATCAACGACTACTCGGCGGAGCCGAGCTACGGCAATGAGGCCCGGATCACCGGGTCGCCGACTTCCATGGAGGCGAGCAATCCGGGAGTGAACGACATCCCGGCCTGGTTCTTCACCGGGGGAGGGTCCTGACGCCCAACATAGGCTGGAAGGCGAGTGCCCAGCGCGCACTTGCTTGCTAGCGTGCAGCCACATCGGCTCACCACGGAGAGTGGACATGCCCGGGCTCACGACGGATCAGCTGGAGCAGTTCGGACACGACGGTTACCTCATCGTTGAGAACGTGCTCGACAGCGATGACCT
Source organism: Acidimicrobiia bacterium (assembly GCA_013003395.1). Taxonomy (GTDB): domain Bacteria; phylum Actinomycetota; class Acidimicrobiia; order Spongiisociales; family UBA5794; genus JABDJC01. The sequence continues at coordinate 2,795 of JABDJC010000044.1, forward strand.
GGCGGCGATTCGAGCCGAGTACGACGAGATCATGGACCGGGTCGCGGTCGATCTCGTCGACCGGGGCGTCATCCGCCCGCTGTCAGGGCGCTCGTTCTCGGAGCGCTACATCGAAGCGTTCGCTCAGTTGGACGACATGTACACGCTCTACCAGCATCTCGAGATCTCGCTGCCGATGCTCGACCTACTCGAGCCAACGGCAACGATGAACACAGGACCGGCCGTGTTCGGCCTGTTGACCAACTCGAGGTTGCTTGACATCGCCGAGTCGGTCATCGGGCCCGAGATCTACTCGAATCCGGTGCAACACGCCCGCATCAAGCCGCCGAGTTCGGCGCTCCCCGACGCCGCGACCGACGCCAACGTCGCCAAGACGGTGTGGCATCAAGACGCTGCCGTGGTCGAACCGGTCGCCGACGAAACCGACACGCTGACGGTGTGGGTGGCCATGACCGACGCCACGGTCGACAACGGATGTCTCATCGCCGTGCCACGCAACGGCTATCAAGATCGCACACTCCATTGCCCGGGCAAACTGTTCCAGGCCGAGATCTACATACCGGACCAGATCATCGATCAACAGCGGGTGATCCCGCTGGAGGTCGGCGCCGGCGGAATCGTGCTACTGCACAAACTCACCGAGCACGCATCGCCGGACAACACGACCGATGACATCCGATGGAGCTTTGATCTCCGTTACCAACCGATAGGTCAGCCAACCGGGCGCGATGTGTTTCCCGGGTTCGTCGCGCGAAGCATGGCCGACCCGGACTCGGTGCTGAGCGACCACCAACAATGGGCGCAGCTGTGGTGGGACGCGCGCGACCGCATCGCTTCGGGCGAGGTCGACATGCGATTCGGCGGACGTTGGAACCACAACTCGACACAACCCGTCTGTGCCTGACCAAGGCACACGGTGCGTCTACGCCAGACCCTCTTCGACGGCCCTTGGATCGAGCAGCCCCACCAGTCGTCCCCGTCGGTCGACGAGCGGTATCGGTGACGACTCGTAGAACTCGACGACATCTGCAAGGTCGTGAAGAGCGTCGGTCGCCTCGACGTAAGCAGGTGTCTCCATCAGGTCGGCGACTTCGCCGTCGGCCGGCGCGTCCTTGAGCGCCTTCCTGCGCACGACGCCGACGAGTTGACCATCGTCCACAACTGGCGTCACCGCTTCGGTGAGGATCATCAACGCGTCCTGTACGAGCAGGTGACGGCTGACTCCAAAGGGCTCTCCCATCAGATGAAACGCCCGCCTCGGAGCGTCCCGCACCACGATCGTGCCCGCAGGTGCAGCCGTCAGGAGCTTCGCCCCTGGCCCAAAAAATTGGCGATGCAGCCACGACCCGCCTGGCGCTCCGAGCAACAGCAGAGTCGAGCCGGCGACGGACTCCAACAGGTCGGCTTCGCTCTGCACTTCGACCACGCGACCAGGCATTCCGGATGGAGCTCGAGCTTGGTCGACGAGCCGTCTGGCCGGCGCCGTTGGAGCGCCCGGTCGAACAGCAGTCAAAGCCTCGACCGGGAGCTTCAGCCGATCGGCAAGGCGTCCGGCGAGGCGTGCCGCCAGCTGAGAGTTCGGTCCCTTGCCGACGGCCACGACGATGTTGCTCGCCTTTTCTGTGTCGAAGCCCGTTGGAGCAGCGACCGGCAACAAGTCGAACGAACCGACCTTGTTCATCACCACCATGTCGGCGCGATGCCGGATGCCTGCGCCGTTCGGATCCCCTTCGACGGCGACGGCGTCCTTGCTTGCCAACAGTTCGGCAAGTTCTCGGCAACCGTCACCCTTCGTCCACAAGACGGTGTTCGGAAACCCGGATGGGGTGATGTCTGGCTGTGAGTCCACGTAACGGGACCATACCCAACTGTGCGCAACACGCGTGCAGCGATACTTCCCGCCTGTGACGGCATTGCCATAGTCGAAGGGCTGGGCGAAGTTATCGTGTCGCCTTGTGACCTGGGGCCGCCTTCTAGCTGTGCTGCTTATTGTCGCGGCCTGTGGTGGAGTCGCGGCTCCGTTGGCAATCCAGCAAAACACTCCACCGCTGATAGGCGCAGCTCCCACAGCTACAACGTCGACTCTGGTGACGCAGGCTCCAGCGACTCGCTCGACGCTCCTGCGCCCTGAATTGACGACCTCGGACATCACCACCACGACCTGGCCGGATGTGTCCCCGACGATGCGCGATGTGACGACAACCACCAGCCCTGTCCCCGAGTTCTCGGTCAGCCAAGACGCCCACGCTGTCGTGATGGCCGGATTCATGGGCCTCACGCTCGACCGAGCGACGGCGCGCCAGCTCGAAAGTGGCGGGAAGGCCGTGATTCTCTTCGGCCGCAACATCACGTCTCGAGATCAGCTGAGAGAGCTGACGACTTCCGTTGCCTGTGCTGCGGGTGGGTCGGTGATCGTCGCCATCGATCAAGAGCCCGGCCGAGTCGACCGACTCGCCACCATCGGAGTCTCCGCTCCAGAGCTGGACACGGAAGCCGAACGCTTCGTCACGTTGACGGAGCAGATGGGCCACGAGATGGTGGCGCTCGGCATCAACCTCGATCTCGCACCAATTGCTGACGTCGCGCAGGGCGACAATCCGGTGCTCGAAGGCCGCAATGCGGGCCCCGACGCAGACGTCGTGACCCAACTCGCGCTCGATTTCATGACCGGACTCCGACAGGCCGGTGTCGGGGCCACCGCCAAGCACTTCCCTGGACACGGGTTGTCGCGGGTCGACCCGCACCGGTCAGTGACGGTCATCGACGCGCGACTGGACACTCTCGAAGCGTCACACTTTTCGCCGTTTCAGGCAGCCATCGACGCAGGCGTCGAGGCGGTCATGGTCGGACACCCGATCTACCCGGCACTCGATCCTGATACGCCTGCGAGCCTTTCGCCCGTGGTCTTGACGATGCTGCGCGACCGCTTCGGTTTCCAGGGTGTGGCGATGACCGACGGCCTGTCGATGGCGGCGTTGCGGAAAGGTCGCAGCATCGAACAGATCGCAGTCGAAGCAGTCGGCGCCGGACAGGACTTGCTGATAGCGGATCGACCGAGCGACGTACCTCGCATCGTGGCCAGCTTGGAACTGGCTGTGGCCGAAGGCCTCCTCGACGCTGCCCGCCTGAGCGAAGCCGCCAACCGCGTTCGCGCCATGGCCGACGGCCTCGCACCGGTGTCGTGCGACGGGTGAACGGTCAGATAAGGGAGGGTGCTCTAGCCGACTGGGCCGCTCTTGCGCGTGCTGATCCGACCGAGCACCTCTCGAGACACACAGATGCCCTGCTCGATACCGGCTTCGATGCCCATGGGATAGTGGATTCCGCCGTAGAGCCGGGAGATCGCCGCCTCGTTCGCTGCGTCCCAGATCGAATCGAAGGACCGACTGGCAAAACCATTGACCTCACCCGTGTTGTCGACAAAAGCCACCGTCCCGACCAGCGCGGTGAGCGTCGTGGCCGCGGCGCCCGACCCCACAGAATGCCCTGAGGTGTATTCGGGGAACTGTGGCGTGTTGACCGGGGTCGTCCATGCCGCGTCGACGTTCTGCTGAATGTAGGTAACCGGGCGAACCAAATTGGTCCGGTACTTCTCGGTCCAACATGAGCTGAACGCATCAGCGACCGTGACGCTGTTGAGCGCCAACAATTCCGCCGCCTGCTCCAAGTTGTAGCCCAGTTGTCCTATGAGTATGCCTGTGATCAGCAACCAGTGCCCAGATGGCAGGCCTGTGGTGCCATCGGGGTTGTCCCGCCAGAAGAACGCAATGTCCTTCTGAGCGTCGGCCAGGTTGTTGACGGCGTGGTAGGTCGTCAACGCTTGCGCGTAGAACTCGGATGCGGGGTCCGTCGAGAACGCCACCGGAGGTGGAGGCGTGCACGTGGTCACCGGCGACAGGGCAAAGGTCCGGACTTGTTCCCAATATGGCTCGATGGCGGTGCCGAAGTTGGGCGGTGTGCTCTGCCAGAGCCCCGGTCCGACGGGGGGTGTGTAGGCCAGGCCCTGGATGCCGGCCCACCCGTCGGCGTGTATCCAAGTGACGATGGCGTCGCCAACGGCTCGCCCGTGAGCGACTGACCGATTGATCGTTGGGCCGTCGGCGACTGCAACTGCACGTTCCGACCGAAACGCTGCTTCGAGGTCCGCGAGTTCGGCCAGTGACTCGGCACGATCGGCGAAGAGGGCAGGTGCGATGGTGGCCATTGCGGCGTTGGCGGCGGTCGGCCAGTCGTAGCGTCGGTTGCGTGCGGCGAACGGAAGGCGCGGCAGACCGTTCAACTGCAAGCCGAGGGAGAGATGACGGGGCATGCCTCCCACCACGGCTTCGTATGCGGCGACGGAGAAGTACGCATACGTACGCGCTGCGTTGGTCGGGGTGTATCGCTCCCGCTTCACGGAACTGTGCACCGCTGAGATCCATCGATGAAGCACGGCGGGGTCGTGCGATTGCGTCAGGCGGTGGCTGGGAACCGCAGCAGCTGTTGCCGCGCCGATCGGCAGAAGCTGGATCGCCGCTGCGCCGGCCCCAACTGCGAGGGAGCGGTTGAGAAACTCGCGACGCGAGTAGGTGGAATTCATAAGCGGACGACCCTCCTCAAAGGTCTCGCAGGCTCAGGCCCATGTAGCGCGGTTCTGGCCGGTAACCCGAACTGTACGTTTGTACAGTTACTGGCGAAAACTTACGATGAAACATCACGATCGTCAAGATACGAATCGAAGGAAATCCCAATGTCGCCACGACCGAGCAGACGAGACGAACTTGTCGAAGCTGCGCTCTCCGCGTTCAGCGAGCGGGGGTTCGAAGGAACGTCGATCGGCCAGTTGTCGGATGCCACGGGTGTCAGCAAGGCCGCGTTCACCTATCACTTCGCTTCGAAGGAGGAGCTGTTGGCTGAAGCCGTAGGGCCGTTCCTCGACAGGCTCGGTGAGGTGAAACGACGTCATCCCGATGCGCCCTCCTGGCCGGATGGGGTTCGGGCGCTGCTCGAGGACTACATGGGCGTCCTGATGGAACACGAAGAAGTGGTCACGTGGATCGACGGAGACAAGTCAGTGCTCAATCATCCGTCGTTGGGCCGGCAGTTGCGTGAGTCGAACAAGGCGATGCGCAGTGCACTGGCCGGAGAAGATCGCAGCAAGCGGGCGAGGGTCGAGGCGGCGGCTGTGCTCGGCATGTTGTGGCGGCCGATGCGCAATCTCGACGCGTCTGAAGTGGACAGCACGCGAGACACGCTGATCGATCTCGCGGTCGAGGCCGTGGGGACGATTCGCGAAGCAACGTGACTACCCATTCCGTCCGCTCGGGTCGCTGAAGCTGCGCCGATCTGGCTCAACTGCGGTGCGGAGACGACGTAGCCTGGCACCATGACTGACGAATTCACCACGCCGCGAACCGTCGAGGAAATGTACGGCGAAAGCGACATGGACTGGGATGACGCGGTGTCTCTCGCCGACCGCAGCCTCGACCCCAGACCACGCACCTCCCTGTACGACACGTTCGCCACCCTTGGCGTTGGTGAAGGTGGTTACGTGCTCGACATCGGTGGGCGCGACGCCTCCCAAGCGCTCGATCTCGCCGAACGGTTCGGCTGTCGGGTGCTCTCGGTCGATCCGGTACAAGCGAACATCGACTGGGGTATCGAGAACATCGCCGAGCACGAGTATGGGCACCTCGTCGAGATCAAGCTGGGGACGATCAATGACATCCCCGCCGCAGACGACGCCTTCGATGCGGTCTTCGCTCGCGACATGATGGGGCACGTCGCAGATCTCGAAGGTGCGCTCGCCGAGTGCCGCCGGGTCCTTGTACGCGGCCGTGCCATGGTGATCCACCACGTGTTCGCCACTGCGGACCTCGAGCCGAAGGAGTGGAACCGGGTGTGCGCCGACCTGGCTCTGATACCGGAACGTCTCGATGCCGAAGCCTTCGAAGCGACCGTGGAGCAGTGTGGGTTCAAAATCGAGTCGATCGAACGAATCGGGTCCGAGTGGCTGGAGCACACGCTCGAGGCCGACGACGGCGAGAAGCGGCTGCTGCGCGCTGCTCGCCTCCGGCGTGACAAGGATCGCATGATCGACGGGATCGGTGTCTCGTCATACCGCGGGGTCCTGGGCAATACCGTGTGGACCATCTACCGCATGATCGGCAAGCTCGAAGACCGGGTCTACGTCATCCGGTCCTAGCCGATCTCCGACTCTGCGGGTTCAGCGGGCCGGTTTCCAATATCCGCGTATCGTCGCTTGCGACCTCGGGACGTGCAGCGACTTGAACACGTGCTTGCGGATGGCGTGCATCGACGCCGCCTCGCCGGCTGCCCAAAGCCGTGTGGTTTCGAGAAGGCCATCGAATCCATGGACCACCTCCACGAGCCTCCCACCGGGGACGGCACCTTCGTCGCCGACATGCCAGGTCACGCTCGCGTTGGGATACTCCGAGAGAGGTAGCCGGGCGTCGGGTTGAACGATCTCGATGTGAACTTCGACTGCAGCGTCGTGCGGAATCACACCGAGGAGATCAGAGATCGCCGGTATCGCGGTCTCGTCGCCCAAGAGGATGAACCGCTCCGCGTCCTCGTCGATGGTGTAGCCGCTGCCGGGTCCCGAAATGGCGGCTTCGGCTCCCAGCGTGGCGTGTTCCGCCCACGTGGAGACGGCGCCGCCCGGATGCCGCACGATCTGGAGGTCGAGGCGTCCAGCATCCCGATCGACCCGCAGCGGCGTGAAGGTGCGCAGCGCGGGTCTGGTTCCGTCATCGAGGAGGAACTCGTTGCCGTTCCACTTCGGAGTGACCAGCTCGTCGGTTCCGGGACTGGGTACGAGGAGGCGAACACTGCTGGCGGGCTCCGGCGCCGCCATCGTCGCCAGTCCGTCACCCTCGAAGGTGAGCTGGAGTAGCCGCGGCGTGAGTTCGTCGCGCGCCGCGACGACAACGGGAACGAGTGGTGGAGGCTCTCGCCGGATACTGGTGATGTCTGTTGCGCTGTCCGTCATGGCGCAACCTTGGCCCGCAGATGGCAGTTGATCAAACCGACCATTGGCCTGGGGACGGCGTAGCATTCGCGTCCGGGCTCGTATTTCGCGGGCCCTTTGATACGAGGTGACTCCATGTTCGAGGGAAACGTTCTCGTCCCGATGCTGCCGGCGTCTGACATCGACCGTGCCAAGTCCTTCTACGCCGACAAGTTGGGCATGAAGCCCATCGCAGAACGAGACGGTGACCTGCGGTATGAGGCCGGCGGCGGATGGTTCATCGTGTACCCGTCTGGATCGGCAGGAACCAATCAGGCGACCGCAGCAACGTGGGAGATAGAAGACATCGATGCGGCCGTCACCGAGATGAAGAGCCGTGGTGTCGAGTTCCAAGACTTCGAAATCGAGGGGATGGAGATGGAGAATTCGATTCTCACATCCCCGACCGGTGCCAGGGCAGCATGGTTCTTCGACTCAGAGCGAAACATCCTCGGACTGATGCAGCAACCCGTGTGATCCGAGCCGCGACTCAGATCATCGGTCGCGAAAGCCCTTGCCTTCCATGATCTTCGGCACGTACTTGTCGACTCGTGCTGCGCGCGTCTTGGATTGTTTTGCACCGGAGAAGTAGAGGTTGTATTCCCGCTGGCGGCCGGGGGTCAACGCCTCGAAGGCCGCCTCGAGCGCCGGGTCCTGGTCGAGCCGGTTTCTGAGTTCCTCGACGAGCTCGAGCTCCGGTGCCGGGCCGACCTCCAATCCAGCTTCTTCGACGGCGATCGCTTCGGTGACGTACGCCTTCAAGGTGTCCGCAAGCCTCGACACGTCTTCCAGCGACGTGAACTCGATGCGCAACGCAGATCGCGAGTTCGGCCCCTGAGATTTGAGTAGACCCTCCGGATCTTTCAACAGTGCGCCCTTGAAGAACATGAGCGACAGGAAGTCGTTCATCTCTTGGAAGATCACGATGTTCTTGTGGTTGTGGCTGAAGCACGGCTTGCCCCACTTGATGCTCTCGGTCAGGCCCGCATCGAGCAGCACCGGGCGCAGGGCAGCCATCTCGTGCGGCCACTTCTCCGACCGTTGGATGTACGCATCGACTTTGTGGTTCACGGTGTCTCTCTACCTTCTACGACGACGCTACCGCCAGAGTATTGGCTGTTGCCTGCTTCTATGGCAGCTCGGCTCGCTACCGTCCGTACCGATGCTCGAAGTCGAGGACCAGCCGTGGACAAATCGACCTACGAATTCAGCTCCGAGTTGTGGCGGCACCCTGGCGAGGCGGGTTGGTGCTTCGTGACTCTGCCGGAAGACATCGCAGACGACATCGACGCAGCAGTTGGCGTCAGAGCCGGATTCGGCTCGATCCCGGTGGTGGTGTCGGTTGGTGCGACGTCTTGGAAGACGTCGTTGTTTCCGGACAGTTCTTCGGACTCGTTCGTCCTACCGATGAAGAAGGCGATCAGAGAGGCCCAGCAGCTCGAAGTGGGGGAGACCGTCTCGGTTCAACTCCGCCACGACACTGATCGAGCGGCACAAGAGAAACGATCGTCCTGAGAGGACGATTCGGCCAGCGCCGTGACCTTTCACAGAGTGCACTGAATCCTTAATCGCCCCGTAACCGGCCCGAAACGATGAGGGCTTAGCTTTCGATCTTCACAGAGCTATCGGAGGACCTCATGTCCGAAACAACATCGAAGACTGAAACGAATGTGGACGCAACACCCGCGCCGGTCGAAGCCACAACGCCGCCCGCCTGGTACGTGACGCTCGGCTCCTGGTACACGGCGCCGGTGACCTCGACCGCGAGTCAGCGCTCCAAGTAGACATTCACGCGAACAACTGCCATCGACTTGGCAACCGCATATCGCGTTCGTTTCCGTAGCCTGCGGCGATGGACACATTTGTGCCTAACCCTCGGACACGAGGACCACGGTTCGTAATGGGACCTGTGTTGCTAGCCGCAGTTCTCGTATTCACCGCTTGCGTCGGTACCGAGTTCGGTTCGGTCGACGAATCGACTGTTCCCCCGACCACGGCTGCCGTTGTGGCGTCGTCCATCACGGCGCCATCGACCACCGAGGCCGCGGGAGCCTCCACGACGAGTTCGTCCACGACGTCGACACCGGAGACAGAGGTTCTCCAGTCGTTTCCCGCTTCTGCGCTCGAAGTTGTCGCCTTCCCGGTTCCGGCCGGTTCCCGTCCGCACGACGTGGCGCCCGCAGCCGATGGGGGCGTTTGGTACACAGCCCAGGGTTCTGGCGAACTCGGGTGGCTGGATCCAGAAAGCGGGGAGACCCGTCACATTCCGCTCGGCGCAGGATCGCGCCCGCATGGAGTGATCGTCGGTGATGACGGCACGGCCTGGGTCACCGACGGCGGACTCAACGCCATCGTCAGCGTCGATGCCGACGACCAGGTGGTGGTGTACCCGCTTCCGGCCGATCGACCCGATGCCAACCTCAACACGGCAGCGTTCGACGGAGCAGGATTGCTGTGGTTCACCGGTCAGAACGGCATCTACGGCAGCCTCGACCCGACAACTGGGGACATGGAGGTGTTCGATGCGCCGCTCGGCCGGGGCCCGTACGGCATCGCGGCCACACCACTCGGCACGGTGTACTTCGCTTCGTTGGCCGGTAGCTACGTCGGGTTGATCGCTCCCGATGGCTCGGTGACCGTGCTCGATCCGCCAACTCCTGGTCAAGGGGCACGTCGGGTCTGGTCGGACTCGGCAGGGTCGATCTGGGTGAGCGAGTGGAACAGTGGCCAGCTCAGTCGGTACGTTCCAGACACAGGGCAGTGGACGACCTGGCCGCTGCCCGGCGATTCTCCCTCGGCGTACGCCGTGTATGTCGACGAGTTCGATGACGTCTGGGTGAGTGACTTCGGAGGCAACGCCATGCATCGCTTCGGGCCAAGTACCGAAACCTTCGACACCTTCGACCTCCCCTCGGACCCGAGCAACGTCCGTCAAATTCTCGGCCGTCCCGGTGAGGTGTGGGGAGCCGAATCGGCTGCCGATCAACTCGTGGTGATCCGCGCCAGGAGCTGAGCCGCTCTCGCCGTGCCAGACTCGGTGCATGTCCTTTCTGCAGCTGGTCACCATCGTGGTGGACGAGTACGACCCGGCGATCTCTTTCTTTGTCGAGGTGCTCGGGTTCGAACTCGTCGACGACTCGCCGTCACTTACCAACGACGGTCGGCCGAAGCGGTGGGTTGTCGTGCGTCCTGCTGGCGCTGAAACCGGGATCTTGCTCGCCAAGGCCGACGGGGAGGTGCAGGCAACGGTCGTCGGTAACCAGGTCGCCGGTCGGGTCGGCTTCTTCTTGCGAGTCGACGACTTCGACGCCACCTACCAAAAGATGGTGGCCGCCGGCGTCGAGTTCGTGACGCAGCCGAGGACCGAGGACTACGGGCGCATCGCCGTGTTCCTGGACATCGTCGGCAACAAGTGGGATCTGATCGGGCCGGCGTGATCTAGCTGTCTAGCCGTTCAGCGACGAGTTCGATTGGATGGGCGATCTTTCGCGAGGCAAAGCGTTTGACCTGTGAGCGGCATGAGTAGCCCGGAGCACACGCAACAACATTCTCGGCACCTTCGAGCCGCGTGCGCCACGACAGATCGAACACGTCTCGCGACATCGCCAGATTTTCGCGTTCGTGACCGAAGATTCCTGCCATGCCACAGCAGGTGACCAACGGTACGGTCACCTGGTATCCAACCGCCTCCAGGAGTCGGCGGTACGCCTGGGAATGCTCCGGGGCGAGGCTCTTCTCGGCGCAGTGACCCAGCAGCTGGACTGCACCAGCCGACGATGGGGTTGGGAGGCGGTGCAGTCGTGCCTCGAGGAAACGTGCCAGCGGGGTGACCAGCTCGGACGGATAGTCGGGGTCGATTGCTCGGTATTGGTGCTGTTCCAAGAGAGCGATCGCCGGTTCTATCACGAGCAGCGGT
>JABDJC010000067.1 GCA_013003395.1 Acidimicrobiia bacterium
GAAGGCCCCAGCCAAGAAGGCCCCAGCCACCAAGGCAACAGCCAAGAAGGCACCAGCCACCAAGGCAACGCCAGCCAAGAAGGCCCCAGCCACCAAGGCAACAGCCAAGGCACCGGCCAAGAAGGCAACCCCAGCCAAGAAGACGGCTTCCGCCTCCAAGTAGTCGACCGTCAGAAACAACGAAGGGGCCCCTCGGTTGAGGGGCCCCTTTCGGCGTTCTGTGAAGATCAGTAGCTGACTACCGGATCCAGTGTCTTGGCATGGGCGACCCACCGCTCGACCATGGACTCTGTTGGGAGACGCCGGACGAGGCGCTTCTTGGTGTTCACGTCGATCATCGCTTTCAACAGGTTCTTCGGATTGCGATTGCGGAGCTCTTTGACAGTGTCGACCCCTGCGCACTCGAGGAGATCGGAATACTCCTCGCCCACACCCTTGACTCGCATCAGGTCGGCGCGGTTCACCCATTCCAGGATGGTCTTCTCGCCAATGCCCGTGGCGGCGGCCAGCCCCTTGCGGCCCTTTTTGGCACCACCCTTCTTCAAGAGTGCTTCGGTGGTGCGAATCCCGGCCTTGCGTAGCCGAGTCGCGTTCCTCACCCCTATGCCTTCGATCGCGTCGATGGACGCCATCCGAGCTCCTTTCGATACTGCAAAAAATTGTCTGCCGATGAGCGGACCGCCGGACAATACCGCTCGGTCGCATGGCCTCGCCAACCAGCGACAGGTTCCGACCGTCAGGTACGTCGACGAACGGCTCGAAGATCTTGCGGACCCGTGATGCGAGTAGGTGGCACGCGATCGATCCAGGTCTCCTCGATCCACTCCGGATGAGCAAGCAGCATCTGCTTTATGTCCATGTCGTCCTCCAAACCCATGAGCCGACCCCATACGGGGTCATCGATGAGAATCGGCCAGTCCCACGAGTAGCGATACTTTGGCACCACGACATGTCTTTCCACGTCGTTGGGGAACTCGACGAGCTCCGTGACAACCTCGCTGCTCGCCGCCGAGAGATCACACGGCGCGATGACGGCGCTCGAGTATTCGCGGGTCCGGAGCAGCCAGTCGAGCCCGACGCGAAGCAGCGAGACGATGCCGACTTTCCATTCGGGCTCCAGGATCACGGTGACGTTTTCGAGCCGGGCCTTGTCGAGTATCTCGTCGCTGTGGGCGCCGAGCACGACGACGATCTCACCTACCGGCCATGTGGCCGCTCGTTCGATCGCGATGTCGATCAAACGTTCGCCCTCGACCTTGAGTAGCGCGCGAGGCGGGACATCAGCTGACTCGTCGTTCAACAGCAGCGCGGCGACATTCTTCTCGTTCACGGGCCTCCTCGGCGGGCCAAGCTACCGCATCAACTGATCGACACCCGCAACGGGAAGCGCAGAGACGCGGCGACGTGATGCTCCGACAGCGGCGTTTCAGCCAATATCGTGCGGACCGTTCCCCCATGCTGCCGCACGGACATCGCCATGGCATCGAAAACGTCAGGAACTTCTGTCAGAGACTCGCCACACGCCGGGCAAAGTCCGCGACCGCCAACGGTGAGCCATCCGCAATCGGTACATTCGCTGCCGCCCATCATCTCATCGGTTTGGAGCCAGAGCGTGTCGACGGCCCGCTGGTTGACAGCATTGAGCGCAGCACGAGTCCCGACGACGGCAAGGCCGCCCGACGCCTCCACGTCGAGGACTCGCTCGACACCTGCTTGGTCCTCGTCCGCTCGATGCTGCTCGGCGACGCCTATCGCATTGGCGCGCAAGATGGCAGGGGTCGCGGTGTGCGGATCCACGACGAATGATCCGATGATCTTGGCCGTGGTTCCGGCGTCGTTGAGAAAGCTGGCGATGTGATCATGAGTCCCGGCGACTATCAGCCCGTCCGCGCCGTGCCGAACCCGCTCGGCAGCGTCAGAAGCGACCTCTCGATGGAGCCGGGAGCGCACCTCTTCGGCATGACCTCTGACGCGATGCTCCTCGTAGCCGCCGAAACCCCCATAGTTCGCCTTCCGAACATCCTCCTCGACGAAGCTGGCTATCGGCTCGAATGTATCGGTCGTCAATCGATAGGCCTCGGCACTGTTGCCGTCCAACAACACGACGACGTAGTGGCGGTAGTAGTCGAGCATCGCCTCGATCGGCGCAACGTAGGGTCGAACGTCGACGATGGCGCGGTCGCGCACTCGATCGGACACGGCCAATTGCACATCGAGCCTGCGAGCCGAACAGCGGAACAAGGCAATGCCTTTGCCGGCTTCGGCTCCCAAGCGATCAGCCATTGCGATGACTGCGTCGATCTCCGAGCGAAGCGACATCGACCACTCGCGATCATCCGGACCGGCGTCCCGTAGCGGGTTGAGGAGATCCTTCAGGCGGGCAGCCATGCCTCTCGAGTCGCCAGGTCGCACGGACAGATATACGGAAAGGACAGGATCTGATCCTGCTTCGAACGTCTTCAAGTCCTCGACAGCTGCGGTGTCCAACAATCTCACACCTTTCATTCGGTTCCCTGTCCAGACTACGCCCGACGCAAGTCGAGGTATTCCAGGCTCAGTCGACTTTGCCGGCCAGCACGTTGCGAGCCTTGAGACGCGCCCACCACAGGACTGCTGCTGAGCCCACCAAGATGATGGTCATGACGATCTGGAACCATGTGTCGCCGAGTTCCTCGCCGAGTGACCAGGAGTAGACGAATGCCGCAGCACCCAAGGTCAATTGCAGCGAGCCGGCGGTGACGAAGAAAGCCCGACCAACTGGTCGAGCAAGGATCAAAATTGCCGAGACGGCCCACGCCAACATCATTGCACCGAGCCAGCGCAATCCATTGAGCTCAGAAGCGACATCCGACGCGACACCGACAAAGTCGTACAGGCCGGCCGGCGCGAGCGTCAGAGGCACACCGATGAGCGTGTTCACGCCGATGTAGACGAGCATGCCGACGTTCAAGGTGGAGACCGGGTCGCGGCGAATTGGCGGCGCACCCTTCTTTGGCGACTCCTCCAGGTTTCCAGGTGGCTCCGTCTCGCCTGGAGATTCGAAGTCTTCGAGGTCGTCGGCCATCAACATCCTCCTAACCCAGTCGGGAAATCTGGTGATCCGCAAGCGCACGCTAGCGCGATGTCGAGTACGAGGGAGAGCGAGCCATTGCGGACGCGTCAGACAAACGTCCGGCTGCCGCCGGACGCTACGAAGTGGGTCAGTTCAGCTTCCCGAACCCGCGATCGTTTGCGATTCCGAGCGCTGCGCGTTCAACCAATCTTCGAAGTCCCGACGCGCAACGCGCCACTCCCGGCCGAACTTCACTGCCGGAAGTGTCCCCTCTCTCAACATGGTTGTAACGACGAAGGTGGACACGCTCATGTAGTCACAGATGTCTGAGACCGAGAGCCATTCTTTGCCCAGTTCGACGTTGATACGTTCCATGGGCCTCAGAGTATGGAACTCGCGTCATAACGGCAAGGCTATTGCCTGCTCTGCCGGGGAATGCTCAGTTTGTCAGTTGACCGTCAACGACGGCTCCGAGTCTGATCTGGCGCTATCGGCATCAACCGTTGCCTCGCGAGTCGGCCGCGTGTAGATGAACGCACAGATTCCCACTGCGAGCAACGCCATCAAGACCTTGGCGAGCACTGCGTCGGTGAAGAACACGATGGTGGCAGCGAACGACACCGAAACCGCGATGATCGCCCAACGCTTGAGCGAGGCGGTCAAGCCCAAGCCGGCGCGGTAGTCCCTGATCGCTCCACCGAAGCGTGGATGGTTGAGTACCCAGTTGTAGAGACGCTCATTGGACATCGCGAAGAAGAACGCCGCCAGAGCCAGCATGTCGAATACCGGAATGAACGGCAGGAAGCCGAGGAAGGCGAGCCCGAGACACAAGAAACCGAGGACCATGTAGATCCCACGCAAGATCGGGTTCTTGGCGATTCGAGTAGTCATACTGTGGGCAAAGAGTATTCGGATGTTTTTCCAACAGGGAGTCGAAGAAGGGTCGAGTGACACAATTGCACCAACTACCCGAGACGATCGTCTGTGTCGACTGCGGAGGTATTGCCCATCTACTGACCCGGTTTCCGCCAGACGACCCGCCACAAGCCGGCGACGTCATAGCCTATAGATGCGCCGACTGCCTCGACCGCTGGGATCTCATCGTCGACGACGAAGACCTCTGACAACGTAAAGCATTGCTATGCAACTCTTGCTATCGTGTTCTAGGAGCGACAACTGGACTCGAGGAGCAGGATGGATCCGTTTCAGCACCCAGATCTCGAACGACTAGGAAAGCGACTTCAACAGCAGCTCGACGAGGTACTCGAAGCCGAGCAGTACGCCGCGTACGTGTCGGCGCGCCGCCGACGAACACTGCGCGACCAGCTCATCGAATGGGAGGATCGTGAAGCGACGGTGGTAGCGATCACCCAGTCGAACCGATACCGGGGCTGCCTCGAAGCGGTGGGGGCCGACTATGTCGTGGTCGCACTGGACGGCGGAACCGTCGCGATCCCACTGGATCGGCTCGTCGCGCTCGAGACATGATCCGAGCGGCAACGATCTTGACCGCCCGAGAATGGGAACCCGCGCTCGCCTCGGCCTTGACAACATCGGCAGCAGCCCGGCTGGTGGCACGCGCGTACCGGCAGCGCGACATCGACTCGATTCTCGACACCGTCGACGTGATCGTCGCCGGTGCTGAAACCCCTTGGTTGACCGCACCGCGGCTCCGCTACTGGAGGTCGCGGGGCGCCAGAGTCATGGGGATTCACGCCGTCGGGGATCTACCCGCCGTCCGACTACTCGAGGCGGGACAAGCAGACGAACGCTTGTCGGAGACGACGCCCACGGATCGACTCATCGATCAGATCCGGCTCGGTCGCTCACGTTCGATCCAACGGCTCTCGCCGAAGGTGGTTCGCATCACAGGCCATTGCTGGCCATCTGACCGGGCGGAGATTGCTGTAGCCATCGCTCGACTTCTCGGAGGGCGCACTGCCATCGCCGAGTGCCACGATCAACCGCCCCAGGTGGCAGCGATGCTCGGCACCAGCGAGGTCCCGAATTGCTACCAGGCAGCGATGACGGCGCGACTCCTCGGTCGCGTTCCACACGGCATGCTCGCCACAAGTGGAGACCTCGCGGCATGTGCGTCTGCGCCTCATAGGCTCACAGCGCAGCTGGAGGAAGACCTCATCACTGCCCTTGCGCTCGAATACGACGCCGTCGTCGTCGACGGCGGGGTACGGCCAAGGGTGGATCTGGTTACGACCACCCATCTGCATCTGGTGCGCCCGGTGGTGCCGCATCTGATGGATGCCGCTGTGGCGCTCGCCCGACGCCGTTCGCCGTTGACTCGCCTGGTGGTCGTTGGCCGGACGCCATCCAACACGCTCGACGAAGTTCGTCGATGGATCGATCTTCCGGTCATTGCGCACGTCGATATGGTCGGGCACGAAACCAGCCGGCGGACGGTTGATCAGTTGACGGACGCGCTGCGACACGTCCTGGCGTCCTGACGCCAACGGGCTGGCTGTAGTGTCCCAGCAAGAGAGGTGGTGACATGAAGGACCCGACAACCGTGTTCATCGTCGATGACCACGACCTGTTTCGTGCAGGAGTACGGTCCGAGCTGGCAGACCGTGTCACCATCGTCGGCGACGCCTCTGAGGTCGATGCAGCCATCGAACTCATCCGAGAGCGAAAGCCAGACGTCGTGCTCGTCGACGTCCACATGCCAGGAGGCGGCGGCAAGGCGATCATCAGCGCTGTCCGTCAGTCAGATCCGACGATCACCTTCCTCGCCATCTCGGCAAGCGACGCCCCAGAAGACGTCGTGGCAACGATCCGCGCCGGAGCTCGCGGCTACGTCACCAAGACGATCTCCCCAGACGAACTGGTGCGATCGGTGTTGCGAGTTGCAGGCGGAGACGCGGTGTTCTCCCCGCAGCTTGCGGGCTTCGTCCTCGATGCCTTCTCGTCTGTGACGATTGCAGACGTCGATCCGGAACTCGATCAGCTCACCGATCGAGAGCGCGAGGTGCTGCAACACATCGCCCGCGGATACACCTACAAGGAAGTAGGAAGCCGGCTGTTCATATCGGTCAAGACCGTCGAAACCCACGTCTCGTCGGTCCTGAGAAAGCTTCAGCTGTCGAACCGTCACGAGCTGTCCCGCTGGGCGGCGGACCGCAAGCTCATCTGAGACTCGGCTAGATCGCCATTCCCAGCGCTTCGTTGAAGTCCTCGGCAGCGGCGTCGTCGAAACCAACGAGGCGGATCTCGATGGTCCGGTCCTTCTCCCGCAGCCACTCGACAACGGCGTCGGCAATCACTCGCGTCGCCTCCGGACGTGGGTAGCCGTAGATGCCGGCGGAAATCGCCGGCATCGCAACGGTGGCTGCACCCAAGTCCTCGGCGGCAACCAACGCCGCCCGGACAGCCTCTCGCAGCATCGCTGCGTTGTCCTGACCTTCGGCGTACTTCGGACCAACCACGTGGACGATGTTCTTGGCAGACAACGTCCCTGCTGAGGTCACTGCGGCGTGGCCGGGAGCCAGCGGTCCATTGTCGGCCACCCACTGCGTCGACTCTGTCTGGATCGCGTCCCCACCGGCGGAGACCAACGCCGCGGCCACGCCGCCGCCATGGGCGAGTTCGCTGTTGGCGGCGTTGACGACGACGTCGACATTCTGTCTGGTGAGGTCGCCCTGCAGGGTGTGAACCTCGCTACTTCCGATTCTCAATATTGTGCTCATAGCGGACCAGGCTACCCCCGACTGATGGGCCCAGTAACCAGGGAAAACCCTGATGGCGCGCGAGCCGAGACGGCGCGACGATGAGAGGGTGAATACCACCAAATCACCGAAAGCAACCAAGTCTCCAAACCGGGTGCTCGCCATTGTCGGCGGTCTCGCCGTGATCGCAGTCATCCTCACGGTCGTGGTGGGCAATCGCGCACCCGCTCCGTTGGACCCGGGTACACCACAAGCGACCGTTCAGACCTTCGTGCAGGCGATGATCGACGGGGACCTCTCTTTGGCGGAAGAGCAATTGTCGACGACCCTGTCTGACGATTGTCGCAGCCAGCTGCGCAATGCCTGGATCGACGACTCCGTGCGAGTTGCCCTCGACGACGTCGAGATCGACGAGGACCGAGCAACGGTCACCGCCACGATTCAAACCGGCAGCACCGGCCTCTTCGACTCCTATCGGGGATCGAACGAGAGCGTGTACGAATTGGTGTTCGAGAGTGGCGAGTGGCGTATTGATCACGCCGGCTGGCCCTATTTCTACTGTGAAGAAGGACGACCATGATCTTTCTGTCTCTACTCGGGTCACTCATTCCGCTGGTGATATTCGGTGGAATCATCTGGGCCATCGTCAAGGCGGTCCAGTCGCGGTCGGACAATCAGCCAGACGAGAGCGACAACTCTCTTCGCCGCTTCTTCCTCTATGTCTTGCTCTACGGCGCGTTCGTTTCGATCATCACCGGTCTTCTTTCGCTGGCCAGCGCACTGTTCCCCCACGGCCAGGTGATCGCCAGAAGCGCCTCGACTGATGTGGCCAGAGGTCTGGCGCTGGTGATCGTCGGCGTACCCGTGTACTGGATGGTGTTTCGAATCATCGAAAACGCCTTTGCCACCGACGCCGAAGAAAAACGACGGCTCGGTTGGTCGACGTATCTCAATGCTGCCATCGGCACGAGCCTCATCGGTGCCATCGTCACCTTCACACAACTGATCGCCTCGATCGTCGGTTCAGACGCCGTACGTGCGGTGACCATCGCCGACGCAGCGCTGTGGAGTGGGGCCTGGGCCATTCACTGGTTCGTTCTGATATCGCGACACGGGATTCGCACCGATGCCCATCTCGCCATCGGCTCGACCATCGGACTCGCCATAACGGCAACCGGTTTCGGCCTGATCGTCGACGCAGGTCTCGACGCTGCGTACGAGGCAATGTTCCTCGACCAAACGGCGGGCCCAGGGGTCCGAGACGTTCTCGACATGCCAGTGGCCCTCGGCGCCGTCGGTCTCGGCGTGTGGACGATCTACTGGTTGACCCGGTACTTCGGCGAGGTTCGCTCGACGTTGTGGCACACCTACGTCGTCCTTGCCGGAGTCCTCGCCGGCCTCATAACCGCAGTGATCGGCGGCGCCGTCGTGATCGGAACGGTGCTCCAATGGTGGTTTGGCTCGCCTGGGACCGACTCGGCGTCGGAGCACTTTCTCTCGATACCAGGCGCTTTGGCAGCACTTCTCGTGGGCGGCGGAGTGTGGTGGTATCACCGTGCTGTGCTGCATGCGGGCGGGACTCCTGAGCGTACGGAGCCGATGCGCATCCACGACTATGCGGCAGCAGCTGTTGGTCTCATTGCGGCACTGGTAGGTCTCACCACGATCTTCGTGGCACTGCTCGAAGCGCTGACAGCACCGACGTCGGCTGCCGGAGCTCGGCCCGAGAACACTTTGGTGCTTGCCGTGACCGCCCTCATCGTCGGCGGTCCGCTGTGGTGGGTCATGTGGTCTCGAACGGAACGTCTCGGAGATGCCGAAAAGACCTCAGCGTCGCGGCGCACCTACGTGGTCGGCATCCTCGGAATGAGTGCGATCACCGCGGCCGTGAGCCTGGCCATCGTCTTGTTCGTGTTCCTCGAGGACACACTCGACGGCATCCTCGGCGCAGCCACCGTGTACGACTTCAGGGTCGCACTGGCGCTGCTCGTGTCGCTTGGCGGGGTCGCCTGGTACCACTTCCAGATTCGCCAACGCGACGCCGCTGTAGCGCCTGAACCCAAAGACGTTGCCCCAGGACCCAGGAACATCCTCGTCGTTGGTGGAGACACCCAGCTGCTCGATGAGCTGGCTGGACGAACGAGTGCGCGTGTGTCGCACTGGACCAGACTCGACGAGGCGGCGGACTCGTCGGCGGTGGATGTCGATGCTCTCGTCGAACGACTCGCCGGCCACGTTGGTGAACAGGTGATGGTCGTGCTCGACGGAGGCCAACCGCAGGTCATTCCATACCGGCGTTGAGCCATCGGGACTCAGCTGGCGGTGCGGTACGCCCGGACGGTGAGCCAGCTGAAGACCGCAATGATCAGCACACTCCACGCGAGCGCCGCAGTCAGAGCGTCCGCCGCAGGGAAGTCCAGCGCCAGCGCCCTGGTGGCGTCGACCACCTTGGTGACCGGCTGGTTGTTGGCGAAAGCGGCCAACCAGGACGGCATCGACGACGTCGGCACGAAGGCGGAGCTTGCGAACACCAGCGGGAACACCCAGACGAACCCGCTCGCCTGGGCGGTCTCGACGTCGCCTGACTTGACCCCTACGAAGGCGAACACCCACGACAGGGCGTAACCAAAGAGGACCGCCACGAACACGGCGCCGAGCGACTCGAGAACATTGCCTTCGAAGCGGAATCCGATGATGTAGCCAACGACGATGATGAGCGTGGTGACGAAAAGATTGCGTATCCCGTCGGCAAGGGTTCGGCCGACAAGTACAGCCGATCTGGCCATGGGGAGCGACCTGAAGCGCTCGACCATCCCTCGCTGAAGATCGTCGGCGATGCCGATGGCCGTGTTGGTGGCACCAAAAACGGACGTCTGCACCATGATGCCCGGGATGATGAAGTTGGTATACGAACCGCCCGGCACGTCGCCGATGGCTCCGCCGAACACGTAGACGAAGAGCAACACGAACATGATTGGCTGGATGGTCGAGAACACGACATATTGCGGCGTCCGTAGGTTGCGCAAGAGATAGCGCTTGGTCATGGCGAGACCGTCGGAGACGACCCAGTTGAATCCCTGCGGCGCGGTGCGGTGGTCTTGTTTCGTGTCGGTCATACCGTTTCTCCAGAAAGGTTCGTGGCGTCTTCGCTCTCGGCGGGATGGCCCGTGAGCGTCAAGAAGACGTCGTCGAGGGTTGGTCGGCGCAGCGCAAGGTCGGCGATTGCGACGCCGGCGTCGTCCAATCGACGGACCGCGTCTACGAGTGCTTGCGCACCACGAGGGACCGGCAAGCGAAGGCGTCCGGTGTCAGCGTCAACCGAGACTTCGGCATCGTTCAGGGTGTCGAGTACTGCAGCTGCTTGAGCTGACCGAGAAAAATCCACCACATGGACCTCGAGCACGTCAGCTCCGAGTTCGTCCTTGAGTTCGCTCGAGGTGCCTTCTGCGATCACCTGACCGTGATCGATCACCACGATCTGGTCAGCCAATCGATCGGCTTCCTCGAGGTATTGCGTGGTGAGGAGCAAGGTCGTGCCGTCGGCGACCAACTCCTCGATGAGGCTCCACAACTCGAGTCGGCTCCGAGGATCCAGACCCGTTGTCGGCTCGTCCAGAAGAAGCACGCGAGGTCGCCCAACGAGGCTTGCACCGAGGTCGAGGCGGCGACGCATACCGCCGGAGTACGTCTTGACCTGACGGTCGCCGGCATCGACGAGATCGAATCGTTCGAGTACTTCTGCGGCCCGCTTCGATGCCTCCGCTTTCGTCAAGTGATAGAGGCGCCCGACGAGTTCGAGGTTCTCGCGCCCCGTCAGCAGCTCGTCGACCGCCGCAAACTGGCCCGCCAGGCCGATCCGCCCCCGCAGCGCACGTGCATCGTCCACTACATCCAGCCCGAGCACTGACGCCGACCCGGTGTCGGGGACGATCAGCGTCGTCAGGATGCGTACGAGCGTCGTCTTGCCGGCACCGTTGGGGCCGAGCAACCCGAGGACTTGGCCCGTTTCAGCGACGAGACTGACTGCATTGAGGGCTTCGACATCGTCGAAGCGTTTGCTGATGGATTCGACGACGATTGCCGGTGACGACAAGGTGAGTTCCTAACGGGAAACGGACCTGAACACTAGGCGTTGCTCGACCCTATTCAGCGCACGCTACTCTTGCGCCGAGCACATCCAGAACAGGCTGAGGGACAGGCCCCGTGACGCCTTGGCAACCATCTCTCCGGAGAGCGGTGCCAATTCCTGCCATCCGGAGGATGGAGAGATGAGCCGGGCTTGCAGCCTCGCCTCTCGGATCGGTGCACGACGAGGAGACAAGTGGAGTACGGCCCAAACGAGCACACGCAATACGCCGACTTCGACGCGTTCTCGTTCGAAGATGGCACGGTTCTCCCGATCACCGTCGCGTACCGCACCTGGGGCGAGCTCAACGAAAAGGGCGACAACGCAATCTTGGTGTGCCATGCACTGACAGGCGACGCCAACGCCGACCAGTTGTGGGCAGGCATCGTCGGTCCAGGCCTCGGCCTGGACACGAGCCAGAACTTCGTGGTGTGCTCCAACGTGATCGGCGGTTGCTACGGGTCGAGTGGGCCAACCACGCTCAACCCTGAAACCGGGGCAGCTTACGGACCCGACTTCCCCGAAGTGACCATTCGAGACATCGTGAACGCACAGCGGCGTCTCATGGAGCATCTCTCGGTACCGACGTGGCGCACCATCACCGGCGGCTCCCTTGGCGGAATGCAGACACTCGAGTGGGCGATCTCATACCCAGAGCTCGTGCGCAGCATCGTGCCAATCGCCGTCGGACCGACACATTCAGATTGGGCGATCGGCATCAATCACGTGCAACGCGAAGTCATCCGCCTCGACCCGTTGTTCGCCGAAGGGCGCTACCCGCCAGAGGAGCCGCCGGCCCGGGGATTGTCGGTGGCTCGCCAGCTCGGGATGATTTCGTATCGCAGTCATGGTTCGTACGCCGGCAAGTTCAAGCGGTCCATGCGTGACGGTCGATTCGAGGTCCAGCACTACCTCGAGTATCAGGGCGCTGCGATGGTGAAGCGGTTCGACGCCAACACCTTCATCACACTGTCGACCGCAATGAACGGACACGACGTCGGTCGAGGGAGAGCGTCGATTGCCGCCGCACTCGGGTCGATAACCGCCAGGGCACTCGTCATCGGCATCACGTCTGACGTCTTGTTCCCCGTCGTAGAACAGCGAGAACTCGCAGCCGGCATACCCGAT
>JABDJC010000106.1 GCA_013003395.1 Acidimicrobiia bacterium
GTCGATCTCGCACTCGAGTTGACCAGCGCCCTGCACACCTACGCGTTCCTCCGGATGCGGGATGAGATATTCACGTGGACCGAGGCGGCCGTCGCCATGGATGGTGCTCATGCACACCCCCTCTATGCCGTTGCGGCCGGTTCGCTGGCGCTGGGTTTGGCGCTGCGATGGGATCTCGAGCGTGCCGAGATGTATGCCCGCACCGGGCTGGCAGCGAACGGTTCGACAATCGAAGCCCTGGACGCCTTGGCGGTGGTCGCGCTCGAGCGTGGTGATCTGTCGAGCGCCATCCGGTGGGCGAAGGATTTGGAGAGGGAGGCAACCGCAGCCGGTGACGACTATTTCCTGGCGTTCAGTCACCTCACTCGGTTCGTAGCTCACCTGGAGGACGATGATCGAGTGGCTGCCGGGGTCCACCAGCGACGGTTCGCCGAGTTGGCGTTCGATTTGGGCAACCCGACGCTGATGGCGTGGGCACATCTGAGCGAGGGGGAGTTTCTCCTCGCAGAGGATGTCGCAAGCGCCAGTCGCCTCTTCGACGACGCCATCGCGATGGGAAGCTCAGTGGGCAACGATCTCGTTGTGGGTCTGGCCCTGTCGGCAATGGCGACCAGCCACGCCGAGCAGGGCCTCGTCCCTGCAGCCATCAGCGTGTTCGTGCAAACCGTCGAGCACTGGCTCGAGCGTGCCGATTGGGCCCACCAGTTCGCCACGCTCCGCAGCGTCGTGTCGTTTCTGGGGCGCATCGGTCAAACGGAGTTCGCCGCCGAACTGCTGGGCGCCGTTCGGCAGGGCTACGCAGATCTCACGCCGGCCGGCTCGGCGATGGCGCAATTGACGGACTCCGCGGCCTCTCTCGAAGCATCACTCGGCCGGGAACGGTTCCGGCGGCTCGTCGCGAGCGGTCGTCGCCTGACCAGACACGAGACCGTGGCATTGGCCCAGCGCGCATTGGGTGAGGCTTCTGCCGATTTGGGCATGGACCCGGAGGTCGCGGTGTTGGCCAACCTCGTCCATCTCAGCGACGCGGACCGAACGCTGAGCCTGCATCGAGCCTGACGCCGATCGCCATTTCGCGCCATCGAGGAAGTGATGCTGGGTGCGCGGGGCGTCACTCCAGCAGTGCCGCTGGGTCCAGCGTGACCTCGGTGACGCCGATGTCGAGCGTGACCCTGGTACCTGGTCCGTGCCGTGACTGCTCGGCGAGAACGCCGTCCAGGAGGTGATACACGATGATCATCGGTCCGGCCGGATCGATGATCCAGTAGCACTGGAGGCCCGCCGCGGCGTACTTGGCGGCCTTCCGGATGATGTCGGCTGCCCTGTCCGTCGACAGTATCTCGACGGCGAGATGCGGAACGCCGGTGTATCGCCGGAGATCGTCGGCGTGTCCGAACACCATCACATCTGGGATGAACTCGTCGTTGCCTGGTTTCCATGCCCACGCCGTGGCAACGTGGGCGCGGTGGGCGAGAGCGTCTTCAATGGCGTTCGCCAATCTCCGTGCGATGTGCTGGTGGTCGAGGGTGGGCGACGGCGTCATCACGAGCTCCCCGTCGACGTATTCGGCCCGCACGTCGGGGCCGAGCGCCTCGTAGTCATCCCACGACATGGGCGTGCGGTCGGCGAGTTGGCTGCCGGAGTCCATTGCATGCACTGTATACCTCCTCCGTCCTCCTACTCGGAGCTTGCCCGTCCGGTGTGACACGTTTCCGGCATCGATGACCGTGCCTCAGCCTGGAGAACGTCGAGTGTGCCTGAACAGTCCACTACGGTCGGATCAGACACACTCGACGCGTCGGTATCCTCCAGCCATGTCGGATCTCGCCATCCACGCCGTCACGGCCGACCGTCGTGTCGATCTCCTCGAGCTGTTCGGCGCCAACGGTGCCCACTCGAATTGTTGGTGCACCTGGTTGCTGCTGACCAACAAGCAGTTCAACGAGACCCCGGCTGAGGACCGGCGGGCCATCCTGCTGGGCCAGGTTGACGACGGTCTCGAACCGGGCTTGCTGGCGTATAGCGACGGCTCGCCGGTCGGTTGGTGTGCGGTCGCACCCCGTGAACGGTACGCACGGATGAACGCACCCCGAGCCATCAGTCACAAGGCGGTCGACGATCAACCCGCCTGGGTGGTGAGCTGCTTCTTCATCGCCAGTACGCACCGAAACACCGGGGTGGCGACGGCACTCCTCGAAGCGACAGTCCACCACGCCCGCACCCACGGTGCCCGCCTGTTGGAGGGCTACCCATGGGACAAACCGATGAAGGACGACGCGTGGGGAACGATGTTTGTCGGCAACCTCGCCATGTTCTTCAATGCCGGCTTCGACGTGGTTGAACACCGAGGCAACCGGGCCGTCGTTCGCCGCAGCGTGTAGCGCCAAGTTAGGTCAGTCCTTGGTCGATTTCAGCCCGATCCCAACCGAGCCATTCGGCCCTATCCGGTGACCGCTGCGTGGAGGACGATCGAGATGAGGAGAAGGGAGGTCTGCAATGGCTGTCTCCAACGACCGCGCGAGCCGGTGGTGGGGATTCGCGTTGTCTGCAATTGGCGTATTGGTCCTCGGAATCGCGGTGGTGATCGCCATCGGGATCGCTCGCGATCCGAGCGGGTCTTACGACTCATGGGCGGGTGAAACCGTCAACGGCCCTGAGGCCGGGTTCGAGTGGTTCTCAGACGGGACGACGGTGGAGTTCATGGATACCTCGACCACTGGCGACGTCGAGATCGAGCAATGGATCTGGAGCCTCGGCAACGGCGAGGAGACCCGGGAGCTCAATCCGGTGTTCGGATTCGAACCAGGCGAGTTCACCGTTTCGCTCGACGTGGTAGACGCCAACGGCCTCACGAGCACCGCCGAGGCATCTGTTTCAGTCGAGCCTGGCTCCGCCACGAGCGGTACAGGCCAGATCGGGCTGACCGACCTGGCCGACAAGGTGGTGACCACAGTGGAGGACGCCGCCAAGGCGGGCCTCGTAGTGCTGCTGGTCATCGCCATGCTCGTCGTCCTGACCATGGTGGGGGGACGTTTGGTCCGCCATGGCACGAGGATGCTGCGACCGGTCCCCGATCGGATCGCCGTGAAGTTGCGTCCCAAGCGGCTTGAACTCGACCTGCGACGGCACGAGGAGCTGAACATTCCGATGATGGCTGACGCGCCCGAGGTGGCCGAAACCGCCGAGGTCGAACCCGTGGAGGTGGGTGTCTGACGCACGCTCCAACGCGGTAGCGGCTCCCGGCAGAACGACGCCTGGGAACCGTCGACCGTCGGTGGTCTCTGGTACGTACCCCGAGAGAATTACACCCTCAGGGTGACTCGCTGGGATGGTCGGCGGCGTATCCTTCAGCAGTGAAACGTGTGAGCATGCGACTGACCCGTGACGACGCCATCGACGCCGGCCTCGCCGTGCTGGCGCTGGCGCTCAGTTTCAGCGTGCTCATCGGCCTGAACCAACGATCCGGAATCGACACGTCGCTGGCGTGGGTGTTGGCGGGCCTGCATTCGCTGCCGGTGGCGATGCGCCGTCGGGTACCTCGAGCGTCGTTCGCCGTCAGCATGACCGCCGGCTTCATCTATCTCGTCGTGGGCCTGCCGATGGTGGGCCTTGGTCTCGCCGCACTCCTGATGCTGTACTCGCTGGCGGCGGCGACTCCCAGGCGTGAGTCGATCGTCGGGCTGGTCGTCGTGCAACTCGGTCTGGTGGGGGCACTCGCCATCGCCGACTCCGGCACTCAGGCGGACACGATGGTGGGTAACGCGCTAGTCCTGCTCGCGATGTGGGTGATCGGAGACTCGACTCGTCGCAGAAGCCAGCACGTACTGGCCGAGCAGGCGAGTGCCGCGCAGCGGGCCGTGACCGACGAGCGGCTGCGCATCGCCCGGGAACTCCACGACATCGTCGCCCACACCATGAGCGTGGTCTCGGTGCAGGCAGGCATGGCCCGCCTCGTCGTCGACGACGATCCTGAGCACGCCAAGCGGTCGCTGGTGACCATCGAGGGAGCAACCCGAGACGCGATGGAAGAGATGCGTCGCCTGCTGCACGTGTTGCGAGCCGACAGCAACGACGCCGGGGCACTCGACCCGACGCCGGGACTCGCCGATCTGCCGACACTCGTCGAGCAAGCGAATGCGGGCGGTACCGAAGTCGAGGTCGAGGTGAGGGGAGAGCCTCGACCGCTCCCGTCCGGCCTGGAAGCGGCCATGTATCGGGTGGTGCAGGAGTCGTTGACCAACGTGCGCAAACACGCTCGTGGAGCAGGTGCGCGTGTGTCGATCGACTACGGCTCCGATCGGCTTGCCGTGAGCGTCGAGAACGGGGTGCGGGGAGTTTCAACGTCGAGTGAAACCGGCCATGGCCTGGAGGGGATGCGGGAACGCGTCGAGCTGTATCGGGGCGAGTTTGTGGCAGGCGTCAACTCGAACGGCGTCTATCGAGTGGTTGCGACCTTCCCGTACCAGGAGGTGTCGGCGTGACCATCCGAGTGGCGGTAGCCGACGATCAGCCGCTGGTGCGTGAGGGCCTGACGACCATCGTGGCGCGTGGCCCGGACATGGAATTGGTGGGCGAGGCCGGCAACGGGCGCGAAGCAGTCGCCATCGCCAAGTCCGAACAGCCAGACGTGTTCTTGATGGATGTGCGCATGCCACTGCTCGACGGGATCGAGGCGACTCGGATGATTCGCAGCGACCCGGCAACCGTGACGGTTCGGGTGTTGATCCTCACGACGTTCGACCTGGACGAGTACGTTTTCACCGCGTTGCAGGCCGGGGCGAGCGGGTTCCTGTTGAAAGACGTGGGGCCGGAGGCGCTGCTCGACGCCATTGAAGTGGTTGCCAACGGCGAAGCCCTGCTGGCACCGTCGGTCACGCTGCGCCTCATCTCAGAGTTCGCAAAGCGGCCGGTGAACCGCACCGTGGACGAGGCTGCCCTCAAGTTCCTGACCGATCGGGAACGAGAAGTCCTGGGACTCGTCGGGCGCGGAATGTCCAACCAGGAAATTGCCGATCAGCTGTTCGTGAGCCCAGCGACGGTGAAGACCCATGTCGGTCGCACCCTGATGAAACTGAATGCTCGCGACCGATCCCAACTGGTGGTCGTTGCCTACGAGAGCGGTTTGGTGGCTCCGGGCGCCTGACCATCATTGTCAGCCGCATGGCGTAGTCGAGTCATCCTCGTGGGGTAGGCGAGAAGACACCGTGAGGCAGACGACCCGGATGCCGGTGTGACATACCTTCTGATCAGTGCCGACGGACGGCACAGAAGAGGAGGGTTCGCATGGACACCATCGTCGTGTCCGGGCTCACCAAGCGCTACGGCGCGGTGACGGCCGTCGACGATCTGTCGTTCACGGTCGCCCAGGGCCGGGTGACCGGTCTGTTGGGGCCCAACGGTGCAGGCAAGACCACCACGCTGAGGGCGTTGCTCGGGTTCACCCACCCCGACGCCGGTTCGGCGACGTTCGCCGGCACCATCTATCGGGAGCTCGAACATCCGACGCGCCACGTCGGCGCCGTACTCGACACAGCCACGTTTCACCCGGGACGCACGGCTCGGGATCATCTGGAGATCATGGCCGTGGCGGCGGGAATCGACCTGAAGCGCGTCGACGACGTGCTCGCTCAGGTCGACCTGAGCGACGTCGCCAATCGTCGAGTGAAGGGCTTCTCGCTGGGCATGCGCCAGCGGTTGGTGTTGGCCGGTGCGTTGCTCGGAGACCCCGCCGTTCTCGTGTTGGACGAACCGGCGAACGGGCTCGACCCCGACGGCGTGCACTGGCTGCGGCTGTTCCTCAGGGAGTTCGCCTCGTCGGGTCGCACCGTGCTGGTGTCGAGTCACATGTTGGCCGAGGTCGCCCAGACCGTCGACGACGTCGTGATCGTTTCCAAAGGCCGGGCGG
Organism: Acidimicrobiia bacterium; assembly: GCA_013003395.1. GTDB lineage: Bacteria > Actinomycetota > Acidimicrobiia > Spongiisociales > UBA5794 > JABDJC01. The sequence goes on from JABDJC010000106.1 coordinate 5,906, forward strand.
TTTGGCAAGGCCCGCTGGCCGATGTCGTACAAGTGGATGGCAGAACAGGCGAGAGCTTGGAAGACGCGTTCTTCGCCCTCACCCACACTCAGGAAAGGAGTTTCACATGACCGCTGCGCTGTCCGCCGAGAGGCGCAAGCTGACGAGTGTCCGGGCGTACTGGATGATGG
>JABDJC010000212.1 GCA_013003395.1 Acidimicrobiia bacterium
GGCAGCCGATTCGATGGCTCGGATCAGCTTCGCGAACAGCTTGCCCCGCTTCGCGTCCTGACGGCCTTTGCGGTGTTTGATGTTGGCCCATTTGGAGTGTCCGGCCATCAGATCTGCTCCTCGATCGGGGTCATGTCGACAATCATGGCATGCACCCGTGTGTCGTCCGTGAGTTCAGGGTGGAATGAAGTGGCGAGGATGTTGTCCTGGCGCACGAAGACCGGATGCCCGTCAACGGTGGCCAGTACCTCGACGTCAGCTCCGACCTTTTCGATCCACGGTGCACGAATGAACACGGCATGGATCGGATCTCCCGGAACCCCGTCGACGTTGAGGTCGGCCTCGAACGAATCGACCTGGCGGCCAAAAGCGTTCCTCTGCACAACCGCATCGAGGACTCCGAGCTGGTGCTGGTCATGGTTCACCGTGGCCGACGCCAAAAAGATCATCCCAGCGCAGGTACCCAGCGTCGGCATGCCGCCCGCAATGCGTTTGCGCAGCGGTTCGATCAGTCCGTAGCGGTCTGCGAGCTTGCCGATCGTTGTCGACTCGCCCCCTGGTATCACCAAGGCGTCGACTCCCTCGAGTTCTTCCGCGGTGCGCACCTCGGCGGTCGTCACCCCGAGCGACTGGAGCATCGAAATGTGCTCTCTGAAGTCTCCTTGCAGCGCAAGCACCCCGATGCGGACCGTCACTGTCAGTCCCCCCGGAGTTGCATCATCTCGGAGTCGGGCAGGGTGTCGATGTTGATTCCGACCATCGCCTCGCCCAAACCGCGGGAGACCTTGGCGATCTTTTCCGCGTCCTTGAAGTATGTGGTCGCCTCGACGATGGCCTTCGCCCGCACCGCGGGGTCGCCGCTCTTGAAGATGCCTGAACCGACGAAGACGCCGTCGCATCCGAGCTGCATCATCAATGCGGCATCTGCGGGCGTCGCGATCCCACCGGCGGCGAAATTGACGACCGGGAGACGACCCGATCCAGCCACCTCTTTGACCAGTGCGTACGGCGCACCGAGCACCTTGGCAGCGTCCATCAACTCTTGATCGTCCAGAGTTGACAGCCACTTGATCTGGCTGGTCATCTGCCGCATGTGCCGCACCGCTTCGACCACATTGCCCGTACCGGGCTCGCCTTTCGTGCGGATCATCGCTGCGCCTTCACCGATACGCCGGAGCGCCTCGCCCAGGTTTTTGGCGCCGCACACGAACGGCACCGTGAACTTCCACTTGTCGATGTGGAATTGATCGTCGGCAGGCGTCAACACTTCAGACTCGTCGATGTAGTCGACGCCAAGCGTCTCGAGGACCTGCGCCTCCACGAAGTGCCCGAGCCGAACCTTCGCCATGACGGGGATGGACACGGCGTCGACGATCGCGCTGACCCGCTCTGGATCCGCCATGCGAGCCACGCCACCTTCGGCTCGGATGTCGGCCGGCACTCGTTCGAGCGACATCACCGCAACCGCGCCTGCCTCTTCAGCGATTCGCGCCTGCTCGACGTCGGTGACATCCATGATGACGCCGCCCTTGAGCATTTCGGCAAGGCCTCGCTTGACGAGGTCAGTGCCAGTTTCGATTGGCGTGCTGGTCGAATCCACTGGGATCTCCTGAGTTCGAGGCGTTCGTGGGTTGGGAACTGCCACAAAGTGTACCGGGAGCAGAAACACAGCCGTTCGCAAGTAACTCCAATGAAGACGTAGCGTTACCGAATGCGCCGCTTGTCTCCAATTCTGCTCGCCGTCGCGCTGGCGTGCGCCCCAACTGTTGCGGTCACCGAGACCCAGAGTGCTCCTGTTTCAACCTCAATCGAGCAGGTAGCGCCAACCGCGACGCCGTTGCCGTCATCGACGACGACTACCACGCAACCGCCGCCGACCGCCCGATTGTCACCGAGGCCGATCTGGCTCTTTCCAGGTCCCGACCACTTCGAAGGTGATGTGTTGACGGCCCAGGTTCCGCTCGGAAAATTCGACGCCGACGAACTGACCGCGGCCACGGTCACCCTCGATGGCGTCGAGGTTGCGGTGAGCGGATCATTGAGCGGTGATCCCCTCCTCGGCGACTACCTCATGTTTGCGAGCGCAATCGACACCACCGGATTGTTGGGTGACCACATGCTGCGCGTCGAGGCAACGGTCGACGGCAGCAGCATCGAGGTGTCGCAGGCGTTCACCGTGCATCCAGACTCGCAGCGTCCGCCGCAAGAGCGTTCCGCCCGCTGGGTGCCTGTCGAAGCAGGCTGCTGCACCGTCTACGTATTGGAGTCAACTGCGGCCGACCGCGACATCGCGTTGCTCACGTCGATCATCGAAGACACCACCGACGAAGTCGAACAGCGCTTCGGTCTCGAGATCGCACCAATAGATCTCGTGCTGCTCGATGTCCTGTGGGGCAATGGCGGCTACGCCGGAGGCGAGGTGGCCATCTCGTATCTGGACAGGGATTTCGGCCCGCGAACCGCCGACACGGTGGCGCTCACCTTCGTTCACGAATTCACCCACGCCATCTCTCGATCGCTCGACGGCACCCATACGCCGTGGCCGCTCAACGAAGCCATGGCGGTTTTCATCACCGGCGGCCACTTCAAAGACCAACCGCTCGGACCACGAGCGAAAGCGCTGGCGATGCTGGGGCGGTTGCTGCCCCTCGACGAGTTCCTGAGTGACTTCACGAACTTGCAGCACGAGGCACGCTACGTCCAGGCCGGGGCCCTGGCGACCTACATCGTCGAGACCTTCGGTTGGGAGGCATGGCTCGATCTCTACGGAGCAGACCACGATGAACAGTCGTGGAGCGGGTGGATGGATGCCGCAAGCTCAGCGACACTCGGCGTCGATCTCGAGACGCTGGACGACGGTTTCCGTGAGTGGGTCGACGAGCAACCGCTCGGGAACCAAATCCAGGACTTGGAACTGACGATTGCTCTCCAAACGGTCCGCCGGGCCTATCAGGCTGCGTACGCGCCGTATCCGAACTACTTCATCTACGAGTCCGTTCGCGACGCGCCACAGACCGCGGTGGCGCTGCGTGAAGCGGGAGACCCGGTCACTGCTGCCGTCGAGACGTTCATCGCACATGCTCAGCAGCTCGTGATCGAAGGTCACCTGGACGAAGCCGAACCGTTTGTCGACGAACTCGAGGCCATCGTGGCGTCAGGCGTTGTTGCAGGGCGACTGGTCACTCCGTTCCTGGAACTGGCGCTGGCCGTCGATGCAGAGGGTTTCGAACTACTCGACTACAACCCGATCACAGGGACGGGTGTCGTCACGGCCAGAGAACCGGACCTCGTACCGATCGTGGTGAGTGTGGACAACGGTCGACTGGTCGGATGGAAACAGGTCGTGTCAGCCACCAACTGAGGCGATCGCGCGCCGATACTGCTCGACGTACGCATCGCACACGGCTCTTCGATCGAAAGCCCTGACGCGTGCTCGGCCCCGACCGGCCAACTCTGCAACCCGCTGCGGGTCGTCGAGCAGTCCCACAAGAGAAGCGGCCAGATCGTCAGAGTCCCCCGGTGCAACATAGACCGCGGCGTCGCCGGCAACGGCGGTGAACGCCGGCAGCTCAGATGCGACGACGGCGCTGCCTGCCGCCATGGCTTCCGCCAGGACGATGCCGAAACTCTCACCGGACCGATTCGGAGCCACATAGATGGCACTGGAAGCCAGGCCTTCCCGTTTGGCTTCCTCAGAAACGCGACCGAGGAATGTCACCCCATCGGGCACGGTTGATCGACTGCAACCCATGACGATCAGCTCGGCGTCGGGATGATGCACCCGAACCGCAACCCACGCCTCCAGCAGAACGTCGAGCCCTTTGCGAGACTCATCTCTGCCGAGGAACGCAAGACGCTTTGGCGCCCGTGGCACATCGACCTGATAAAGATCGACGTCGAGACCATTCGGCACGATCGCGGGCTCGGCGAAGGTGGCGATGGCCGAAGCCGCGACGCCGGAAACTGCAGTCACTGCACCGAGCCGGTTGGCAACGCGTCCCAACAAGAGGCGCGTTGCCTTGTACGAGCCGCGAACCCACGAAGGTGGATCGGCGTGAAATGTCCCGACGCGCGGCGGGGTGTCACCCAGCACCACAGCGAGAGATACGAGCGGCATCAGCGGTTCGTGGACGTGCACGACATCGAACTCTTGAACCGCGGCGACAGCCCGGCGAGCCGCTCCCGGATGCAGCGCAATCGGCACCTGCGATCCGTTGGCTCTGATCGAAGTCGTGCCACCCAGAAGGATCGCACCGTCGGGGCCATCGTCACCTGGGGCGACGATGGCCACCTCATGGCCGTCGGCCCTCAGCCAGTCTGCGAGCTGGAGTGCCTGATGTTGAACTCCGCCGAAACGGTCAAGCGCGTATGGACACACCATGGCGATCCTCATGCGGAATCTCGATCAGTCGGCCAGTTGGGTTGGAACAGATGCCACTGGGACGGATCTTGCCGAATGAATGACTCGAAGATGTTCGCCATGTTCTGCGTGCCGAGAGCGACTCGCTCGCGAAGCCGGCCTTCGCTGGGGATCTCGACCGGGTCGTGCACCACGAATCTGTGGCCCTTGCCAGGGTTGAAGAAGGCCCCGACGGGAATCACCGGAGCCTCTGTACGGATGGACAGCGACACCGGTCCGGCCGGCATCGTCGTGACTTCTCCGAAGAATTCGACCTCGACACCCTTTCCATCGATGTCTCTGTCCGTGACCAGAGCGATCGTGCCGCCCTCCTCCAGCCGCTTCTTGAGTCGACCAGAGATGTTGTCGTGCATTCCGGGAATGATGACCTCGATGCCCAGGAATCCACGCGCTTTGAGGAACCAGTCCACGATCTTCTGATTGGGCAGTGCCTCGGCGACAGCCAAGACGGGGATCCCAAGATGATGCGTCTGTGGGCCTGCCGCCTCCCAATTGCCGAGGTGCGGGAGGGCGAGGATGATTCCCTTCCCGGCATCGCGCGCTCGCACGATTGCTTCTGCGTTGACCACCTCGGTGGCATTGAATATCTGCTCGACCCGCCTCGGTCGCGTCCAGAAGACCTCAGCCCAATACCGTCCGTAGCTCGCGAACATGTCGTCCACTGCACTCTCGACTTGCTCGCTGGAGGCGGCCTCGCCCAGCACTCGTCTCATGTGTTTCGTTGCCAGCTGGCGCCTTCCCTTGGCCAGCCGACCGAGCAGTCGACCCGCACCCGTGCCGAAGCGGCGCATCAGAGGCTCGGGGAGAACGCCAAAAATGGCCGAGAACACTCGGTAGGTGAGATATCCGGGTAGGTCCTTCACTCTGTGAGCTGGAACCAGGTTCGCCATATTCGGATGGCCACGGTGAGCGCCGTCAAGGCGACCAAGACCCACAGAGTGATGTACAACGCATTGAATCCGAGACCGGTGAGGCCGACTCCGAGCAGGAGCACGATCATTCGTTCTGCTCTGCCCATGATGCCGCCTCTCCCCTCGGCGCCACGTGCCTCGGCCTTGGCACGCACATACGGCACGAGGAGGGCCAGCGTTGTCGCGAAGAACGTGAGAATGACGAGCGACGGATCGTCAACGATCGCGACGATCAGGCCGCCAAACAGCATGATCTCGCCGAACCGGTCGCTCATCGTGTCGACGAACGCGCCATGGTCAGAGGCCTTCCCGGCATGTCGAGCAAGCGGACCGTCGAACGCATCGGTGAGCACGCCGATCGCGCCAACGATTGCACCGATGAACAACTCGCCGAGACCGATGAACACCGCCCCGACCCCGGAAACCAGAAGTCCCATGACGCTCAGCGCCGTAGGCGACAATCCGGTTTTTGCCAGCGCAGCGCCAACTGGTTCGGTCAAGAACGCAAACGCGGAACGGCCTTTTAGATCGAGCAAGCGGTCCTCCTCGGCGTCGCCGAGCGTTCGACACTAAGTGGCACAGGTGGCGCCGAGCAGCAAAGTAGCACAGCCCAATGACCGGTTCGATCTCGCGCCCCTCCGGAGGCTGTAATCTAAGGAGCTGTCCACAGAGAGGCCCGGCTACACCGATGTCAGACGAAAGCGCAACGCTCAAGTACAACGGCCAGGACATCGACCTGCCAATCGAGCGGGGCACGATGGGCGCGCCCGGGTTGGACATCGGCGCGCTGCGCTCACAACACGGAGTCGTCACTGTCGACTACGGGTTCGCCAACACGGCGAACACTGAATCCGGAATCACGTTCATCGACGGCAATGAAGGACTCCTCACCCACCGTGGCTACAGCATCGCTGACCTCGCAACTCATTGCACCTTCCTCGAGGTGTCGTACCTTCTCTTGTTCGGCGAACTGCCCAATACCGAGCAACTCGACAAGTGGACCACCAACATCAAGATGCACACGCTGCTCAACGAAGAGATCAAGCGATTCTTCGACGCCTTTCCGCGCAGCGCTCATCCGATGGCGATTCTCTCGTCGGCCACAAACGCCATCTCGACTTTCTACGAGGCGTATCACAGTCCGTCAGATCCCGAGGCCGTCGAACAGAGCGCCGTGCGACTCATCGCCAAGATGCCGACCATCGCTGCATGGGCCTACAAGAAGTCGATCGGGCAGCCGTACGTCTACCCCAAGAATGACCTCGAGTACGTCGAGAACTTCCTCTACATGATGTTCGGCCTACCGGTCGAGGAGAAGAAGATCGATCCCGTGATCGCACGGGCACTCAATGTGCTCCTGATCCTCCACGCCGACCACGGACAGAACTGCTCAACCGCAACGGTCCGATTTGTTGGATCCTCGCAAGCCAACCTCTTCGCTTCGGTTGCCGCAGGAATGAACGCCCTGTGGGGTCCACTCCACGGCGGAGCGAATCAAGAGGTGATCGAGATGCTCGACCGCATCGCGGCGGATCCCGACGCCACGGTCGAGTCCATGCTGGCTCGGGCGAAGGACCGCAACGACCCGTTCCGGTTGATGGGCTTCGGGCACCGGGTCTATAAGAACTACGACCCGCGGGCGAAGCTCTTGAAGGAGTTCGCTCACGAGGTTCTCGATAGAGCCGACGCCAACGATCCGGTTCTGGACATCGCCCGCCAACTCGAGGAAGCAGCCCTGGAAGATCCGTACTTCGTGGAACGAAATCTCTACCCGAACGTCGACTTCTACTCGGGCATCATCTTCAGAGCACTTGGCTTTCCGCCACGCATGTTCACGGTACTGTTTGCGATCGGGAGACTTCCGGGCTGGATCGCCAACTGGAAAGAAATGATCGAGGACCCGCGGACGAAGATCGCAAGGCCTCGCCAGATCTACACCGGACCGCCAAGCCGAGCATTCGTGCCATTGGACGAACGCTGACCTAGACCGCCTCGGTCAGCCTGCCTCTACGGCGTCTGCCGCCGGGATGTCCTCGACGTAGGCCTCCATGATGTTGCCGGTGATGCCGTCGAGGCGCACCAGACCACGTTTGGTTGGTGGATCTTCCGCTGAGAACACCAGGACATTCCACACCGGCCGAGCTCTCCAACCTTCGAAGTTCACGGTTGCCGAGGCGTGTCCCACCGGAAACTCGACGTGACGGTTGGCCGAATCGAGGGCACGTTGCTCGCGAACCACCAGGTCCCAGCCGGCGAGATGATGATGTACGCCGAGCACCAAGAGCAACCCTGGGACCAGGCCCATCAACACCGGCAGGTCCGTCAGCACGATGACCAGGCCAATCAGAACGGCAAGCACCAGGTACACCTTGCCGATCTTTCGTCTCCGTAGCGTGTTCGGCACGAAGTACTCGAGGTCGTCTACGTCCGACTGCAGATCTTCCGGTACGCCCGCCTCATCTGCGACGTCGCTCGGAATCTCGATTCGTCGCTGCCGCGGCTCTTCAGTCACCGCGAACGCCTACCCGCTCCACTCTCTCACGGTCGTCGAGAAACGGATCGATGTTCTCGACGGGCGACTCACCGCGCCGCCGATGCCAGCGATCCCACAGCACCAGCATCGAGGGAAGCACGAGGACCGCAGCAATCAGGGCGAAACCGATCGCGTACACGGTCACGAGTCCGAGCTGCTGAAAAGGCTTGAGCGATGACGTCACAAGGATGCCGAAACCCGCCACCGTGGTGAAAGCTGAACCTGCCAATGCACCACCGGTGTGCGTCATCGTGCTGCGAATGGCTTCCTTCTCGTTGTCGTATCGCAGTCGGTCCTCTTGATATCGGTGGGTGATGTGAATGGTGTAGGGCACCCCGATGCCGATGGCAACCGCGGCGATCATCGCCGTCACGGGGTTGAAGGATATGCCCGTCAGCGCCATCATCCCGAAGACCCACAACACGACGAGGGCCACAGGCGCAATGGTGATCACGCCGAGGAACGGCCGCCTCGACTCGACATAGAAGGTCACCACGAGCAGAGCCATTGCTGCTGCCAATGTGATGCCGAGAGACGAGGTCTGGGAAGATTGCAGGGCGTCGACAACACCGAACGAGATGATGTTCTCGTTGGTTGGCACCGCCGAGATCCCGCTGATGTCGGACACAGGAGCAAAATCGTCGCGGAGGTTCGAGGCGAGATCGCGCGCTCCGGACTCGCCTCCCTGTGTGGACACGGCCACGTTGACGTACTCGACGGTGGATCCGCCGGCTCTGGAGAGCACTCGCTGCATCCCCACCGGGTCGGCTTCGGCGGCGGCCCGGTACAAGGCGTCGACATCCGAACCGCTCGCCACGGAGAGATCGGGTTGCAGGCCGAGTTCGAACGCCACTTGCGAGAATTCGGCGCTGAAGGTGTCCGGATTACCGCCCTGTTCGGGTGGAGTGACCAACTGAGCAATCACCGATACCGGTGACTCTGCGGCGGCAAACGTTCCGAAACTGAGCACGTCGGGGGTATCGCCGAGATTCTGCCACGACGCAACCAACCCATTGTGCACCTCGGCGCTCGCCACTCCGTCGCCCTGGATCAGAACGTTTGTGGTCTCGCCCAAACCGCCACCGAACTCGTCGATGAGTACGTCGAAGGTTTCGAGCATCGGAGAACCCTCAGGGAGGAAATCCGTGAACGAGAATTCGGTGCTGAGCTGCGTCAATCCGTACGCGCCGAGCCCGCCCAACAACAGAGCCGCCGTGAGCATGACGGCAGGGATCTTCTCTGCGAAAACCGCAGCCTTACCCATCAGTTTCGGCAGAACGCGATCACTCGACGAACCCATCTCAACCGCTGGCAGTCTGCCCTTTGCCTCTGCGCGCCTATCCAACAGCACTCGGACTGAAGGGACGAATGTGAGCATCAAGAGGAACGCAGCGCCAATGCCGACGGTCGCCAGGATGCCGAAGTCCTTGATTGCCGTGACCGGGCTGAAGATGTTGGTGAGGAAGCCGACGGCGGTCGTCACGGTCGCAAGAATCAGAGCGACACCAACGGTCTTGGTGGCCCGGCCCGCGGCTCTGTCGACGCTGGAACCACTGCTCAGCTCTTCGCGATATCGCGAGGTCAAGTGGATGGCGTAGTCCACACCCAGACCGATGAGGAGAATCGGGATGATCTGGAGGATCTCGCTGAAGTTACCGATGATGCCTAGATACTTCGGTCCGAAGAGCACACCGATACCGTTCATCCAAACGATCGACATCACGATCACCAACATCGCCAGAAGAACATCGGCACCAGAGCGGCGCAAACCGTTCAACCACGTCAATCGACCCTGGGGCTTGATCCAAAAGACAAAGCCGAGAATCACGATGATGATCAGGAAAGCCGTACCGAACAGCCTGCCTATCTCGGATGCGAAAGCGTCGGCGTCGGAGAACAAGAGCGCAAAACTGAACGGTTCGGCACTGACGCTGTTCGACGGCAGAGCATCGATCCGGTCTGCCATGTCGACCTCGTACTCCTGAAGCTTCACCTGATCCGGATCATCAGCGATCAGCGAGGTGTCGATGAGCACCACCATGAGACCTGCGCTCGATTCTGGAACAGTGAGATCGGTGGCCTTCGCCGACAGCGTCAGTGCAATCTGGCCCTGAACCTCCGGAGGAAGACCTTGCAGCGCTTCCAGGTAGGCCTGCTTCACCTGAGCATCCGTCACTGCGGCGAGGTCGGCGCCTTGCTGCCGCAAAGCAGCGAGTACTGGACCGAAAAACCCTTGAATCCCACCATTGACTTCCGTCGCCAACACGGGTCCGACGGAGCTCTCGCGCACGGCGTTCTCAACAGCGGCGAAGGTCCGCAGACCATCGGCAGTCAGGACATCTCCGTTCTCGGCCGTGAACACCACCTGCACCGCTGCGACAGAAGACGTGTCGAACTGCTCCGCGATGATCTGACTCGCCACGAACTCTTCGGAATCCGGGGAGAACCCCTCATTGCCGGTGGCGGTTTCCTGTTGCGGTACGAACAGTCCGAAGACCACGGTCGCCGCAATCGCGATGATGAGGACCACCACCGGGGAGCGGCGCACAGCAGATTCAAGGAAATTGACGAAGGCTTGCACGAGGATCCTTTGGGGCAGCTGGCGAAGGCACCTGAGAGGCGCTCTGTGGGAGCTTACCGATAGCTATGCGCCAAGCAAGGTCAAGGCCGGCGGCACCAGATCAGCGCGGCCGCTCGCACAGCTCGACCAGCTCAGCCACGATGTCATCGAGCGGCACTCCCCTGCGCTCTGAGTCCTCGCCGCGCAGCCGGATTCCAGCGGTGCGGTTCTCCACGTCGTTGTCGCCAACGACGAGAATCACCGGGTGTTTGTCGGTGATCGCGCGCCGGATCTTCTCGCCGACGGTCTCTATCGCCAGGTCGACGTCCACCCGGACGCCGGCAGCCCGCAGCTCACCCGCCACTTGTTCGGCGTACTCGTCGTGTCGGTCAGCAACCGGTATGACCGAAGCCTGCACGGGCGCCAACCAGCCCGGAAACGCTCCGGCATAGTGCTCGACCAGGACACCTACGAACCGTTCGACTGTTCCGAATTTGGCGGAATGGATCATCACGGGACGTTCACGATCGTTCGACGAGGTTGCGAACTCGAGTTCGAACCGTTCTGGGAGCGAGAAGTCCACCTGGATCGTTGACATCTGCCATCTGCGCCCGATCGCATCTCGAATGTGAATGTCGATCTTCGGACCGTAGAACGCGCCCTCTCCTTCTGCGACCTGGAAGTCGATTTCGGCCGCCACGAGCGCCTCGCGCAATGAGTCGGTCGCCAACTCCCACAGGTCCAGTTCGCCGACCCACTTTTCCTCTGGACGGGTCGACAGGTCAGCCTCGAACTCATCGAAGCCGAAGTCTCGCAGCAGCATCAGCACAAATTGCAGGTGACGATTGAGCTCCTCTGCAACCTGGTCGCGACGGCAGAACGTGTGCGAATCGTCCTGGGTCATACCACGGACCCGCAGCAGTCCATGAACCACACCAGATCGTTCGTACCGGTACACCGCACCGAGTTCCGAGAGTCGCAGCGGCAGCTCCCGATAGGACCGCGACCGCGACTTGTACACGAGCACATGGAACGGGCAGTTCATGGGCTTCACGATGTACTGGTCGGCGTGATCGAGCTCCATCGCAGGAAACATGTTGTCGGCATAGAAGCCGAGGTGACCGGATGTCTCCCAGAGTTGCGCCTTGGCAACGTGCGGAGAATTGACGAATTCGAAGCCGTACTGTCCGTGAACCCTTCGGCTGTAGTCCTCGATTTCTTTTCTGAGCATTCCACCCTTGGGGTGCCAGACGGCCAGTCCGCTACCGAGTTCGTTCGGAAACGAATAGAGGTCGAGTTCGCGTCCGAGCTTGCGGTGGTCGCGTCGCTCCGCTTCCTCGAGGCGTTCGAGGTGGGCGGCGAGCTCCTTCTGGGTTTCCCAAGCCGTCCCATAGATGCGCTGCAGCTGGGGATTCTTCTCGTCACCCCGCCAATATGCGCCGGCGGCACGCATGAGCTTGACGGCCTTGAGCTTTCCGGTCGACGACACGTGGGGACCGCGACAGAGATCGACAAACGACGCGTTTCTGTAAAGACTCACAGAGTTCGCGTCGGCGCCCTCTTCGGCGTCGACACCTTCGATGATCTCCCGCTTGAACGGCTGATCGGCGAAGAGTTCGAGGCCCTCTTCCACGCTCACTTCGTCGCGCTCGAAGGTTTGATCCTCGGCGATGATCTCTGCCATCCGCTGCTCGATGCGTTCGAGGTCCTCGGGAGTGAACGGTCGATCCACGGAAAAGTCGTAGTAGAAGCCATCGGTGATCGGCGGACCTATGGCGAATTTCGCGCCTGGGTACAGGTCCAGAACGGCTTGCGCCATGACGTGAGCTGCCGAATGGCGAAGAACCGATCGTCCCTCTTCGGTGTTTTGCGTGATGATTCGCACAGCGCCACTCATCGGAATGGGCCGATGAACATCGAGCTGGGCGCCGTCCAGCTCGATGGCGACCGCAGCCTTGGCCAATCGACTCCCGATGCTCTCGGCGACGTCGAAACCGGTGGTCCCGTCCGGGAACTCCCGAATGGAACCGTCCGGAAGCGTGAGTTCGATTGCCACTGGCTCTCCTTGGCGTTGCAGACGGCGAAAGGCTACTCGCCTCACGGCGAACCGACGCCGCCGCGTTCGTGCGACAATGCCGACTCATGGAGTCCTATCAACTTGCAGAGAAGCTCGCTCGGGGGGACCGAGTCCAGGAGCTTTCGCCCGGTCAGCGCCCGATCAACGCCAATAGACTCTTTCGAATCTTCGGCGAGCGGACGACCCGCGTCCTGAAGATATATGGGACTGCAGCGAGACAACGGCGCGAGCAACACGCGTTGTCGGCGTTGCACGGCGTACCTGGCCTACCAGTGGTGCTCGAGCGAGGCGTCCAGGACGAGGTCCACTGGACGATGTTCGCTGACAGCGGTCGATGGAGTCTTGGCACGCTGCCCGAGAACCCCAGCCTTGCGAGGCGTGCTGGTGCGATACTGCAGCGGTTGAGGGACATCGAGCCCACGTCGATGACCAACCTTGAACGCGGTATCGATCAGGAGTGGGTCACCGTCGATTTCATCTCGACGTTCCGCCGGATGGAACGCTACCGCGGCCGACTCGGCGTGAGTCAGGAGTTGTTGGATGCCGCCCGATCCGTACGGCCCCCATTCGCCTCAGAACCGAGGGCGGCACATACCAATGCCACACCTGACAATTTCCTGGTCGACGACGGCGGCAACGTCACGTTGATCAACTGGGAGTGGGCGACCTTGGCTCCTCCGGAATGGGACCTTTCCAAAGCAACCTGGCTCACCGGTTTGCGCTTGGGGCCTGCGGCGGCGGCGGCAATGCAAGAGGGCTACGGCATTGGCCTCGACCGCGTTCAGCTCGACCGCTGGACGGTCTACAACGCCGGAATGATGCTGGTCTACGAGGCCGAGAATCGTATCGGCGGCCGCCTCGATGACCTCTCATATCTCGTCGCCGAACTGCAGCGCGCGGTCACCGGCGCGCGTGGCGTGGTCGGATAGCGTCGGAAATCCGCGAAAAACTCGCCTCGTCGTTTTAGCCTGCGCGCAGTTGCGTAAGGAGATGACGTGCTTACCTGGTTGGTGTTTGGAGCGGTGTTGGTTGCCCTCGTATTGGGCTTGAGTCGGCCGCAGAGTTCAGCGTTTGGTGACTTTTCGTTCGCCTCGAGTGGCGACGCCGATCTGCCGTGTCCCTGGTGTCGTGCCCAGACGAACGAAGACGATCGAGCATGTCCGTCGTGTGGTCAGAACTTCGGCTGAAACGGACCTGATCATCGGTTCAGCTGATGACGAATGACCGATTCGTCATCGACGCAGAGAAACCCAATTCTCGATACAACGTCATTGCGGGATCGTTGCTCGCATCCACGTAGAGGAGCGCCGTCTCTGCTCCCTGCTGTTCATGGAGATCCCACAACCCGACGAGGGTCAGCTGCGTACCGATTCCCCGTCCCCGCACCGTCGGATCGACTCCAACGACGTAGATCTCACCGTGATCGGTGCCCGGGTGCCGCTTCGTCCAGCAGGACCCGATCATGCGGCCACCCTCCCACGCGATCAGAAAGCCTTTCGCATCGAACCAAGGCTGGTCCATCCGCTCCATCAGATCACCGAGACACCAGTTCCCGTTCTCGGGGTGACCGGCAAACGCCCGGTTGTTGAGCGCCAGCCACATGGTCTCATCGAGTCCGATGCGAAAGGCTTTGATCGTCACCGTCGAAGGAACGTCGGGCAGCCGTCCGGGAGGAAGCGCTCTGCGCATCTGATGGAGCTCGCGATCGGTGTGATATCCGAGTGACTCGAGTGCAGCGGTGAGTGCGTCGTCGCTGGTCCACAAATGCAGCGGATCGGGTGCCACCCGTGACGCCGCGGCCTCGATGAGCGCCGCCAGCTGGTCACCGGGATCGCCGGCGATCTCGGCCGCCCAATGCGACGCGTGTTCGTGCAGGTGGAGGTAGGCGCGAATCGCACCGGTTTCGGCTTCCAGAACCACGCCGTCACCGATCGGTCGATTCCTTGCGAGGTCCATCACCTTGCGTTCACTCAGCTTGCCGACACCAGCCAGGGCACGAATCACCGGCAGATCTGTGGCGATCTCGATCGGTCGAACAGTCATAGCCAGCCACAGTACCGAGCCGTGGCGGCGCATCGGCTCGAACAGTGGTCGGTTTGCGTATCCTGCGGCCCGTGAACAACGAGTCGAGCAAGATAGGTCTGGTGCTCGGCGGTGGAGGCATCACCGGCGCGGCCTATCAATTCGCTGTGCTCATGGCGATCCGCATGGCTACCGGCTGGGACCCGGGCACCGCTGACGTGATCGTGGGCACCTCGGCCGGCGCCGTGGTGGCGGCCATGGCCCGAGGTGACGCGTTGACCCTGCACTCTCTCGTCGGCGACGCTGACGACCGGACCGAGATGACCGCCACCCTCCAGCAACGGATCTATCCGAGAACCCGGGTTCGAGGCGTCAGCCGCTGGGTGCGATGGGGTGTGTTGCCGCATCTCCGCCAACCCGGGCTCGGGCTTGCACTCGGATCTCCGGCGATCTACCACACGGGCGGAGTGGCAAAGTGGCTGGACGACGAACTCGGCGAGCTGTCGCACTCTTGGCCGACCCTCCCAACCGTGATCGTCGGATACGATCTCGAAGCGCGCGCAAGAGTGCCATTCGGGACCGAAGCTGCGCCAGACGTCGCGTTGCGTGACGCGGTTGCCGCGTCGGCGGCTGTGCCTGCCGTGTATCAACCGATGCGGATCGACGATCGTTGGTATGTCGATGGCGGCGTCGCATCGGGAACGAGCGCTGATCTCTTGCTGGCGAACGAGCGACCGTTGGATCTCATCGTCGTCGTCGCCCCAATGGCCGCCCCGCGTGCGCGTCCTGGAGCGCGGTTCTACGAAGACGTTTTCGACAAGTTCGGTCGGGAAGCGCTGGCCGCAGAACTCGCTGCAATTCGTTCGCAGTGGCCAGACACGGAAATCGTGGTGCTACGACCAGCTGCCGAGGTACTCGAGATCATGCGTCCGAATCCCTTGTCGGTGGACAACGCGGTACCAGTATTCCGGCAGACTTTGCGTTCACTGAGGCACGAACTCAGCAGACCGGGGACCTGGAGCGCTCTGGTCCGACATCTACCGAACGTCAAGCAGTGACGTCACTCTCGGACGAATACGCCAGATTCATGAGGTCCTCTGCGTCGGTAGACGACGAATCAGCTGGGGCAGCGGTGACGGGCTGCAATGCGTTCTCGGCGAATATCGGTGACCGGTCGCCGACGATCTCGAAGTCTCGTCGCACCTCCAGCAGGCTGGCCTGCTGATCGACGGCCGCCGCGAATGGATCTGGAGAGATTTCGGCGATCACCGAGGTTGAATCCGCAGACTTGGCACTCGAGAGCCGAGCATCGGACGGTTCGGCATCCGACGGCTCCGGCAGGAGATCTCGCAGTTTCCCGAGTTCGTCCAGTGCCCCTGACGCAACTTTGCGAAGGGGACCCTCGACGAGGTCGAGCGCCAGGCGCACTGCAATCAGGCGCTCTTGAAGCTCGCTTTCTTCTTCGATGGCGACGTTGATGAGCGACTCGGCATCGATTCGCGTTTCATCCAGCAGGGCAAGTGCCTCGCGACGGGCAACATCTACCCGCTGCTTTGCGTCGACTTCCGCCTCGGCGAGCCTTGCCTCGTACTGCTCGTCTGCCGCTTTGATGATGTCGTCTGCTCTGACGTGGGCGCCGGCCATCAGCTCTTTGACCTTGGCTTCGACGGTTTCCGCGTCTGCCCGAACGGCCGCGGCATCGTTGACCGCCGCTTCGACCATGCGATCCGCTTCGTGTTGGGCTTTCGTGAGCATCTCTTCTTTGGCCTGTGACGCCGCGATGATCGTCAGTTTCACTGCCTCTTCGGCCTGGCGGGCGCCAACGAGCTGTTCTTGAAGCTTCTCGATTTTGGCGGCGAGCTGGTTCAGATCGCGCTCGTATCCAGCCATGACTGAGCCAACGGTGTCCAGATACGCGGCGACCTCTTTGGTGTCGTACCCGCGCTGACGCTTCGTGAATTGCTTTCGTGCAACCGACGACGCTGTGATATCCATGACATCAACCTCTCGAACTGGGTTGGTGCCCTCCTACCGGCGCTGCCCAACGCCACGAAAGTCACTCTGAGTATACGCGTCGCCACGGCGTGAAGTCAATGGGCGAGTTGTATTCAGTGAACGTTGGTTAGCCTGACGAAGTGAGCTCGCAACCGATACCCGCATCGGCGGTGTCGCGGCTCAGAACTTTTTGGTGATCGGTTTGACGGTTTCACAGATCGGAGCGATGAATGATGCGGAATATCTACATGACGGACGAATTGGAGGAGATTCGGCATCAGGTCGAGACGTTCGTGGAGCGCGAGGTCGTGCCAAACGGCGACCAGTGGGAAGAAGATGGGCTGATACCCAGAGAGCTGCTCGAGAAGATGGGGTCGCTCGGGATGTTCTCCTTGCGAGTACCCGAAGCACGTGGTGGTCTCGGCATGGGTGAGATCGCCTCCGTTGTCTTCGCAGAGGCGCTGGCGACATCAACGTTTGCCGGCTTCGAGATCACCGCGTTGGTGCACACCGACCTTGCGATGCCCCATCTCCTGCGTTCGGGGACCCCGGAACAACACGACCGCGTTCTGCCGGCCGTCATGTTGGGAGAGACGATCATGGCGCTGGCGATTACCGAACCGGATGCGGGAAGCGATGTGGCCGGCATCAGAACGAGCGCGGTGAAAGACGGAGACGGGTATCGACTGAACGGCTCGAAGCTCTATATCACCAATGGGGTGTACGGGGATCTGGTCGTAGTCGCCGCCCGGACAGACCCGTCGGAGCGCTACGGCCTGTCCATGTTCCTCGTTGAATCGGACAGAGAAGGGTTTGCCGTCAGCAAGAAGCTCGACAAGCACGGTTGGCGTAGCTCGGATACCGCTGAACTCACTTTCACCGACTGTTGGATACCTCAGGAGAATCTGCTCGGCACCGAACATCGCGGTTTTTACGAGATCATGAAGAACTTCCAGAACGAGCGGCTCATTCTCGGTGCGATGGCGGTCGGCGCTGCGCAAAAGGGCATCGAACTTGCACTCCAATGGACGCAACAACGGGCCGCATTTGGCGGAACCCTTTACGACAAACAGACGATTCGCCACCGTCTCGCCATGCACCAGGCACACGTCGACGCCGGGCGCGCTGCGTTGTATCACGCGGCGTGGCTGGCCGAAAACGGCGTCGACGCCACGAAAGAGGTGTCAGCGATGAAGGCGTTCACCGGCGAAATGGTCAATGACGTGCTCTATGACTGCCTGCAATTCCACGGCGGCATGGGCTACATGCGAGAGTCACCGATTGAGCGGATGGTTCGAGATGCGCGCATCCTGTCCATCGGCGGCGGTGCTACAGAAGTGATGTTGGAAGAAGTCGCCAAGCGAAGCATGCTCTGAACAAACTCACGCGCTTTTAGGCACTGTGACCATGACGGATCGACCCTCGATAGAGGGACAACCGGAGGTACACTCGTTGGTGAAACCCCAAAACACTCGAGGAGAAACATGGCTCTGAGTGACGACCACAAGGCTGCGATGGCAGATGGGCGACGCGAGTCGCGCGCCATCAATACCTATTTGAAAGCGCTGGATACGCCACGTCGGCGTGGACCGCGCCCAACCCCGGAGCGACTTGCGGCTCTGCGCGAACAGGCCGAGTCCGAGACCAACCCGTTGAAGCGCGTCGAGTTGATACAACGGGCGATGGACGCCGAGCAGAAGCTGGCAGAAACGCCGGCTGACATGTCCGAACTGGAGAAAGGGTTCGCGCAGTACGCCAAGGCGTTCTCCGATCGCAAGGGCATCACGTATGCGGCATGGCGGGAGCTCGGCGTGCCGGCAAAGGCTCTCAAAGCGGCAGGCATCACCCGCGGAGCGTGACCCGAAGGGCCGTCATCGTCGACCTCAGGTCGCGATGGCGGCGCTCGATTCGACGTATCCGATCGTCGAGGGATCGCTCCTCGGTGGCGTCGCCGCCGGAGAACTGCCAGTCGGTGAGATCGGTGGCAAATGAGCTGATGTCGGAGTCACGCAGCGGACTTTCGGCCAGCCTCCGGCCGTACTCGATCAGGGTCTCGCCTGATCGCCTCGACCGACCGCATCGAGCGCCAAGTCGTTCCAAGCGCCACACGTGCTGTTCGTACCGATCACGATTGCGCTTGCGCTTGTGGGCCGCGATGATTCGCACGCCAACAACCCCGAGTCCGGCGAGTGCGGCAACGCCCCCCAGCACGATCAGCGCTTCCATCCCCGTGTCGACAAAACTCGGCAGCCGTTCCTGGATCCAGTCGATGAGACCCGCCGCGGCTGCGAGCCGTCCCGACTCCCCCGCCAGCGGGACTTTGGCGGTCGGATCGAAACTCTGCCACCCGACGCCGGGGAACCAGACTTCGGCCCATGCGTGCGCATCCGAGGCTCGCACCTCGTACATTCCGGTGAACGGATTGCGCTCACCGGGTATATACCCAACGGCCAGCCTTGCCGGGACGCCGAGGGACCTCAGCATCACCACGAGACTCGTACCGATTTGTTCGCAGAAACCTTGCTGCGCTTCAAACAGGTAGTGATCAACGGCGTCCTCTCCTGCCGGAAGCGTTGGTATGTCGAGGCTGTACGTCGTGTTCGTGGCCATCCATGCCTCGAGCGCGCGGACCTTGTCGTAGGTCGTCGGGGCGTCCCGAGTCACGTCGGCGGCGAGGTCGAACACACGTTGTGGCGTGTCCGGAAGCTGCAGGTAGACATCGGCGATCGGGGCCGGAACGCCGTACACGAGCGGATCGGCCTGTCTGAGGAGGTCAGCAGTCACCGGTTGCCGGGAGCTCACGACGGTGTACACAGCACCGGCGCCCAGGTCGACAGCTGCCCGCAGCGTCCCGTCTCGGAGCTGAAACAGCCGAGCGTCCGGGAAGTACACCTCGACGGGTCGTGCCGCCGAGAAGATCACGTTCGGGCCGGGTCGCTCGAGGTAGAACGTGGCAACGAAGTCTTGGCCCACCGCCAAGGCGTCACCGTTCGTTGGCGGAATCACCAACGGGTTGTCGCCGAGGATCGTCCTGGAAGAATCGTCCGAGAGAGTCCACCTCGTGCCATCCCAGGTGTCGAACGACTGACCGCGCCAAAAGTCCGGTCCTGGTGCCCGCACGCGCATCACCAGGGTGTCGTCAGGCCGCCCTCTCAGACTCGTGTCCAGCTGGCCGGCAAACCCAAAGTACCCGAACGAGGCACGAGACTCGATCCCTGTTGAATCGCTGTCAGAGGAAGTCTGTTGCGGATCGCCCTGCCCGAGAGATGGGTTCGACAATCCACCCGGAGACGCAACGCTTTCGATCTTCGGAAGATTGATGGGAAACGCCAGCGCTCTCGAGGTGCTCGCAGCCGGCAGCAACACGAACACGACAGCAGCCGTCACCGCCAGGACGCCGCCAATTCGCGCCACCGCTTTCGCGTCTGTCGAGAGTCTGGCCTGTTTCTCGGTAGCAATGGCTCCGACGGCGCGAACGTCATCACGGTGCCCCAACACGAGGGCTGTGGTCGCCGCAACAATCCACAGCAAGAGCAGTGGAGCCATGGTTATCGACAACGACAGCACACCGACAACCGCGAAAGTGACGCCGCTCGCTACCAATCCGAAGACCAGATCGCGTCGCCCTGGGACATGCAGTGCGTGCAACACCTGCACCCAGAGGAACACCTCGGCGAGCGGCACTTGCACTGCGGTGATGTCGCCGCCCGCCAACGGGCCGAGCGCACCCAGAAAATTCACGAGCACAACGAGCAGCGCAACCGCCAACCCGGCCTTGAGCGCCAACTGGTCGTTCGCTCGGTACCGGTGAGAGATGTAGAACCCGACAGGTATGACGAGGATCGCCGCCACAGTCACGACGGTGCCTGCGATGTCTTCTGCGGCCAATGCGAACACTGCGCTCATCACTGCGACGAAGACCGCGAGTCGAACCGCTACCGACTCCTCAGGCGCACCGGAAGCATTGGCGCGCTTCAACGCTTCGAGAACTCTCATGCCTCGACCACGACGACAGTCATGTCTCCCACATCGGAGGGGCGAGCGACGCGCCCAACAACGGCGGCCGCCAGGAGCCGACCCGCATGGATCGGTGAGTCGACCGTAGAACGATCAATACCTTGCAGACTGCGGGTCCAGAGGTCAACGGCGATTCCAGCGCGTAAACCGCGAACAACGAGACCCAGCGCTCGTCCCGCGATGTCGTCCTGTTCGTAAGGACCACCGGAGAGCTCGGCAACTACGACCAACCTCTGCGAGACCGGAGGCTCCAACTGCTTCACGAGCAAGTCACCGTGTTTGGCGGTCGCAGCCCAGTGAACCCGCCGGAGCGGGTCGCCGGGGTGGTATTCGGTCAGCGCCGCGACGGTGCCCTCATCCGCGCGACCTCGGACGATGTTGCCGTCCTGGTCGAGGGCGTCATCCAGCCCGTCGCGGTGACCCAGCACGAGAGCCTGCGGAGCAACACTCAACGGATTGGCCAGCTGCACCACGAGATCGCGTGTGGCCTCGAGCAAGCCGAACGGTGCCGAACATACGATCGTGACCTGGAGTCGCTCGAACACGCCTCGATAGGGCGGGACACCAGACACCGTTCCGCAAACTGGGCCCACCAGGCCAGTACGGCTGTCGAACAGCGGGATGTCGGCGACGATTGCGCCCCGCTCGCTTTCGATCGTCAGAGTGCACGGACGTCCAGTTGTGGCGTCACGCGGAGCGGCCACGGCCAACGATGCCCGCCGTACCCCAACCACTGGCAAAGCCACACCGACCGCTATCAGCGCAACCACCACCGCCACCAGAATCACCAACCATCCGGCGCCAGTCGTTCTGGATGCGCCATACATCGCGAGGGCCAGGGCCAACAACAGCCACACTGCGCGTTTCGGGCGAAGCTTCACGACAGCGCCGCCGCTATGGGACGGGAACCGTTGAAGTGACCTCGTCGACCAGACGACTGGCATCGTTCAGGTCGTCTCCCTGGCTGAGCACCAACCGGTGCGCAAGCACAGCCGAAGCCACGGCCTTCACGTCGTCAGGGGTCACGTACTCCCGCGCGTTCACCGTGGCGTAGCCACGGGCGACCGCGAGGAATGCGAGGCTGGCGCGTGGGCTGGGACCGAGTTGCACGTCGGGATGGTCTCGCAACGCCGCTACAAGCGCCAAGAGGTAATCGATCGCTCGTGGGTCACATCGCACTTGCGCGACGTCTTCGATCGCTACAGCAAGTTGCTCAGGCGCCACTACCGGTCTCAGCTCGGCGAGCGACGCCGTGCCGCCCGTTCCGAGTAGCAACGCCCGTTCGATCTCGAGGGGCGGAAGGCCAAGTCCGAGTACCGCGGCGAACCGATCGCGCTGTCCCTCGACCAGCGGGAAGGTACCGTGGTGTTCTTGCGGATTCTGGGTTGCGATGACCACGAATGGCGAGGGCATCGCGTAGGTGATTCCGTCAACAGTTGCGGTGCGCTCCTCCATCGCTTCGAGCAGAGCCGACTGGGTGCGCGGAGTCGACCTGTTTATCTCGTCGAACAACACGACGTTGGCGAACAGCGGGCCGGCCTTGAAGTCCCAGGTCTCTGTTCCCTTCCGGTAGACGCTCACGCCGGTGACGTCCGCAGGAAGAAGGTCTGGCGTTCCCTGCACCCGGCCAAACGAACCGTCCACCGATCGGGCCAACGAACGCGCCAACAGTGTCTTCCCGACGCCAGGAACGTCCTCGACCAACAGGTGGCCTCCGGCGAGCACGACGGCGACGGCGAGCCTCAGCTCGTCTCGCTTGCCTTTGATGACCGAAGAAACGTTGGCAAAGATGTCGATGGCGAGCTGCGGACTGGGCACGGTTGGACGAAGGGCGGGTTGCATCCCGCCCTATCGGCATCATTTCCGCCCGAGTTGAGGCTCTCTGTCAGTGCTGAGCCACGCCGGCCTCAGCCGCTGAAGCCGAACCCGCCCAGCGACCCGAAGTCGGTCACGTCGGCTGGATCTGGAGCGGTGACCTCGATGGTGTCTCCGTGATCGAAGATCTCCCACGTCATCGTCATCATGCCGAATCCAGCCTCCGCCGCGTCGGCTTCGGTTGGCGTCACCTCGACGACGTATCGGTGGATCAGTCCATCGTCATCGATCCAGATGTCGATCGGTACTGCCCCTTCGAACCCGACGAGTCCCTGAGCTTCCAGCGCTTCGAGTTCCTCGTCGGTTGCGCCTTCGGCGAGCTTCTCGGGATCGACCGTGACCCGATACTGGGTAGTGGCGACGCCCCTGATCGTTTCGGTGCCCACGATCGCCACGTCGACCTGCCCGTTGTCCAAGGCACGGAGAAACTCGAGCGGATCAGATGGAGTCGGCGTGCCGAAACTTCCCGCGGTCCCTGCGGCGTCGTCAGTCGGCAGTGACACCCATTCGGTTGTGACCCCGAGAATCGAAAACAAGCCGAACTTCATGTACGACTCATCACCGATCTGGAGCATCTCCATTTCCCCGAAGGCACCAGCGAACTCGGGTGGAATCTCATCGGTGCCGGTTTCCGCAAGCGCACTCATGTCCATGATGAAATGGAAGATCCGTTCGGCGTTGTCGAATTCGCCAGAGAACGTGATTGAAAAGTCTTCGGGGCCGTCTTCGAGGCCCATCATCTCGATGAGTCCCTCCATCCGACCCGAGTTGATCTCGGAGGTGTTGGCGAGAGCTCGACTGAACGCTGCCGCATCTGAGGACGATCCAGAGGCCATTGTCGTGGTGGTTGCGGGGGCGGCAGTAGTTGCGGGGGCGGCAGTGGTTGCCGGCGCGGCGGTCGTCGCCGGAGCGGCGGTCGTCGCTGACGGGGCAGCCGTTGTCACCACCGGCGCAACGGTTGTGGTCTCGGCCGCGTCGCCTCCACACGCTGCCAACAACGTCAACAGCGCAATCAGTCCTATCCAATTCCGTTTCATGACCTCAATCTCCCCTCGGTTGAGCTCTCATGGCTCGGCCACCCAATCTACGCATCTGTCAGAGCTGTGTTGAGCATTGCGCCGAGCTCGATGGTGTCGCTTTGTCCGAACACCAACGGGGGGCGGATTTTGAGGACCGAGAGTCCAGCTCCTGTCCGTCCGATCAGGGAGCCCTCGTGTCTGAGACGATCGACGACGGAGGCTGCCCGCACTGAAGCCGTCACTCCGTCGTAATCGCGTACCGGCATGCCTATGAACATTCCGGGACCGCGAGCCTCGTCAAGCCATGGTGTCCGGTTGGCGCACGATGAGAGGACTTGTCGCAGCTGTCCGCCGACTTCCGAGGCGTGGCCGGCCAGGTCGCAGTCCACGGTGAGCCGCATGACGGCGGACGCCACGGCGGCAGCAACGGAGCTGCCGCCAAATGTCGAGAAGAAGTAGTCACGTGCCGCGAACCGTTCGGCGATCTCTCGCCGGGTCACGACGGCGCCGATCGGATAGCCATTGCCGAGAGGCTTGCCGAGTGTGACGATGTCCGGGACCACATCGCTCGCCGCAAATCCCCAGAATCTCCGCCCGACGCGGCCAAGGCCCGCCTGGACCTCGTCCGCAACGTACAGTCCTCCCGCCTCGTGGCAGGCCTCGGCGAATCGATCGAGATAGCCGGCGCTCACGTCGTGTATGCCGTCGCTCGAGAACACGGTGTCGACGATGCCGGCTGCCAGGCCAAACCCGCGGCCCGCCAGCGCTGCAATTGCTCGTGAGGGATCGGCGCCAGAAAGCGCACTGTCGGGGGCTGCCGTGATCGTGACCCAATCAGCGAGGGTCGACCCAAGGTGTTCTTCAGGTGACAAGGCATACGTGAGAGCGGTGCTTCCGTGATATGCATTGGGTGTGATCATGAAGCCGTGATTCCCGGTGACACTCCTGGCCATCCGCAGCGCCAAGTCGTTGGCTTCGCTCCCGGAATTCGTGAAAAGACAGGTGTCCAGCTCGTCGGGCAGCAATCCGACAAGGCGTTCGGCGCATTCCACGACTGCTTCGGTCAGGTAACGCGTATTGGTGTTGAGTCTTCGCACCTGCGCACCGAGAATTGCGGCGATCTCTTCGTTGCCGTGCCCGAGTTGAACAACGTTGTTGTAGGCGTCGAGATACACCTTTCCTGACGCATCCGTTACGTGAACGCCGTGCGCCGTTACGACCTCGAGGGGTTCCTGATACGACAGCCGGAGGCCCGGTGCGAGAACGGCGGATCGGCGCTGCCGAAGCGCGCGGTTTGGAAGCGTCGCTCGTCCACCGAAGCGTGCCAACGAGGCTGCGGCCGGGGCGATGTCGGCGCCGACATAGGCGGCGTTGCCAGGATCCAGCTTCCTCCGCCACGAACTGATGACGATCGACTGGCACAGCCGGAGGGCCACGAGACTGGGTATCGCGGCCCGCTCGGCCCGCTCCAGCGGACTGCGGCGCTCGTAGCCGTCGACGAACTGCTCGATGGTCTCGTGCGGTGCGGTGCCCAGTTGATAGGCGGCTGCAACGGCCAGATCAACGACCCTCGGCGCATGCAGCATGTCACCGAAATCGAAAGCACCGCGAAGGACCTCTCCGTCGAGCACGACATTGTCTGGGTTCAAATCGTTGTGCACCACCTGAGCCGACCAGCTCTGGTGCCCGTCCAGAACTCCCAAATGTTCGGCCAGCACGTCCTGGA